>CAYTVN010000065.1:0-12747 GCA_964441655.1 uncultured Verrucomicrobiota bacterium | reverse complement strand
AGAGCGACTCCACGTTTTTGCGGTGCCCCTCCGCGTAGTGGGTGTCGCAGGCCAGTGACGACTTCCCGGAGCCGCTGAGCCCCGTCACCACGGTCAACGCGTTGCGGGGAATGCGCACCGTAATGTTCTTCAAATTATGTTCGCGCGCCCCTGCTACGACGATCGAATCCTTGCTCATAACACGGTGTCCCGAAATTGATGGTTGGTCGAACTGGGAACTATACCACACGGCCGCAGCTACGGAAACACCGCTCCACGAGGGTCCACTATCGGGGTGAACGAGATTTCGAAATCAATCCGGAAGTAGGTTCCACGCCAACCGACAGCGCAGGTTCAACCAGATATACGGCATTCAAGAAGAGGGCAGCACGTAGCGCATCACCGCGACAAAGTGACAGATGCTGCCGCCGAGGACAAAGAGATGCCAGATGGCGTGATGATGCGGCAACGTTTTCCACGCATAGAAAATCGTGCCCAGGCTGTAGGCCACGCCGCCTGCGGCCAACCACGCGACGCCTGGCGCGGGGAGGTGTCCGACCAGCGGCTTGATGGCCACGATTACCAGCCAGCCCATGGCGAGATACACGAGGATCGAGATGAGTTTGTAGCGCCCGCAGAAGAAGATTTCATACACGACCCCGACCAGTGCCAGGCCCCAGACCACGCCGAAAAGACTCCACCCCCAGGGGCCGCGCAGCGCAATCAGGGTGAACGGCGTATAGGTCCCTGCGATCAGAAGGTAGATGGCGATATGATCCAGAATCCGGGTGATGCGCCGGGCGGCAACGGTGCGGGTACTGTGATACAAGGTTGACGCGAAATACAGTGCCACCAGGGTCGTCCCGTAGACGGCGGAGGCGGTGATCTCGCGCGCCCCACCGTACATGCCGGCATAGGTAACGAGCAGTACCAGCGCCGCAATACTGGCTAGAAAGCCGACCCCATGCGTCAACACATTGCTGAGTTCGGCCCGGAACGTAGGGACGTCTGTTGCCATAGCTGCGTAACCTATAACTACCGCCGCCGATTCCCAAACGCATTCCATAAACTCGAAAAGAAAGAAAAGAAAAGGAAAAGAAAAGGGACGTTCTATATAACATTCTTTTCAACAACATATTATGACTTAAATAACGCACATACCACCGCGGCGACGGGCGATGATTCGAATAAGGCAACAGCCATTGGTCCTCAAATTGTGGGTTAATTAACTCATAAGTAGCAATATATTAACGCATTGCAAGCAACGTCCCCAAATCATCGTCTCCAAGTCCTCAATTCGACGGGCTATATCCGCTCCAGTGCGACCACGCTTTCTACGTGGTAGGTGTGCGGGAAGAGGTCGACCGGCTGGACGTCACCCAAGGTGTAGAGCCCGTCCGCGCACAGTAATTGCGCATCGCGGGCCAGACTCGCGGGATTGCAGCTGACATACACAATGCGACGTGGGGCCAGTCGACGCAGTTCCTCGACCAGCTTGGCGTGCAGGCCAACGCGGGGCGGGTCCACCACGACCACACCGGGCTGGAGGTCGGACGGCAATGCGCGCACGGCTTCCGCGAGATGCTGCAAATCGAGTTGAAGAAAACGCACGTGATCCAATCCGTTGGCCCTCGCATTGCGCTCGGCATCCGCAATGGCGCTGGGCTCCATCTCCGCCCCCACCACGGCGCGGCAGTTGCGGGCCAGAAAAAGCGCGATGGTGCCGGTTCCGCAATAGAGGTCGTACACGACTTCGTCCGCCTGCGGTTTCGCGCGCAAAACCGTCTCGCGATACAGCACCTCGGCCTGGCGGCTGTTGGTCTGGAAAAAGGAGCCGGGCGAAATTTCAAACGTCAACCCGTCCAGCGTCTCGCGTATGAACCCCGGCCCGTGCAACGCGAGATCCTGATCGCCCCGCGCCACCGTGTTTTTGCGGCTGGTCACCCCGTTCACGAAGGTGGTGAGACGATCACCAAACGCGGCCCTCAATTCGTCCAGCAAACCGGCCATCAACGCGGGTTCGTGGGTGGAGGTGACGAGGTACACCATAAACTCGCCCGTGCCCGCCGCGTGCCGCACCACCAGGTTGCGCAGGTAGCCGGTGTGGGTGTGCGTACTGTAGATGGTGAGCGCGTTGCGCACCGCCCACGCCTTGACCAAAGTCAGGGCCTCGTTCATTTCCGGCGTGGCAAGGTGGCAGAGGTCCACATCCACCACGCGATCGAATCTTCCGGGGGCATGGAAGCCCAGGGCGAAGTTCATGGGCTTGATCAGGCGCGATTCATCCAGGCCCATCTCGGCCTCCAGCAGGTAGCGCCGGTCACCAAACGAAAATTCCATCTTGTTGCGGTAGCCGAAGACTTGCGGCGACGGCAGCGCTTCCAGCACCTTTGCCTCCGCAAATCCGCCCAGATGCGCCAGCGCATCCGCAACCAGTTTGCGTTTCAGGCGCAACTGCTCGGCATAATCCACATGCTGCCACTTGCAGCCTCCGCACACTCCGAAGTGGGAACAGGTCGGCGTTACGCGCGCCGGGGACGGAGTGACCACCTCGACCAGCCGGGCCTCGAGGTAGTTCTTTTTGATTTTGAAAATCGAGGCCCGAACCCGGTCGCCCACCGCCGCAGGACCCTGCACAAACACGGCCAACCCTTCCGGCAATCGCCCGAAACACTGCTGCCCGTCCGCGGTGTCGGTGATGTCCAATTCAACAATTTGATTTTTCGTAAACATATCGTTCAAACGTTAAGATTTATTAAGACTTCGTTCCCCGCTTCACCCACAACGACTTAAGTTCTTTAAGTAGTTCAGTCGTCATAAGCTGGCACACCGCCTGCTTTTATACGTAGCGCCTGGTTGGTCTACATGAAGAAACATTAAGACAGTTAGTCGTGCCTGGGGTTAAGCGTTTCATAAACTGCGCGTGAGGAGAAGTGCGATGAATGTATCACGACGACGTTTCCTTCAATACTGCGGAATTTCAGCGGCCGCAGTGGGGATTGATCCGCTTCAGATGGGCCTGCTTCAAAAAGCTCTGGCTAATCCACTGGGCCCGGCGGTGATCTGGCTGCACGGCAGTTCGTGCACCGGCTGTTCGGTATCCCTGCTGAACCGCATTTCCGACAACGCGCCGCACAACATTGCGGAAGTGCTCACGGACAACATCAACCTGATTTTCCATCCCACTCTGATGGCGCTGGCGGGTGATCCCGCGGTGGCGGCCTTGCGCGAAGTGTACGAAAACGGCAACTACGTCCTCGTCCTGGAAGGCGGCGTACCCACCGCGTTCAATGGCGCCTGCTGCGTGGTCTACAGTTATCGCGGAGAGGAGATCACGTTCCAACAGGCGGTGCAGGATTACAGCGCGCGCGCCGCGGCCATCGTCTGCGTCGGCACCTGCGCGTCCTTCGGCGGCATCCCCGCATCCGGCACCAATCCGACCGGCGTGGTGAGTGTGCCCAAGCTGACGGGCCGGACCACCATCAATATCTCCGGCTGCCCGGCCAATCCAGACTGGGTGTGCTGGGCCATCGTGCAGCTCATCCTCGGTAATCCGGTGCCCCTGGATTCCTTCGGCCGACCGGTGGCGCTCTACCAGGCCCAGGACACTATCCACCACACCTGCCCGCGCAATACCGTGCTGCCGGGCAACGTGGAAGCCACCACGTTTGCCGATTGCGACGCGAAATGCCTGATCAACCTGGGCTGCCGCGGCCCCTTCACCACCGCGAAATGCCAGAACTGCTGGAACGGCAAGGAAGGCCAGGGCAACTGGTGCATCGGAGTCAACTCGCCCTGCCAGGGTTGCGTGGAACCCTCCTTCCCCGGCCCCTCCTCCTTCTTCGAACCCTACACCCCAAGCTGAAATGATATGCACCGCAGAGACGCCGAAATCGCGGAGATATAGGGAGAAAGGCTCATCGTCATCTCCACCATGCATCCACTCAACTCCGGCTTGTTCTCAGCGAACTCAGCGCCTCTGCGGTGAACGAACTGAATCCCAAGGAAACCCGCCATGCCCATACTCAGCGCCGCCATTGACCCGGTGACCCGTATCGAGGGCCACCTGAAAATTGACATTCAGGTGGACACCATCAACGGGGTTCAGCAAGTCATCGAGGCCCGGGCCATCGGCACCCTGTTCCGCGCCTTCGAACGCATCCTGGTGCCGCGCGATCCGCGGGACGCGCCCATCATCACCTCCCGCATCTGCGGGGTCTGTCCCACCTCGCACGCCATGGCGGCAGCCCTGACCCTCGATGACGCGTTCGGCGTGGTGCCCAACGATACCGCGCGCATCCTGCGCAACCTGGTGCACGCCTGCTGCTACCTCGAGTCGCACATCCTTCATTTTTATCTACTGTCCCTGCCCGACTTCATCCAGGGCCCCGGCATGGCGCCCTGGCTGCCCGGGCTCGATGTGGGTCGGCGACTGGACCCCGCCACCTCCGGCATCCTGGTAAACAATTATCTGGCCGCCATCACCATGCGCCGCAAGTGCCACGAGATGGGCGCCGTCTGGGGCGGCAAACTGCCCCACACCCCGGCCTACATCGCGGGCGGCTTCACCGCGGTGGCCCACGCCGAGGACAAGGCGAAGTTTCAATCGTTGCTCACCGAAATCGCCGCCTTCATCCACGGCACCTACCTGCCCGACGTGGAGCGGCTGGCCTCGTTGTATCCCGACTATTTCTCCATCGGGCGCGGCTACGGACACCTGATGTCCTTCGGCGTGTTCGAGCAGGACAACGCCGGCGCCAAGATGATTCCGGCCGGACGCATCATGGGCCCGCACGGGGCGGCCACCCTGCCCCTCGACGCCTCCAAGATCAGCGAGCACGTAACCCACTCCTGGTACGAAGATCGCACCAACGACCGCCATCCCGCGGTGGGCGAAACCGCACCCCAGCATCCCAAGCCGGGCGCCTACTCCTGGCTCAAAGCGCCCCGCTACGAAGGCACCCCCTATGAATGCGGACCACTGGCCCGCATGGTGATCCGGGGCGACTATCCCTACAGCGTGTCCGTGCTGGACCGCATCCGCTCCCGCGCCCAGGAGGCCGCCCTGCTGGTGCAGGCCATGCAAACCTGGCTGGACGAACTGCCCCTCAACACGCCCGCCTACGTGGAAAACACCGTGCCGTTCTCGGGCAGCGGCGTGGGCCTGACCGAAGCGCCGCGCGGCGCGCTGGGTCACTGGATGGATGTGGCGGGCAGCAAGATTGCGCGCTACCAGGTGATCACGCCCACGTGCTGGACCATTTCCCCGCAGGATTCGATCGGCCAGCGCGGCCCGCTGGAACAGGCCCTGATGGGCACGCCCATCGTCAACCCCGATCAGCCGGTGGAAGCCCTGCGCGTCATCCATTCCGTGGATCCTTGTCTGGATTGCGCCACCCATGTTTCGCGGCCCGGCAAAACCGCGCGGGTCTTTCACGCCGGGGTGGCGGTGCCGTGATCCCGGCCCGCACCATCCTGGTCGCCGGTGTGGGCAACCTGCTCATGTCGGATGACGGCCTGGGCTGCCACCTGGCGGCTGCGCTCAAGGCCTGCGTGCCCGCGGGCGTCAACGTGGTGGACATCGGCACCTCGGTGATCCATCTGGTGGACGAGATCGAAAAGGCGGATGCCGTGCTATTTCTGGATGCTTTTTTCGGGGGCGGCGTGCCGGGTTCCATGTACCTGATGGATGCGCGGGAATTGCTGGTGCCCCGCACCCATGCGTCACTGCACGACGTGGGCATCGCCTCGGCCCTGCGTGAATTGAAGCCCTGTTACGCGCAGAAGCCCCTGCTCCTGTTCGGGGTGGAGCCCGAGCATGTGGATTACGGAATGGAGCTTTCGCCTACGCTGCATCGTGGATTCCCGGTCATCCTGGAAACCGTGCAGGGCATTCTGGTCCGCCTGGCCAACGGAACCACATCGCAAACGTTATCGCGTTTCTGCCCGCTTGAGTTGTCTGCTTCCACCCCGTCCCCGGAGCCCTCGCCATGATGCACCGCAGGCTGATCATCGCCCTTTTCCTGGCCATCGCATGGGTGCGGCCAGGGTTTGCCCAAACCGACGGCAGCGCCACCTTCCAGGTCACCACCGTCACCGCCGGAGGGACCTATTCGCCGCGCAACGTCATGGCCATCTGGGTGACGGACGCGAACACCAACTTCGTCAAAACCCTGAAGCGCCAGGCCGTGTCGCAGATCCGCTGGCTGACCCGCTGGGGAACGAGTTCGAAAAGCAACGTGGTGGACGGGATTACCGGTGCCACGCTGTCCTCGCACCAGGCCCATTCGGTCACCTGGAACTGCCGCAACACCAACAACGTGGTGGTGGCGGACGGGACCTACCGCATCTTCGTGGAGTTCACGGAGTTTAATGGCGCGGGCCCTTACATTCAGGCGGTTAACTTCAACAAGGGCGCGGCGGGCGTCACCTCCGCTCCCACCGCCACCGCCAACTTCACCAGCATGAGCCTGGTCTATGTTCCCTCCGTGGGACCGCCCGCGCTCACTCCCATCGGCAATAAATTCACCACCCTCAGCAACAGCGTCCAGTTTGCGGTAACCGCCACCGCCACGGGCGGCGATCCGGTCACCCTGTCGGTCAGCAATAAACCCGCGTCCGCCACCTTCGGCGCCACCAATACCGCAGGCACCTTCACCTGGGCCAGCCCCGCTCCGGTCGGGGTCTACACCATGACCTTCTATGCCGTGGACAAGGATGGACCCGTCTCGGAAACGGTACGCCTCTACGTAAATCCGACCGGCACCGCCTCCTTCGGGTTGTCGCTGGGTTCCCCGGCGATCTCCGTCGATCCCGCCGATCCGGATCAGAACGTGGTGGGCGACGACGTGGACTTCGAGCGGTCGGGCGGCTATGCCAGCGGCACGCCCCAGGGCGGTTTCGGCAGCTTCGGGCGGATCTACGTCAACCACGATGCCTCTAATTTCTATATCGGGGGCGAAGCCCTCGATGTGGGCGCCACCAGCAACGCCGCCGTACTCTTCCTGGCTGTTAACACGCTGACCAACAAGGCGGGCAACCTCTGGAACAAATCCGGCAAACCGCAGGGTCTCGATTACCTGCATAACATCGCCTTCACCACTCCCATGGAAATTGCCATCCTGCTCGGCGACGAACACGGGGATGCCACGTTCGCGGACTTCAACCTGGCCGGCGGCTACAACTTCGGGCAGGGCGTCTACAGCCTGGGCGCCACTACGTTCCCCGCCGTAGTGGGCGCGCGCCTCTCGCAGTTCGATGGCACGGAAGGCCCCGTATCAGCGCCCGACCTGGACGGCAACCGCCTGACCGAGCGCTGGGAGTGCGCCATCCCGTGGACCAGCCTGAACGCCACCGGCATCGGATCCATCGTCTCCATGCAAATCGCAGGCGTGCTGGCCGCTTCGGGAACCAACGGGCAGGACCGGTACCTGTCGGGCAACTATCTCGGCCTGGCCGCCAATCCCAACACGAATGGCAACTACGGCTTCACCTTCGTGACGCTGACCGGCCTCGATGTGGCCCTGGCCGCGGGCCACGATCTCGCCGTGACAGCCCTTCAACCCACCGTCGCCAACCCGAATACCACCGCCACCCTACGGGTCAGCGTGCGCAACCTGCAAAACAGCACCGAGACCTTCGCGGTGGGGCTGAGCAATGTGACCGCGCAGGCCGCCATCGGCTCCGCGGTGGTCAGCAATCTCGCGCCGGGCGCGATCACGAATGTGGCCCTGGTGTGGAACACCACCAACCTGGCCCTGGGTGCCTACACCCTGCGCGCCACCGCGAGCCCGCAGGCCAGCGAAGTGGTCACGGACAACAATACGCTGGAAGCCAGCGTCGTGGTGCGCAGCCCGTTCCACGATGTGGCGGTGACCGCCCTGACCGCCCCGCCTTTCATCCGCGCCGGCACCTCCTCTAACCTGATTGTCAGCGTGCAGAACCTGGGCGACTACAGCGAAACCTTCGGGGTTGCGGTGACTGATCAGACCGACCGCGTGCTGCTGGGCAACCTCAATGTCACCGCCCTGCCCGCCTATGAATCCACCAACCTCACCTTCACGTGGAACACAGCCGGGCGCTCCACCAACTACCACACCGTGCAGGCCATCGCGGCCGCGCTGGCGGGCGAGACCCAGACCCAGGACAACGTGGCTGAAGCGCTGGTGGCGTTGGCTCCCGGCGTGGTGACCAGCACTTGGGTGGCCGCTGGCTCGACCTGGAAATACCGCCAGGACGGCTTGGACCAGACGCAGACGCCCTGGCGGCAGACCAATTATTACGACAGCTTCTGGGCCCAGGGCGCGACCCCGATCGGCTTCGGTAACGGCGGCGAAGCCACTACGCTCACCGCCACCCAGCACGTGACCTACTATTTCAGAACAATGGCCCAGACCGATCGCCTGCCCCTGTCCCTGCTTGTGCGCGGTCGGATGGATGACGGCGCCGCGATCTATTTCAACGGTGTGGAGGCCGCGCGCGATAACCTCGATGCCAACCCGCTGGCCTTCACCTCGCGGGCCACCTCCGCACGCAGCGGCAATGCGGAGACCAACTGGGTCAGCCTGTCCATCCCTTCCACCAACGCGATTTTCGGCGGCAATACCATCGCCGTGGAAGTCCACCAGGCGGGCGTGGGCGGCGTGGGTTCCGGCGAACCGTGGATCAACGAATTCCATTACGACAACACCGGCACCGACACCAACGAAGGCGTGGAGGTGGCGGGGCCAGCCGGTCTGTCGCTCACCAACTACAGCCTGGTGGCTTACAATGGAGCCGATGGACTTTCCTATTCCACCGCCACTCTTTCCGGCGTATTGCCCAACCAGAGCAACGGCATCGGCACCGCCTGGTTTGCCATCAGCGGACTGCAGAATGGACCGGACGGCATCGCCCTGGTCAACCTGAGCACGGGCGTCATTCAATTCCTGAGCTACGAAGGTGCCTTTGCGGCCAATAACGGACCGGCCGCTGGACGAACCTCGACCCAACTGCTGGTGGTGGAAACAAATACTCCGGTGGGCACCTCGCTGCAGCTGGGCGGGACCGGCAACACGTATGCTGCCTTCGTCTGGATGTCGCCAGCCCCCCACTCGCGCGGGCTGATCAATCCCGGCCAGGGCATCACCGCTGCCGACACCCCCGACCTGGCCTTCGACATGGAATGGAAGGCTGTGGTGCCCAACCTGCCCGCCCGCACCAATCTCGTATTGTCCGGGCTCGCTGCCTCCACCGATGCCCTGGCGGGCGATGTGGTCGCGGTATCCCTCACGGTCAGCAACGGCGGCAACTCGGCCACGTCCTTCCAACTGCTCCTGATCAACACCAATACCCAGCAGCAGGTGGCCTCGACCAATCTGCTCAACCTTGCCCCTGGTAGCGTGCAAAACGTCATCCTGCCCTGGAACACCCTCGGCCTGGCCACGGGCACCTATAACCTGGTCGCCTACACCGTGCTAAACGGGGCGACCAATCTGGCGGGCGCGGTCCAGTTTGCGGGCGTGGTGAGCGGCAGCGGCTGGGGACCTCAGACCGTGAATGCCATCAGCAGCCTGGGTGGATTTGCCGATGCGATCACCGTGGCGGGCGGATTCGCCTATCTGGGCGAAGGGGCGACCCTGACCGTGCTCGACCTCACAAATCCGGCGGTTCCCCTCAAACGCGGCAGCCTCCGCCTGACCGGAAATATCCGGGCGGTCACGGCTGCGGGCTCCCACGTGTATGCCGCCTGCGGTGAAGCCGGCCTGCACATCGTCAATGTGAGCCAGCCCGACGCACCGGCGCTGGTCCAGAGCTTCAATTCATCGGGCGTGGCCATGGATGTCGCCGTCACAGGGTCCACCCTCGTTCTGGCCGATGGCCCGCAAGGCCTGCGCTTCATCAACATCGCCAACCCGGCCACGCCCGCGTTGGTCGGAACGCTGCCCACCACGGGACCCGCCGTGGCGATTCGCGTCTCCGGAAGCACCGCTTGGGTGGCGGATGGATTCGAAGGCTTACTGGCGGTCAATGTGGCCAACCCGGCATCACCCACCGTCATCGGCCGTTCGGAAATACTGCCCAATGGACGAGCCCTGGCGCTCCTGGGTCAAAACATCCTGCTGCTGGATGAACAAGCCCGGCTGGTGGTGGTGAACGGCGCAACACCGTCCCAACCCGCGGTGCTGGCCCGCCTCCAACTTCCCGTTCCCGCAACCACTATCACGGCCTCCGGTTCCCAGGCCTACGCGGGTGCCGGTGCCGCCGGCGTTCTGGTGCTTGATCTGTCCAATCCAGCGTCGCCCACCGTGGCGACCACGCTGGATACGGCAGGCACGGCAGTCGGCATCGCGATCAACTCCGGCACGGCCTACGTGGCGGACGGGCTGGCCGGCGTGCAGGTGTTGAGCCTGGCTAGTCCACTGGCCCCCGTCCTGCTCTACACGCACGTCACCGGATTACGTGCCCGCGACACCGCGCTCGTGGGCGATCTGGCCGTGGTGGCTGCGGGCGAACAGGGTGTGCAAATCTACAGCCTGACCAATCCCGCCGCCCCCGCTTTGCGGGGCAACCTGCCCCTTGGCAACGCCCGCCGTGTGGTGGCTACGGACGGGACCCGGGGCGCGGTTGCCCACGGCTTCGGCACCATCAGCGTGGCGGACTTCGCCAATCCATCCGCACCGGTGCGGCTCGCCACCTACAGCAACAGCACCGTGGTCAGCGTACATGCCCTCGCGTTTCACGCACCCAAGCTGGCCCTGACCGACGGCTCAACCATTCTGCTGCTGGATCTCACCCAGCCCGCCAGCCCCGTCCTGCTGGCCAGCACCACTGCCGCCGCCTATGCCCACGACCTGGCCTGGTGCGGAAATAATCTGGTGGTGGCGGACGGCCCCGCAGGTGTCGCGGTGCTCGATGGTGCGACCCTGGCCCGCCTGGGCGGCTACAACACGGCCGGACGCGCCCTGGGCGTGGAATGCTCCGGCGCCTACGCTTTTGTTGCGGATGGCCAGAACGGCTGGTTGACGCTCGACCTGACCAACCCGGCCAACCCCGCTCCCGGCGCCGCGAATACCGATCGCCCGGTGGTCAACATGGCTCTCAAAGGTTCCTTGCTGTTCACGGCCACCGGACACGGCACAGTCCAGGCCAAAGACGTGGGGGCGCCCCTCACCCCGTTGAACGCAGTGCAATTCGAATCCCTGACCAAGGCCCTGCGCATGGTGGCCACACCCGCTGGCGTCGTGGTTTCGGAGGACGATGCCGGACTCGCCTTGCTGTCCACCGGCGGCGCAGATGCGGATGGTGATGGCCTGCCTGACTGGTGGGAACAGGCGCTGGTGGAGGCGGATGCAAACGACGGCATCACCAGCATTCTCGATGTTCTACCCGAAGGCGATTTCGATCAGGATGGCGCGAGCAACCTCGACGAATGGCGGGCCGGTTCGGGCGCCGCGGATGCCAACTCCCTGTTCGTGGTGGAATCCACCACGCCTGCACCGGGCGGCTTTGTGGTGCGGTGGAACAGCACGCTGGGCCGCACCTACACCTTGCACCAGTCGGTGGACTTGATGAGCGGATTCACGGTGGTGCAAGCGGGCATACCGGCCACCTATCCGCTCAATAGCTTCACCTCGTCCGTCTCCACTGCGGGCGCCTATTTCATGGTTACCGCAGATCCATAAATCAACCCCGCCAGGAACGTCATGAATTCCAACGAACACCGCGTGCTGGTATGGGACTGGCCCATTCGAATCTTCCACTGGGGCTTTGCCTTGAGCGCTGGCGCAGCGCTGGTCATCGCCTTGACTACGGAGGAGGACGGGCCGCTCTTTATGTGGCATATGCCTCTGGGCATAACCGCCGCATTCTTCCTGTTGCTGCGCGGTCTGCTGGCCCTGTTCGGCAGCCGCCCCAACCGGCTGGCCTCGCTTTTCTTTTCCCCGCGGGAAACGCTCCGTTATTTCGGCGGCGTGCTCAACCGGAACACACCCTCCTACGGAGCTCACAACCCGGGTTCAGCCATCAATTCTCTTCTGATGTTTGCTCTGATCCCGCTGCTGGTGTGGACCGGCGTGCGCGGAGAAGCGGGCGAGGATGTCCACGGCGTTCTCGCCTATGTGCTACTGGCCTCCATCGCGGTGCATGCGGCGGGACTGCTGCTTCATCATATGCGTCATCGCGAAGCCATCGCCCTGTCCATGATCCACGGCTTCAAACGTGTCACCGCGACGCTGCAACCCACCCCGGCCCACCGCTGGAGTGGCCTGGCCGTGGCGGTGGTCGCCCTGGCGTGGACAGCCCAGTTGTTCCAGCACTTCGACCCCAACCGCGGCACCCTGCGCATCCCCGTGCTCGGCTCCACCCTGTCCCTGGGTGAAGGCGAGGAGGAAGAGCACGAAGACGAAGGCCACGAAGACAACGAGGAAGACGACGACTAGAGCGTATTAAAAAAATATGCCATAGCCTCTCGCAGCGTCGCAGAGGCAGAATCTAGAAAATGCCTCGCTTACTTCTCTTTTTCTCGCCAAGTCGCGAAGAACGCCAAGTTTTAGTGGGAGCCGACGCCCAAACTCTGCGTCTTTGCGCCTTTGCGAGATGAAGAATAATGGCTACAGATCAATTTAATCTGCGCTAGCCCAGGGCCACGTCCAGCACCATCATCACCGTGAACCCCACGATGGCGCCCAGGGTGGCCAGGTCGGTGCTGCCACCCTGTTGCGATTCGGGGATCAGCTCCTCCACCACCACGAAAATCATCGCGCCGGCGGCAAACGACAACGCGTAGGG
>CAYTVN010000064.1:0-12768 GCA_964441655.1 uncultured Verrucomicrobiota bacterium | reverse complement strand
GCGCTTCTGGCCGATGGCCACGTAGAAGCAGCGCACGTTCTCGCCGCGCTGGTTGATGATGGTGTCGATGGCGATGCTGGTCTTGCCCGTCTTGCGGTCGCCGATGATCAGCTCGCGCTGTCCGCGGCCCACCGGGGTGAGGGCGTCAATCACCTTGAGCCCGGTCTGCATGGGCTCCTTCACGTCCTGGCGTTCGATGATGCCGGGCGCCTTCAACTCGATGGGGCGCATCTCGGTGGCCTTGATAGGGGCCCCGCCGTCAATGGGGTTGCCCAGCGCGTCCACCACGCGGCCGCTCAAAGCGTCGCCCACGGGCACGGAGGCAATCTTGCCCGTGCGTTTGACTTCGTCGCCTTCCTTGATGGATTCCACCTCGCCGAACACGCACACGCCCACGTTGTCGGATTCCAGGTTCAGGGCCAGGCCGCGGATGCCGCCCTTGAATTCGACCAGCTCGTTGGACATGACGTTGGCCAGCCCGTGAACGCGGGCGATGCCGTCGCCCACGCTGATGACCGTGCCGGTCTCGTAGGAGTCGGGCTTGAGTTCATAATCAGCCAGCTGTTTTTTCAGGATGGCTGAAACTTCTTCGTGCTTAATTTGGAGCGCCATGTGCGTACCTCTATGCCGTTACCATTTTATGATGCAATTGTTCGAGCTGGTGGCTCACGCTGTAGTCGTGGACCACGTCGCCCACCCGAACCAGAAAACCGCCCAGCAGGGAGGCGTCGGTTTTCTGGTGCGCCTTGATCTGGCCGCCCAGCTTGTGGGCAAAGCGGGCGGACAGGGCCTGCATTTGCTCTTCAGTCAGGGGGCGTGCCGCCACCACCTCAAGGGTGGTGATACCCTTGGCCGCGTTGAAGAGAACCTCGAAGGCCCGGATGATCTCACCCAGCAGCGGGCCGCGCCGCTTCTCCACCAGGAAGTGGAGGAAGCGCAGGGTCAGAGGCTCGGCCCGTCCCTGCAACACCGATGTCCACAGGTCCTTGCGTTGGCCGGTGGACAGCTCGTGCCGCTCCAGCAGCGCCGCAAATTCCGCCTTGCGCTCCACCAGGGGCACAAGTTCCGTCAGGTCGGCCTGAACGCGGTCCAGGCGACCCTGTTCCTGCGCCAGTTCAAACAAGGCGCGGGCGTAGCGGCGGGATGCGGGTGATTGAGCCATGGGTTATACCGTCTTGATCAGCCGGTCGACCAGGTCGCGGCTTTTCTTCTCGTCCAGACTTTCGCCGATGATTTTGCGGGACAGTCCGATGGCCAGATCTGCGCTTTCGTGGCGCAGTTCAGCCAGGGCCTTTTCCTGCGCCGCGTTGATTTCGCGCTGGGCATTGCCCAACAGGATCTGGGCTTCTTCGCGCGCCTTGTTCTCAATCACCGCCGCGGCTTCCAGGGCGGCCTGCCGCGCCTGGGTCACCAGTTCCTTGGCCTTGGCATCCGCCTCCGCAATCACCTGCTGGCGTCGCTCATCGAGCTGGGCCAGGGCGTCGCGGTGCTTCTGCGCATCTTCCAGGGACTGGCGGATGTCCGCCTCGCGTTTGTCGAGCGCGGCGAGAATGGGCTTCCAGGCCACCTTGTACAGCACCACGGTGGTGAGCAGAAAGGTGAGCCAGGTCAGGCCCATGATGAGGGCATCCGGTTTGAACAGGTTGACCTCGCCGTGAGCGGAGTCATGCCCGTGAGCCGGTACCTCGGCAACAGCAGTGGTGGCGTGTTCCGCCATGATAGTCCTGCCGTTCTCTTACTTGTTGATCAGACAGATGACCGCGGCGAACAGGGCCACGCCTTCAATCAGCGCGGCCGCGATCAGCATGTTGACCTGGATTTTCGGGGCGGCTTCGGGCTGGCGGGCGATGCCCTCCATGGCCGAGGCGGCCAGTTTGCCAATGCCCAGACCCGCTCCAATCACCACCAGACCGGCACCAATTGCAGATACAGAACCCATGACGCTACTCCTTACTTTTCGTGCTGTGACTCAATCCCGCCGGCCTAATGGGCCGGATGGTACATCTGCCCGATGAACATGGCCGAGAGCAGGGTAAAGATATACGCCTGCAAAAACGACACGAACAACTCGAGCAAGTAGATGGCCAGGGCGAGGAAAACGGAGGGCAGTCCCGCCAGGCCGAAAATAAAAACCATGCCGATGAGGGAGAAGATGACGATGTGACCGGCCAGCATGTTGGCGAACAAACGGATGGTGAGGGCAAACGCCTTGATAAACATGCCGAGGAATTCAATGGGGATGAGCAGGATCAACACCGGCCAGGGCACACCGTGCGGAATAAACGCGTGCACAAATCCGCCTACACCGTTCTTGTAGATGGTGCCAAAAATCATGAAGCCCAGGGTGATCAGGGCCAGCGCGGCGGTGACGTTGACGTTCCCCGTGGCGGTGGCGAAGAGGGGAATGAGCCCCATCAGGTTCAGGGTCAGGATGAAAAAGAAAAAGCTGCAAAAAAGCGGTGCCATCTTGCGGCCGTCGTGTTCGCCCAGATTCGGAATGCAGATGTTGTTGCGGATGAAGAGGACCAGTACTTCCAGCAGGTTCGTGATGCCGCGCGGCACCGGATCCTTTCGCCGGTAGACCAGACCGAACAGAACCATCAGGAAGGTGGCGGCCAGCAGAATCATCAGGGCGTGCAGGCTGAGGAACCCGGGCAGATGCACCTTGGTAAAGGGCAGGACCCATTCATGGGAATCCGTGACATGGTGCATGATGTATTGCTGCACCACGGCACTTTTGTCCAGTCCTGCTGTAATATCTTGGGCCATAATCAATTATGAATTTAAGTCAGCATTGGCAGAGCGGCGGGCCAGCCAGGCGACTTCCGCGAAAAGATGGGCACCATAACTCATGACCCCGCAGCTGACAAATCCCAAGAATGAAAAATTTTTGGCCAGGATGACATAGGCAAAAAGGGTGAGCAAAAGACCCAGGCGCACGAGCTGACCGACCAGACCGAAGACAAGAAAGCGGGTGCTGTCCGTTCCAAGCGCGTGTGGCAGGAGCAGGTATCCGGCGGCCGCGACCCCCGCCGCCAGCAACCAGCCCAGGGCACCTTCCCATCGGCTGACCTCGGGCGCGAGGTGCCACTGGACGAGGGTGAGCAGGGCGGACAGCAGGGTGGCTGCGCTCCAATACATCCAGGCCGAGGCCAGTACCGTGGACTTCATGGCGTTCCCGGTTTGTCCTTTTCCTTGTTTTCCGCATTGATCAGGCGGATCAGTTTCCAGACCTCGTAGGCGCCGTAGCCCAAGCCGGCGAACATGCCACAAACGGTGAAGAATACGCCGCCGCCCCGTCGCCGGTCCGCGTAGTAACCAAGGCCGGCAAAGAAAATCATGCCTGCGGCCAGCTGGGTGCCCAAGCTGAGGGCTTGAGAACCAGCCGATCCCGGACGCTCCGATGGTGGCTGCGGTTCCATTCTACTGGGGGTACTCCTGCTGCGGGTTGGTCGACCCGAAACGGTAGCGATAGCGGGCTGGAAGATGGGTGTCCATTTCAAAAGGCCGTGGATTTGAAAACCGGTTTTGCTTCCCCGATTCATTACAACGGCCTAAACTGCCGCCATGCGGCCAACCTGTGAAAGGAAATCATCATGAACCACACGGCCATCATCAAACAATATCTCAAGGACCGGAAAAACTCGCCCGTCGAACCCCGGGGGTTCCCGTTCGTAACCATTTCCCGTCAGTCCGGTGCAGGCGGCCACACGCTGGCACGCGAAATCATACGCCGCCAGGAAATGCGGTTGCCGGCCGAACTGGCCGAGGGCTGGGAGCTGTTCGATCAAAAATTGTGCGCCTTGATCGCGCAGGATGAAAAGATCGGCATTTCGTTCGATTCGCTGGTGGAAGAGGAATATCGCTCGGAGATCAGTCAGACCATTCACGAAATGATTCACCAGAAAGCCAGTCGCTACATTGTGTACAAACGCATGTTTGAAGTCGTACGTCTTCTGGCCACCCTGGGTAAGTGCGTGGTGGTGGGTCGTGGCGGGATGTGCGTGACCGGTGACATGGCCATGGGCGTGCATATTCGCCTGGTGGCCAGTCCGGAAACCCGGCTGAAACGCATGATGGAGGTGACCGAAAAGGATGAGTCCTCCACCGAGAAAATCATGAGGCAGCAGGACCGTGATCGCGCACGTTTGATTCACGACTTCTTCGGAAAAGACATTAATGATCCCATTCTTTATGACGCGATTTTAAACACCGACCGCTTCACGGTTGAGGAAATGGCCGATATCGTCATCGAAATGATGATCCGCAAAATGGCCCGCTTTCCGAAGGTCTTCAAAGGGATGATTTGACGCCCCGCACGCATCACGGCATTGTGCGCGACTTCATTGACAGACGGCGATAAGTCGAATACCCTATTAAGCCAATCGGGATTATAGACATAGGACGGGTTTATGCCAGCCAAGCAAGATTTAACGCAGGTCGAGCGCGATAAGCTGACCATTAATCCCGATTTCGACTTCAAGAACGACATCGCAGCGCGCCCGTTCGAGGATCTCACCACGAACGACATCGGCATGTTCAAGTGGTCGGGCATCTATCACCAGCTCCAGAAGGGCTTCTTCATGATGCGCCTGCGCATTCCCGGTGGCATCATCAATGCCGACCAGATGGAGGTGGTGGCCAACATCGCGGAGAAGTACGGGCAGAACCAGGTCTGTATCACCACCCGCATGACCTTCCAGTTCCACTGGCTGCGCAAGGAAGACCTCTACAAAGTGATGGCGGAGCTGGCCACGGTCGGACTTGACTCCAAAAACGCCTGCGGCGATGTGACGCGCAATATCGTGACCTGCCCGCTGCAGGGGGTGTGCCCGCACGAGGTGAAGGATGTGCGGGCCATGATCGAGGCTATCGCGGAGGACCCGGAAATCCGCGACGAGCAGCGCAATCTGCCCCGCAAGCACAAGATGAGCATCAACGGTTGCGGGCGCGCCTGCGGCCAGACGCTGATGAACTGCCAGTCGTGGCATCCGGTCAAGCGTACCCGCGCCGATGGCACGGAGGAGATCGGCTGGAAGTTCTACGCGGGCGGCGGGCTGGGGGCGCGTCCCTACATGGCCAAGGCCATTTTCGACTGGGTGCCCGAGGAACTCGTGCTGCCGGTGACGCGCGCCGCCACCGAGGCCTATCGCCGCCTGGGCAACCGTCGCGTCCGCGCCTTTTCGCGCATGAAGATCGTGGTGGATGAGCTGGGCGCGCGCGGGTTTGCCGACGAGGTGCTGAAGGTCATGCGTGAGCGCGGCAACACCGGGCTCGATGCGCTTGAGCACGCCAAGGGTCCGCCGGAAATCGGCGAGCTCTACACTGACGGCCAGGACGTCATCCCACAGCGCCAGCCCGGCACCAACACTGTGCGCGTGATGATCATGCGCTCGGAGATGAGCACGAAGCAGGTGCGGCAGGTTGCGCAGTGGGCACGCACCTACGGCGACGGCTCGGTCATGCTGACCGCGCGGCAGAACCTGCAGATCCGCTTTGTGCCCGACGTCCAGGTGCCCGCGCTGCTTCAGGAATTGAAAGACGCGGGCTACACCACGGAAGGCCACGAGCGCCTGCCCGACATGGTCGCGTGTGTGGGCACGACCCAATGCAATCTGGCCGTATCCGACACGCCCAACACCTATCGCAAGCTCTACGAGGAGCTGGCTTCCGACAAGCCGTTCTGGGAACAGGTCGGCCAGTTGCGCATCCATATGAACGGCTGTCCGAATTCGTGCGCCCAGCACTGGATCGCCGACCTGGGCCTGCGTGGTATGCGCAAGGAGCGCGAGAACGGCAGCGAGGAAGGATTCACCATCTGCGTGGGCGGCGGTCTGGCCGGTCCAGGCTATATTGGCCAGCCCATCGGCGATGTGCCCGCCACCGAGGTGGTGCCCACGGTGCGACGCCTGCTGCAGCACTATGTGAAGAACCGGACCGACGCGAACGAAAAGTTCGGGGCCTACGCCCGCCGGGTGGGCGCGGCCAGGTTGTCCCAGGAACTGGGCCTGGTGCCCGGAACCGGCGAGCCCGCCAGCGACCGCAACCAGCGTTTGTCCAAAACCTTTGACGAAGTCATCAGCGAGACCTCCCCGTGGTAATTGATATCGAGAAACTGGTCCGGGAGGCCGAATGGCTGATCGGAGTCTGCAAATACGACGACGCCATCGCGGTGTTGCGCTCGCAGGAGTCGCCCAACGACGTCCGCCTGTGCACCCTGCTGGCCAAGGCCTATCACAGCCGCGGGGACACCCGGGGTGACGTGTATTCCAGCCACTACTTCGCCACCCGCGCGCAGGAGCTCGGCAGCACCGACCCGCAACTGCCCGCCATCATCGCCATCGGTTTCTTCAAGAAGGAACGCTTCGCGGACGCCATCCGCCATTTCCTCACCTACGTGACCGAGCAGTCGGGCCATGCCACCCAGCACATGCTCGGGTTGGCCTACCTCTACAACCAGCAGCCCAGGGAAGCGCTGCCCTGGCTGAAGCGCGCTTTGGAGAAATCGCCGCAGCGGGAAACCTACGCCGATGCGGTTAAGAAGGCCGAGTCCGGCGTGACAGGCCCCGCCGCGCCGGCATGGAAACGCGCCGCTCAGAATCTGGGCGGGCCAAAGGATATCCGTCCGCTCAACGCGCCGAGTCCATACCGGCACAGTGCGGTTTCCAAGCTTCGTGGCCTGGCCGACCAGCCCAAGGATTTCTACTGGCTGGAGAAAAATATTCCGTGCCAGAAGGCCTGTCCCGCGGGCACCGACATCCCGAGCTACCTGGGCGCCATCTACCAGGGCGACTACGACCGCGCCTACAAGATCAACCTGCACGACAATGTGTTCCCGGCCGTGCTGGGACGCGTGTGCTCGCGCCCGTGCGAAAGCGAATGCCGTCATGGATGGGATGGACTCGGCGAGCCGGTGGCCATCTGTTTCTCCAAGCGCTCCGCCGCAGATTTCAAGACGCAGGGCCTCGTGGTCATGGATCCATGGTTCCCGGCCACCGGCCGCAAAATCGCCGTGGTGGGGGCGGGCCCGGCCGGCCTGGCCACTGCTCGCAACCTGGCCCTCATGGGGCACACCGTCACCGTGTTCGAGAAGCACGACAAGCCGGGCGGCATGATGAATCAGGGCATCCCCGAGTTTCGTCTGCCCCGGGACATCATCGATCGCGAGATCGAACAGGTGCGCCGCCAGGGCGTGGAGATCATCTGCAACGCGCCCATCGGCCCGGACCGTCCGCTGGAAAAACTGGTGTCTGAGTACGACGCCGTGGTGCTGGCCGCCGGCACCCTGCGCCCGAACCTGCTCGACATCCCGGGCGCGAACCTCGCCGGCATCCGGCACGGATTGGAATTTCTGCTCGAGGCCAACGACCTGCGAAAGTCCGACGTGGGCGAGCACATCGTGGTTATCGGCGGCGGCTTCACCGCGATGGACTGCGCGCGCACCGCGGCCCGCCTGGGCGCGCAGACGGTGGAACTCGATTTCGAGACCACCGAGAAGGGCGAGCCCGTTATCCTGTCGCCCAAGGGCGAATCGGTGAAGGTGCTCTATCGCCGCTCGCAATCCGAAATGCTGATCACCCCCGGCGAGCTGGAGGAACTCCAGCACGAGGGCATACCCATGCACTTCATGGTCAGCCCCAAGGCTTACGTGGACGACGGACAGGGCCGCGTGAAGGCCATGCGTTTTGTGCGCACGCAGTTGGGCGATCCCGATGCCAGCGGGCGGCGCAAGCCGGAGGAAATCCCCGGCTCGGAATTTGAGATACCGGCCGACACCGTGCTGCTGGCCACCGGCCAGTTCCCGAACACGACCTTCATCGAAGGTGGCTTGCGCGAGCCGCTGGTGGGCCACGACCAATGGCTGAAGAGCGGGCGCAAGCAGAAGACCGCGGTGGACAAGATTTTCGTGGCGGGCGATTTCGCCACCGGGGCGCAAACGCTTATTCAGGCCATTGCCCACGGCAAGGACTGCGCGCGCGCGGTGGATGCCTTCCTGATGGGCGAGGTTCGCCTGCAGGACATGGCCGTGGTGGAAGATGTGACGGTGACCGGGCGCATCCGGGAAATGGATTACGTCGAGCGCCAGCCCATGCCCGCCATTCCCGTGGCGAAGCGCGGCCTGGTCGCGGAAGTGGAAACCGGCTTCACGCCGCCGCTGGCCGTGGACGAGACCCAGCGCTGCTACCTCTGCCACTACAAATTCGAGATCGATACGGATAAGTGCATCTACTGCGACTGGTGCATCAAGGCCAAGCCGCGCCCGGACTGCATCGTCAAGGTCAGCAACCTGATCTACGACAACCAGGAGCGCGTGGTCGGCTACACCCGCGCCTTGAACAGCGAGACTACCAAGCTGATCTGGATCAACCAGGCGGACTGCATCCGCTGCGGGGCCTGCGTGGATGCCTGCCCGGTGGACGCCATCAGCATTCAGAAAGTGGGCAAGCGGCTGGTGCGCACGGCGGACCAGCAGCCGACCAACGACCTGCCGGTGACTTTCGGCGTGTAAGACCTTGCTTTATTTTTCTGCCCCGTCGAACTACGATGCCGACCTATGGCCATGCGATTCTCTCACGTTTTCCTGATTGCCATTCTGCAATTCGCAGCCTGGCCCCTTCTGGTATTCGGACAGGGTGAAGTACGCGAATGGAAATCCGCCAGCGGCCGCACCCTTCACGCGACCCTGGTCAAGGATCAAGGCACGACCATCCAACTGCGCCTGCCCGACGGGAAAGTGGGCACCATCAATGTCTCCACCTTGTCCGCCGATGACCAGGCCTATCTGAAGTCGCTGCGGAGACCGGTCATGGATGTCGTGGTCCTGTACCGCACGGAACTTCAGTTGGCGGAATCCATCCAGGAATTGGCTGAAAGCGCCGGCCTGAAAGCGCGGCTTCGGAAAGTGGATGTTCCGGGCGACGACATGCGGCTGGGCGGGGGGCGGGTGGTGGTGCTGACCCACGATACGGCGGAGTGGAGCGATCCCGACTCAGGCGCTTTGCTGGTGCGGGAATTGCGCCGCAGCCAGCGGCCGGTCGTGGCGATGGGCCTCGCCGCATCGCGCTTGTTCCCGCGGCTGGAACTCGGCTTGGGCCGCTCACCGGTGGAGTTCACCGGCGACGGCGTGGCGGTCCAGCAGGCTGACGCCCCGGTGTTTGCCGGCCTGTCCGATGAACTCGTCACCGCCCAGCAGACGCTGCAACTCTACGGGAAATATAATTCCGTTTACGGGGTCAACGTGGATCCCATGCCCCCGTACATCAAACCGCTGGCCACGGTGGTGGAATCGCGCCAGAATTATCTGGGACTCGCGATTGAGGATGACCGCTATGCGCTGTGGGCGTTCTCGGGTTCGGCGCAGATCATGACGGAGACGGGCCGTAAACTCTTTGTGGCCCTGCTGCGCCAGTTGCTGACCGTGGCGCCGGTCATTACCGAAGTGGAGCCTGAGCCGCCTCCGCCGCAAGCGCCACCCGCCCCCGAAGCGCCACCCCCGGAGCCGGCGAAAGCCGAAGAGGAAACGCCGCCGCCAGCTCAGGAAGTCGTACAGACCGTGACACGCATGGTGCCCCCGGGCGCGGTGATCAACCCCGCGGCCAAAATCGCGACCAAGGTCCATGCCCCCGGTCAGGAACCGAGTTATCCCAGCAAGACGGTGAACAAGTACCAGCTCTATCCGACCTCGAAGGACGCCCGGGCGGTATCCATGTATTTCGATTTCGAAGCCGCCCTGCATATCGTGCCCGAGGACGTCATGGTGTCCAAGGCCGGCGGCTCGTACTATCAGTACAAGCAGGAGAGTGGCAACGTTCGCTATTCGCCGCTGGTCAAAATCATGGCCCGCAACCGCGACATTCCGGACCAGTCCGTGCTGGTCATCGAGTACTTCAGCCGTGACGTCGGCGGTTCGGAACGCACCCGCGCGGCCGTCCAGCATATCAAGCTGCCCGCCATCAAGCGGGGCGCCCACGTCACCGCCGAAGCCTCCGGGCTGTCCCTCTACAAATCGGAAACCCGCAGCAATTACTCCTTCGAATCCTCCTCCGGTTCGGAAGTGTTCGGCCTGGTGCTGAGCCTGTTCGATGCCGATCAGAACCTGCTCTTCCAGGAAGCCACCCATCAATCTCTGCGTGACCTGGCTTCCCCGACGTTGTTGCCGGCCACGCTTTAATTCTGAACGCCGGATTAGCGCAACCGCAGATGGACGCCGATAAACGCAGATTCAGATCGGATTGATCATCAGCGGGCCTGATTCAGGAGGACGGACAGGGCGGCCCGCAGGTCGGCGGCATTGGCTGGGCGCATGAGGGATCCACCCAGGCGGGGATTCATTTCGAGGATGGCGGTCTGGCCGTTGGCGCGAATGCGATAGTCGATGTTACAGGGACCTGAGAAGCGCAGCGGGGCGAGGAAAGACTCGAACTCGGCCAGGCGGGCCGCAGTCTGCGTGACGCGCTGGAGGCTCAGCCCGTAGCGGCGCTGGATGCCGGCGGGGGCGGGCGTATAGGCATAGGTGCAATGCCAAAGAATGCGTCCATCCTCGCAGATGCCGTGCATGCAATGGTCGGTGTTCTCCGCGATGTATTCCTGCAGGAGGACGTCGTGCCCGCGCCACGGTTCCTGTTGCAGGCAGGCGCGGCATTCCTCGACCGAGTTCACCATCCGGATGCCGTCGCAGTTGTTGAGATCCAGTCGCTTGAGCACGCTTGGAAAGACGGCCTGCTCCGGCCCGGCATAGGTTTTCGGGCATAAGGCCGCCAGCCCGCGGGCCTGCGCATACGCGGCGAAGGCGCCTTTGTCCTGCAGGATCCGGAGCGACTCGGGGTCGGGGATCAGGCGCGCGAATCCATCGGGACACGTCGCGATATGCGTTTCCATGAGGGGCAGGATGACCGTGCGGTGGCGGTGGTCGCGCGGGATATTTCCAGCCTGGCCATCCGCCGCGTGGAGGACTTCGCAGACCTGGGGCAGGTGTGACCAGACGTCGGCCCCGGGACCCAGCGCACGCATCCAGTCCTCACTGTGCGAGCCGTAAATCACCACTCGCACGTAGTCCGTCGGCCGCCACCGGTGGAAGAGGCGGCGAATCCGTCGGGCGGGCCGTCCGCTCAGGTTGCGTTCCGCCATCCACAGGAAAAAGCCGAGGGCCAGCATGAGTTCGGCGGGTTCCTGGTCGCGGTACAGCAAGACGCTGCCCGGCAGGTACGGCGGGTCCACATAGGTGAGGGCGATGTAGACGGCGCAGGGGACGAGAAAGTAGGGCATGAGAAACCAGGGCGGAGCGAATGGACGTCGCAGCAGGATCCACGCGAAGGCACCATAGGCGCCGATCAGGATGTAGGCCTGATGGAGCCCGTATTGGAGTGGAAGCAGGTTGTGTACGTTGAGTTCCTGCTGAAAGTTGTGACGTTGAAAATAGGCGGGCGAGGCCAGGTGGAACAATCGCTGGCCCCAGTTCACTTCTTCCAGCGCGACGAGGAGGAATCCCGCGGCCAGCAGGGCAAACCACAACGCGAGCGCGCGTCGTCGCCCGGCGCGATGGAACCGGCAGATGGACAGGCCCAGCAGGGCGGCGCCGGCGTACAGCGCCACCTGCAACCATTCCAGCACTGCATCCTCCTGAATGATGGCTTGGTAGAAGGTGGGCCGGGCCAGGCGCAGCGCGACAAAAGCGGTCGTCATCAGCAGGGCGGTGCTGAACAGAAGTGTTTTCGGATGGGGCCGCCCGCCGACGGTGGGGAACATGCATGCAAACATGCCACGGTGAGCCCGGGTTTCCCATCCGTTTCGCGGATGGAGTGGAGGGCGGGCCTGCGGGCGGAAAAAAAGTTCCAATCGTTGGAAATCCGAAAAGGGCACTTTTCCAATCGTTGGAACTTTTGGGGACCCGGGGCGAGGATTCTTCCTTTGCCCGCGGGGTCGGGTGGGGTACAACTCGCAGTTTTCCAGGGAGTACGTTGCATATGGATCACGTGGTTGACGAAAATGAATATCGCGCCCAGCGGCTGGCCAACATGGCCAAGCTGCGCGAGTTGGGCTATGCACCGTTTGGCGCGGCCTATGCCCGGACGGGCCGACTGGCCGAGCTGAAGGCGAATTTCGAGGAGAACAAGCCGGTGCGCGCCGCGGGTCGCATCACAGCCCGGCGCGAGATGGGCAAGAGCGTGTTCATGGACCTGCGCGACGGCACGGACCGCATGCAGGTGTACCTGAAGCGCGATGACCTGGGCCCGGCCTTCGAGGCGTTTGCCTATGTGGATCTGGGCGATCACGTGGGGGTGGAGGGCGAGCTTTTCACCACCCGCGCGGGCGAGAAGAGCATCAAGATGAAGGGCTGGACCCTGCTGTCCAAGGCGCTGCTGCCCCCGCCCGAAAAGTGGCACGGCTTGAGCGACGTGGAAATGCGCTACCGCCAGCGCTACCTGGATCTGGTGTCGAACCCGGAGGTGCGCGAAGTATTCAACCAGCGCATCGCCATCGTGTGGGCCATCCGCGAATTTCTGGTCAGTCGCGGCTTCCTCGAAGTGGAGACCCCCATGATGCAGGCCATGGCGGGCGGCGCCGCGGCCACCCCGTTCCGCACCCACTACGACGCGCTGGACTGCGACATGTTCCTGCGTATCGCGCCCGAGCTGTATCTGAAGCGCCTGCTGGTGGGCGGCTTCGACAAGGTGTTCGAGTTGAACCGCAATTTCCGCAACGAGGGACTGAGCCGGTTCCACAATCCCGAGTTCACCATGCTGGAAATCTACGAGGCGTTCGGGGACC
>CAYTVN010000063.1:0-12958 GCA_964441655.1 uncultured Verrucomicrobiota bacterium | reverse complement strand
TTCAACATCTCCACCGCGGCGGCCTTCGTGGTGGCGGGCGCGGGCGTGGTGGTGGCCAAGCACGGCAACCGCAGTGTTTCCAGCAAGAGCGGCAGCGCGGACGTGCTGGAGGCCCTCGGGGTCAACATCGGGGTGGCACCCGAGGTCATGGAACGCTGCCTGCGGGAAATCGGCATCGCCTTCCTGTTCGCCCCCAGCCTGCACCCGGCCATGAAGCACGCCATCGGGCCGCGCCGCGAAATCGGTATCCGCACCATCTTCAACATCCTGGGCCCCCTCTCCAACCCCGCCGGCGCGCGCCACGGCGTGCTCGGGGTCTACCATCGCGACCTGGTCCCCACCCTGGCCCGGGCCGCCTCCGCGCTCGACGTGCAGCACCTGTTCGTGGTGCACGGCCACGACGGGCTGGACGAAATCACCACCACCACCACCAGCGCGGTGGCCGTGGTGCGCGGACCGCAGGTTGATGTGATGGAACTGGACCCCCGCGAACTCGGGCTGCCCCTCGCCCAACCGTCCGATCTGGCGGGCGGCGATCCAACCTACAACGCCTCCATCATCCGCGACATCCTGGCCGGGCAGAAGGGTCCGCAACGCGACATCACCCTGCTGAACGCGGCAGCCGCCATTGTGGCCGGCGGCAAAGCGCGCGACCTGCGGGAAGGCCTCGCCGTCGCCGCGAAGGCCGTGGATACCGGCGCCGCCGCGGCCAAACTGGAACGCCTGGCCGCCGCCACCAAGGTCTGATTTCCAATCGTTGGAACTTTCAAAAAGGCCCTTTTCCAATCGTTGGAACTTTTTATGCCGAAACCCGAAGCCCTCGCGGATTTCTCCGAACTCTCCCCGGACCGCGTCATCCAATGGGTCGAGCAGGCCCTGGGCCGGCCGGCGTCCAACCTGTGCCGCCCGCTGGGCAGCTACATCAACCGCGTCTACGACGTGCAGATGGATGACGGCTCCTGGGTGGTACCCAAGTTTTACCGCCCGGGCCGCTGGAGCCGGGACGCGTTGCAGGACGAACAGGATTTTCTCAAGGAACTGAGCGAGGCGGAGATTCCCGTGGTGGCCCCGCTGGTCGGCGTGGACGGCGAACTGCTGCACGAACAGCACGGACTGACCTTCGCCATATTCCCGAAAAAAGGCGGGCGCGCACTGGAGGAACCCACCGCGGAGCAGTGGAAGGAGTTGGGCCGATTGCTGGCCCGCCTTCACACGGTCGGCGAACAACATGCCCCACGCGACCGGGTGCGCCTGCATCCGGAAATCTCCAGCAGCCAGCACCTGGATTTCATCCTCGAAGGCGAGTTTCCCAACCCGCGCGTGCGCGATGACTATGCGGAGGTGGCGGACGATATTCTGGAACGCATCGCCCCCCTGTTCGACGACCTCGCCACCACCCGCCTGCACGGGGACTGCCACCGGGCCAACATCCTGGGCCGGCCGGGCGAGCCGTTTTTCCTCATTGATTTCGATGACATGTCCGTGGGGCCGCCGGTGCAGGATTTGTGGATGATGCTGCCGGGCCAGTTGCGCACCAGCCGGGCGGAGATGGACCTGCTGCTGGAGGGTTACGAGACGTTCCGCGCTTTTGACTATTCCACCCTGCGCCTCATTGAGCCCTTGCGCGCCATGCGCATCATCCATTACACCGCGTGGTGCGCGCGGCAGAAACGCGATGGCGGCTTCGCGCGGGTGGCGCCGGACTGGGGCTCCACCGCCTTCTGGCGACAGGAGACGGCGGATTTGCAGCGGCAACGGCAGGAGATCGAGGATGCGCTGGCGGGGAGCCCGTGATCCGTAATCAGTGATCCGTGCGCGCGAGTTGGGGAAGGTGATCGAAATGCCGGTCGCGCGTAAACAAGGGCAGGTTGTGCTGCACGGCTAGGGCGGCGATCCAGATGTCGTTGGCGGGAATGGGCGTGCCCTGTTTTCGCAATTGGATAAATAGCCGGGCATAATGATGCGTGGTCTCTTCGTTCGCGTAGACCACGCGTACCCGCGGACTGTTGAGAAAACGAACCAGCACCGCCTCGTTGCGGCGCGCCACCGTGCCGCAGGCAAATCCGGCGCGCAGTTCCGCCAGAGTCACAAAGGGCAAATGGATTTCATCCGCCAACTGGACCAGGTCCACTGCTTTGCGCTCACCGAGACAGAAATCCTTGTAGCCATTCGTGTCCAGCAGCAGTCTCATTTCCACAACTCCGGATCAATTCGATCCATGTCACGCTGAGCCTTGTCGAAAGCGGCATCGTTTACCCACGACCCCACCAGGGCATCCAGATCGTGGTGACGCACCGGCTCCGCACCCAGGCCCAACCCCTTATCCAGTGCGGCCAGGGCGGCTTCGTTCAGGCTCTTGCCTTCCCGCAGCGCCGTCTCGCGCAAGACGAGATCGGCCCGCTCCCCCACGCCTCGCATCGTGTACTGAATGTGCCTCTTTTTCATGCCTGCATAGTATGCTTATAGTGCAGGCACATCAATGCGAATTCCCTCGTGCGCCCGCGGCGGCGATCCCCTACTATGCGCGCCCCTAAGAGGAGTTGACCCAATGAGTGCAGCAAAGCAGTTCGACAACGTGAGCGTGGTGGCCAAGGCCAATGTGTATTTTGACGGCAAGGTGGTGAGTCATACCGTGCTGTTCGCGGGCGGGGTGAAGAAAACCGTGGGCCTGATCTATCCGGGCAGTTTCACCTTTAATACCGGCGCCCCCGAAATCATGGAAATCATCGCCGGCTCCTGCGAAGTCCGGCTGAAGGGCGAATCCGCCTGGAAAACCTACGCGGCGGGCACCGCCTTCAACGTGCCGGGCGACTCAGCCTTTGACATCAAAGTTGCCTCCGGCATCGCCGAATACATCTGCTCGTTCGGATAACGAGTCCAAGGTTCCAAGTTCCACGTTCCACGTCTCTAGACCTGGGACTTGGAACTTTCGACCTGGAACTTCGCCGGAATAACCCCGTGGCCTTCCTTGATGTGGGCCACGCGGATTACGTCGTTGTCGTACAGCAGGCCACCCTGTAGCGGCTCGGCGGCCAGCAGCAGCGGGGTGTCGAGGTCCACGTAGGAGAAACCATCGGCCCCGGCCGCGAAGCTGGCCGACATGCTCATGGCCAGCCGTGATTCCACCAGGCCGCCGATCATCAGCTTGAGGCCGGCCTCGCGGGCCAGCCAGGCCATGTCCATGGCCTCCACCACGCCGGACTTCATGAGCTTGATGTTGATGACCTGCACCGCGCGCGCCTTGATGAGCGCCCGCACATCCGCGGCGGAATGCGCACTTTCATCCGCGGCCACGGCCATCCGGCCCTCGCGGTGCACGCGGGCCAGCCCCTCGAAATCCTCGCGAGCCACCGGCTGCTCAAACAACACGGGTTTAATGCCCAGTTCGCGCAGACCGGCCAGCAACGCGAGCGCGTCCTCCGCGGTGAAGCCTGCATTGGCATCCAGCAGCAGGGCCGCCGAAGCGGTCGCCTCGCGTACCGCACGGATACGCGCCACATCCGCCTCGGGCGCACCCCCGCCCACCTTGATCTTCAGCGTGCGGAAGCCATGTGCCGCCGCGGCGGCTGCGTCCGCGCGCGCCTGCTCCGGGGTGCCGGTGGAAATGGTGATATCCGTGCGCAACTGCCGGCGATGTCCGCCCAGGTAGCGCCAGATGGACACTTTCTGGTACCGCGCGAAGGCGTCCAGAATTGCGGTTTCCACCGCGCAGCGGGCGGCTCCGCTCTTCAGTTCGACCGAAAGATCGCGGGCAAATTTGCGCCAGTGCCGGACGTTGGCGCCCAGCACACGCGGGCGCGCGGCTTCCAGGGCCGCCTGCACGGAGTCCCGGGTTTCCCCGTTAAAGGCGGGGAACGGCGCCGCCTCGCCATAGCCGCGGATACCGCAATTCAACTCCACCGTGACCAGCAGATTCCGGGCCGTCGGCAGCTGGCCGCCCGCAATGCCGAACGGCGATTTCAGGGGCAAATCCAGCGGCTGGATGTCCAGCGACTTAATCTGGGTCTTATACGCCATGGCCGGCCCCGGCGCGGGATTGATCCTGGGCCCGTATCTGGCCCCGGCGGATTTTCCCACTGATGGTTTTGGGTAATTCCGTTACGAATTCGATGATGCGCGGATATTTGTAGGGCGCGGTGATGGTCCGCACATGCTGCTGCAATTCATGGGCCAACTCCTCTCCCGGCCGATACCCGGACGCCAGCACCACGGAAGCCTTCACCACCTGCCCGCGCATCTCGTCAGGCACACCGGTGACCGCTGATTCCAGCACCGCTGGATGGGTCAGCAGCGCGCTCTCCACTTCAAAGGGCCCGATGCGATAGCCGGAGCTTTTGATGATATCGTCGGTGCGGCCGAGGAACCACAGGTAGTCGTCCTCATCCCGCCACGCCTTGTCGCCGGTGTGATACACCCCGCCCGCCATCACCTTGCGCGTGAGCTCCTCGTCGTTGACGTAGCGGGTGAACATACCCAGGGGCTTGCCGCGGGACAGGTCGATACAGATTTCGCCCGGTTCACCCGCCGGCACCGGCTGACCCGCCTCATCCAACAGCAGAACCGGCCACTCCGGCATGGGCTTGCCCATGGAGCCCGGCTTGGGCGTCATGCAGGGCAAGGTTGCGATCTGCAGGGTGGTTTCTGTCTGGCCGTAGCCCTCGTAGATGGAGCAGCCCGTGCCCGCCTTCCACACCTCGTACACACTGGCGTTCAACAGTTCGCCCGCGCTGGTACAATGGCGCAGCGCGGACAGGTCGTGTTGTTTCAGATCATGCCGGATCATCAGCCGGTAGGTGGTGGGCGGGGCGCAAAACACGGTGACCTTGTGCTGCGCCATCAACCGCAACAGATGTTCCGGATCGAACCGGCCGCGATAGTCGTGGACAAAAACGGCGGCCCCCGCCATCCACTGCCCATAAATCTTGCCCCACAAGGCTTTCCCCCAACCCGTGTCGGCCAGGGTCAGGTGCAGGTCGCCCGGTTGCAGATCATGCCAGTACAGGCCGGTTACCAGATGGCCCAGCGGGTACGTGTGGTCGTGTTCGACCATCTTGGGCTCGCCGGTGGTGCCGGAGGAAAAAAAGATGATGGCCGGATCGGATCCGCCCGCTTCGCGATCACGCCAGCCCGCGTATTCATCCTGCCCGCAGCCCAGGTGAGCCAGATTCTCCCAGGCGGTGGAGCTGTGGCCATCGCCGGCTTTGACCAAGACCCGAAGCGCAGGATGGCACACCCGGGCCTCGTCCACCCGGGCAGTCAGAACATCCTCCACCACGGCCCCGCGCAAATTTGCCGCACCCAGCCGGTAAGCGATGTCCTGCGCGGTCAGCATGGACGGGAGGGGCACGGCCACGGCGCCCATTTTATGCAGGGCCAGCAGGGCCACCCAGAACTCCAACCGCCGGTTCAGCATCAGCATCACCCGGTCCCCGCGCTGCAGGCCGGCATCCATCAGCCCGTGGGCGAGGCGGTTGGAGGCGCGGCGGAAAAACTCAAAATCCAGGTCGCGCCGTATGTCGCGGGGGTCCACGTGAACCATGGCCAGGCGGTGCGGATCCTGGTTGGCCAGTCGATCCACCACATCGCGCGCGTAGTTGAATCCGGCGCCGGAAGGCGGGCGGTAGTGCTGCACAAAGTCCGCGTAGTGGCGGGGCGAAAAACGGGTCGGCCAGCAGGGCTCAGGTACCGGAGACATATGCACGTGGAACACCCTAGCGGCTCCTCTGCCTGCGGGCAATGCCGTTCCCGGACAGGCTGGAATCCGGGCCCCGTAAACCACCAAATCGCGCTTGTATCCGGGCGGAAAATTCCCATAGTACGCCCCATTATGAATATGGATGGCAGCAGCAGTCTTGGCAGTTACGTCGTCACCGGCCTGGCCATTATCGGCATTGCGCTGGGCGGCTCAGCCCTCTATGTCGGCTTGAATGGCCGCAGCGGGGTTTCCCAACAGAACGACCGCATATCCGAAGTCGAACAGAAGGTGGACCGCCTAGGCGGGGCAACCGATGAACTGCAGGGCCAGATCCGCGGCCTCTACAACCAGACCCGCACCCAGCTGGATGGACTGGCCAATCAGCTGAACACGCTGCGTGAAAGCGCAAAACCGGCGACCCCGGCCGCGCCCGCCACCGGCAGCGTCGAACCCGCCGTCGGGGGCCAGGCCGCGCCGCCCATGCCGCCTTCCGAAGGGGGCAAGACCTACACCGTGCGCGCGGGCGATTATCCGGCGAAAATTGCCAAGGAACACGGCATCACGGTGGCGGCCCTGATGAAGGCCAATCCCGGACTGAAGCCGGAGAAGCTCAAGGTCGGCCAGGCTATCAAGCTGCCCTGAACGCAGAGCGGACGCGCGCACTGATGCGCCGATGAAAATCCCCCGCCTAATTTGACGGCGGGGGATTTTTCTTTTCCGCCGACGCCTGCCCAACCAGCCAGTAGCCGATACCGCACGCCAGGATCACGGCGGCCGTGGCATACACGTAGGCCGGGTCGGTCTGTTTGAAATCGAGCACAATCACCTTCCGCGCGATGGCCATGATGGCGGTGGCCATGACGATTTTCACATGGATCACGTCGTCGCGCAGGTACATGGTGATGTTGATGAATATTTCGATGGCAATCAACACGGCCATAAACGCGCCGAAGGTGGCCAGAATGTCGCTGATGCTGAGCACAAACCGGGGCTCGGCGTGCCAGAGCTTTTGAAACAACATCCAGCCGACATCGAGGGTGCCCACCACAATCAGCAACGCCATCAGGACCGCCAAGCCGCGCACCGCCACGCGAATGGCCATGCGCAACACTTTCAACAAACCGTCGTTGGAATCATCCAGTCCCGCCATGGTTTTTTCCTTTCTGCCGCGCGCGGATCAGCGCGCGCCACCCGATTCAGGATCGCCAACATAGATCAAACCAACCGAATTTCAACCGCCCGGCCCCGGGTTCCATCGGATGGAGCGCCCCTTGACAGGCCTGGGTACGTGACGTAGTTTGCCGCGCCATGTGAAGGGGGAGAACGTACGTATGCCTATTCAACTATCTGATAAAGCCAAAAAAGAGCTGACCAACCTGGAAGCCACGGGGGAGAACTTTCTGCGTATTTCGGTGGTTTCCGGCGGCTGCTCAGGCATGACCTATTCCGCCTGCATTGACAACACCCTGTCCGACGCCGACCAGGTTCTGTTCGAGGAATCCCAGTTGCGCGTGGTGGCCGACCAGCGCAGCGCGGGCTATCTGGACGGCCTGCAGATTGATTTCTCCGATGACCTGATCTCCTCCGGCTTCCGCTTCAAGAATCCCAAGGCGGTCAAAGCCTGCGGCTGCGGATCCAGCTTCGCGGTCTAGTCCCGGCCCATGAGCATACGCCCCATTGAACTGCTGGGTGGTGAATCCGTCTATTGCATCAACCACAGCCAGCTGAAAAGCGCCTTCAAGCTGGCCGAGGAAGATCCGCACTCCGGCCCGCGCATCCAGGCGGAAATCACCGCCCTGGAACAAAAATTATCGCGCAACGAACGGGCCGCCCTGGCCTTCGTGTTGATTGACCGGCTGCTCAAGACCGGCGCGGGCTGATCGCGGCCATTTTTCTGTCGCGGTTTATCAAGCGCTGTACTATAAAAGCCGCTCTATCAGGAGCATCCATGAGCAAAACCGCGTCGCGCGAAATCATTGGCTTGGTGGGTCTTGGCTACGTGGGGCTGCCCCTCGCCCTGGCCTTTTCGAAGAAATACAAGGTCATCGGCTACGACCTCAAGGCGGCCCGCATTGAAGAACTCCGGGCCGGACGCGATCACACCGGGGAAACCGAAACCCGGGACCTGAAAAATCCGAACCTGCACTTCACGAACGATGCCCAGGACCTCGCCAAGGCAACCTTTGTAATCGTGGCCGTGCCCACGCCGGTCAATCAGGCCAAGGAGCCGGACCTGGAACCGCTGGAAAAATCCTCGGAAACGGTGGGGGCCATCCTCAAGCGCGGCATGATGGTGGTGTACGAAAGCACGGTGTATCCGGGCGTCACCGAAGAATACTGCCTGCCCATCCTGGAAAAGAAATCCGGCCTCAAGCTGGGTCAGTTTGATCTCGGCTATTCGCCGGAGCGCGTTAATCCCGGCGACAAAAAGCACACCGTGACCACGGTGGTGAAGGTGGTCAGCGGACACAACGCCAAGTCATTGAAACGCTGCGCCGCAGTCTACGGTTCCATCATCAAGGCGGGGGTGCATCCCGCGCCCAACATCAAGACCGCGGAGGCGGCCAAGGTGATCGAGAACGTACAGCGCGACCTGAACATCGCGCTTATGAACGAACTTTCGAAGATCTTTGCTCGCATCGGAATTCACACCCAGGACGTGCTGGCGGCGGCCGGCACCAAGTGGAACTTCCACAAATACCATCCCGGTCTGGTCGGCGGGCACTGCATCGGCGTGGACCCCTACTACCTCACCAACCGCGCGCTGGCGCTTGGCTATCATCCCGAAGTCATCCTGGCGGGTCGTCGCATCAACGACTCGATGGGTTCCTACGTGGGTGACCTGTGCATCCGGGAAATGATTGCCGCGGGGACGCTCCCCAAGAACGCCAAAGTCTGGGTGCTGGGCATGACGTTCAAGGAAAACGTTCCGGACTTCCGCAACACGCGCGCCGAGGATGTCGTGGCCTACCTGAAGGGACTCGGCTGCCAGGTGACCTGCTGGGAACCCATGGGCACCGCCGAGCAGATGAAGAAATACTTCGGGCTGGAAACCACCCTGCCCCGGCAAGCCAAAGATCTGGACGCCATCATCCTCATCAACGGGCACGACGCCTTCCGCTCGCTCAAGCTGAAGGACCTCAAAAAGAAGCTCAAGACCCCCGTGGTGGTGGATGTGAAGAATTTCTTCAACCGCGAGGAAGCCCATCGTCTCGGGCTGCGCTACATCAGCCTGTAATCCTCAACGTTCAACGCGGGGCGCTGCGGCAACGGTCCCATCATGAAACATATTGTATGCCTGCAGCACGTACCCTTCGAAGGGCCGGGCTATTTTCAGAAGGCCTTTGAGGAATGCGGCGCTACGCTGGAATGCGTGCTGACCTCCCGACAGGACCTGCCCGCCCACTCGCCGGACGCCCTGCTGGTCATGGGCGGTCCCATGTCTGTAAATGATACCGATCCTTGGATCGCGCGCGAAGTGGACTACATCCGCGAGCACGTGGCCCGCGGCGTTCCGTACCTCGGCATCTGCCTGGGCAGTCAACTGCTGGCCCGCGCCATCGGCGGCACGGTGCAGGCGGGGCCGGCCCCCGAAGTGGGCATGATTCCCGTGCGCCTGACGGCCGCCGCTCAACACGATCCCCTGTTTGCCCGGTTCCCGGATCGCCTGGATGTTTTCAGCTGGCACGGAGAAGGTTTCACCCTGCCCGATGGCGCCATCCCGCTGGCCGGCTCACCCCTCTATCCCGTGCAGGCCTTCCGCTATGGCCGGGCGGCCTACGGACTCCTGTTCCATCTCGAAATTGAAGCCGCCGGAGTGGACGCCCTGTGCCTGCATTGCGCGGGCGATGTCGAGCGCGCAGGCCGCACCCTGCGCGACGTGGAAACGGAAGTCAGCCCGCATCTATCGCGCCTGAACCAGCTGGCCCGCCAGTTGGTGCGTCACTTCGTGGAACTGATCCCATGAAGCTCGTTCTGCTATTCGTCGCGGGCGGACTGGGCACCCTGCTGCGCTACGGCCTATCCAGCCTGGTGCAGCGACACGCCGGGCTCAGCTTCCCGTGGGGCACTTTCGCGGTCAACATGATCGGCTGTTTCCTGTTCGGCCTTTTGTGGTCGGTGTTTGAAAATCGGATGGATATCTCGCGCGAGATCCGGGCGGTGGTGCTGGTCGGTTTCCTGGGCGGCTTCACCACTTTCTCGTCCTTCGCCTTCGAGGCGGTAGGTCTGCTGCGCGAAGGCGCCCTGCTGCCCGCCCTGGGCCACCTGATCGGCCAGAACGTGGTGGGCCTCCTGTTGGTGTGGTGCGGCCTGACCGTGGGGCGTCATGGCTGACCCCATCGAGCCCGAGCGCCCGTACCATTACCGGCATCCCCTGCTCCATGTGCTGCGCAAATGCGCCGGCTGGTTTTTTATCGTGCTGGGCCTGATCGGCACCATCATCCCGGTGCTGCCGCAGATTCCCTTCCTCGCCCTGGGCGCCGTTCTGCTCGCTCCCTATATACGCATCTTCCGCCGCCTCTCGGCCTGGGTGCATAAAAAGTTTCCCCGCCTGCGCCCCCACCTGCGCCCCTTCCGCATTTTCAAGCGCCCGTTCAAAAAGTTCATCCGTCCGGAGCCGCCCGACCCGCCGCCTGATCACGACGGTCCAAACCAAACCACACCTTGACGCCGCTGATGTGACACATTATTGTGTCACGTATGAAAACGACCAGCATTCGCGAGCTTAAACACAACATGAGCACGGTCCTTTCCTGGGTCAATGAGGGGGAAACCGTGGAAGTGCGCCGCCGCCGTGATTTGGTTGCCGTACTCTCCCCACCCCGCCGGAAACGCCCCGCCAAACCTGATTTCACCGCCCGCCTGAAGACCATCTATGGCACCAAGGCCGTGCGAACCACGGGCACCGAATTGCTGGCGGAGGAACGCGGCGCGACATGAGCGCGTACGCCGACACGGGGTTCCTCTGCTCGCTCTACACGCCCGATGCGCATACCGCGCGAGCGGCCAGGTATATGGCCCGCAAAGTCGAGTCGCTGCCCCTGACGTGGCTGCATCAACTGGAGTTCCGAAACGCGCTTCACCTGCGGGTGTTTCGCAAAGAAATCACCCGCGCGCAACGAGACGCATCCCTGAACTTATTGCTGGCCGATGCGGCCAGCGGCCTAATGATTCGCATCCACCCGGCCATGGACGCCGTGCAATCGGAGGCGGAACGCTTAAGCGCACAACACTCCGAGCATCTGGGCACCCGCAGCCTGGATATTCTGCATGTCGCCAGTGCCCTGGTACTGGGGCTCCCCGAGTTCATCACCTTCGATCACCACCAGGGTTCCCTAGCCAAAGCCGCCGGCCTGAAGGTACCGGCCTTGTGATGGGCGGAGTGAAGGGTCACGCATCCAGCGCGCCCGATTTTGCATACAGCACGGACTTTGACCTTGCCAAGTTTCGCGGCCCGGCGCACTTTGCTGCACGACACGATCAAACAGGAACCACGACTGCATGATTCGCTCGTTCGTATTCAGCCAGGGCAAGTTGGTCGGCCAGGATCTGGGCCTGGATTTCCTCAAGATGATGCTGGTGGATGAGGATGCCCAGATCTGGGTGGACCTCGACCAGCCCACGCCGGAGGAGGGCAAGACCCTGCTGGAAGGCATCTTTAATTTTCATCCCCTGGCCGTGGAAGACTGCCGCTCGCCCTCCGAACAGCCCAAGGTGGACGAATACGACGGCTACCTGTTTATGTGCATCCACGCGGTGGATTACTCGCACCAGGCTCACCAGTTCAAAACCACGGAGCTGAACCTCTTCATCGGCAAAAACTTTCTGGTCACCTACCACGACCAACCCCTGCGCAGCGTGCAGGCGACCATCGATCGTGTGCTGAAGAATTCCGCCGCGGTGGCCCGCGCGCCGGACCGCCTGACCTATACCCTGCTGGACTTCCTGCTCGATAACTACGATCCCGCCCTGGACGACCTGAGCGCGGAGTTTTCCGAGTTGGACAAGGCCATGCTGACCGGCGATGCGGGGAATGTGCTGGAGCAGATCATGGCCCTCAAGAACGAGGTGCGGCGGGTGCGCATCATCATCGCCCCCCAGCGCGACGTCATCGCGCGCATCGCCCGCGGCGAGTTCAAGATCATCCGCTCCCACCTGTTGCCCTATTACCGCGACCTGCTGGACCGGCTGAACCGCATTCACGACCTGGCCGAGACCTACCGCGAGTCCCTCACGGAAACCCTGCAGGTGCACCTGAACCTGCAGCAGATGCAGATCAACAAGGTGATCAAGGTGCTGACCGTGCTGGCCACTCTGTCGCTGCCGCTGGTCGCCCTGACCAGTTTCTACGGCATGAACGTGCATCATTTCCCCAGCCCCGATTGGGCCTGGCCCAAGGCCTATGCCTGGATTCTCGGCCTAAACACCCTCATCACCGGGGGTATCTACATTGTGCTGAAGAAAAAGAACTGGCTGTAAAAAACCATGGGAGCGTCCAACGCCGACATCGCATGAAGAAAAATTATATCCTCGACACCAATGTTCTCCTGCACGACCCCACCGCGCTCCAACAATTCGAGGATAACAACCTGATCCTCCCCCTCGAGGTGATCGAGGAAATTGACACCTTCAAGAAGGATCAGGGCGAACTCGGCCGCAACGCTCGACACGTCGCTCGCACCCTCGACGGACTCCGCTCCCTGGGCAAACTCAACGCGGGCGTACCTCTGACCGGCGGCGGCAGCTTGCGCATCGCCATTGCCGGCGAGAACTATACCGCGGGGCGTATCGCGGATGACCAGATTCTCAAGCTGGCCCTGTCGTTGCGCAAGCCATCTGAAATGCGCACCGTCATCATCACCAAGGACATCAACCTGCGCCTGAAGGCCGATGCGCTGGGCCTGGAGGCGGAGGATTACGAGACCGACCGGGTGGACATTTCGGAAATGTTCACCGGACACAGCGAGCTTGATGTACCGGCGGAAACGCTGGAAATCTTCCGCAAGGAAGGCCAGGCCGAGCCGCCCGAGCACCACCTGCTTTCCCCGAATCAATACGTTTTGCTGCGCAACAGCGTGGACGGCACCCACACCGTGCTCACCCGCTACGATGGCGAATTGAAGAAGCTGGTGCCGCTCATCCCCGCGCCCGACGCCATCAAGCCGGTGCAGCCGCGCAACAAGGAGCAGCACTACGCCATGGACGCGCTGCTCAACGACAACATCAAGGTCATCACCATCATCGGCAAGGCGGGCACCGGGA
>CAYTVN010000062.1:0-12969 GCA_964441655.1 uncultured Verrucomicrobiota bacterium | reverse complement strand
GGCTGCACCAACAGCACCGCCCCCGCCCCCAACACCGCCGCGACCGGCTCCACGGCGGCGGATAACTGACCGTACCAGAAACTTTTCAGCGGGCGCACCCCGATACGCCGCAGGGGCAGCGAAATGGCCAGGCCTTCGGGAAAATTCTGCAGGCCAATACCCACGGCCAGGGCGATGGCCCCGGCCAGATTGGCCCCGTGCCCAAACTCTGCCGCATGAGCCGCCGCGCCAAACGCGACCCCGATGGCGAGCCCCTCCGGAATGTTGTGCAGGGTGATGGCCAGCACCAGCAATGTGGTCTGTCGCAACCCGGTCTTGATGCCCTCCGCCTCGTCCATCGGCTTCAGCGGATGCAGATGCGGCAGCAGGCGGTCGGCCAGACGAAGGAATGCGGCCCCGGCCAGGAACCCCACCGCGGGCGGAAACCAATTGCCGATGGCGTGTTCGGTCGACATCTCGATGGCGGGCGCCAGCAACGACCAGAAACTGGCGGCGATCATGACCCCGGCCGCGAATCCCAGCATGGCATCCAAAAAGCGCCGCGACATTTCACGGCGCGCAAACACCATCGCCGCACCCAGCGCGGTGATGAACCAGGTAAAAAGTCCGGCCAGGGCGGCCTGCAGGACCGGGTGCCAGGAGGCGAAGGTATTCATGGCCGTCGAGTATATCGCATCGGCGCCGCATACCAAGCAGCGTGAATCATTTTGACTCCACCTGCAGGTTACTCCAGTTCCACCCGGTAAAACCAAGGCCCGCTGCCCACGGCTGTGCTGTCCGTCTCCGTATTCATAGGGGCCACGCCGAAAATATTGGTCGACACCGGTAACCAGGAAGACGTCGTCAAATTGGTCGAGCGTTCCAGACGATAGCGCCGCGCGTCGGCGCTCTGCCAGATCAGGAAGGGCTTGTTTTCACCCATGACCATCGCTTCGAGGCGGAGCCGGGAGGCGGCGTTGGTGGGCACCGTGCCGGCCCGGCATTCGTACTCGTTGATGCAGTCATCCTGATCGGGATCGTCGTCGGGATTCATCACGGTGAGGCCCTCGCCATAGGCCAGCTCCCACCAATCGGGCAGGCTGTCGCCGTCGGAGTCGCGATCGAGTGGATTGGGCAGCCCGGCGGCCATGGTGCGATGCTGGCCGTCGCCAGAACCTCCTCCGAACCAGCGCAACCAGGCCGCGCGATCAAAGCCGGCGTAGTCCGACGAACTGCATCCGTCACCCGCCGCGCCATGATACCAACTGCTCCGGATGGACTCGGACACCGACAGAGAATGCGCGTGCGCGTTGCCATCACCGCTGCCCCCGGTATACCACCCGTTGCGGACTGCAGACGATTGGCTGGACGCGACAGCACGATCGTAGCCATCCCGGGCGCCACCATAGAACCGGGCCTCCCCGGCGCCCTGTGCCGAGAGGACGCCCCCCAGCAGAAGCGCTCCCAGCCAGCCGCCATATGAAATACTGTTCATACATTTTTCGTCAGGGCGCCGAGCGCACACCGCGGCCGCCCATATGTGAACGCCTGGAATCCAAATAGGTAGAATCGCGGAATACGCCGGAGCGGCTGGAGGTGCGCAGGACGAGCGGTCCGCTCTGCCAGGAACCGCCACGGGTTTGCACCCCCACGCTGGCCGCCGCCGGCCAGCTGGACGGCCGGACCGCCAGATGCCCATCCCCCTGCTGGGCGGTAAAGGCGCGGCCCTCGGGATGCCCGGCGCTGATCACGATTTCGTTCAGGTTGCCGCCAAGCTCCATCGCACCGTAGTAGCCCGCGCCGGCGGCGAAACGGGTCGAATTCGTGGTGGCGAATATGCCCGCGCGCACCGGCCCCCCGATATTGCTCGAATGATTCGCATTCGCGCTGGCCGGCGTGGCGGTCTCCGCGCCACTGCCATCCGCCCCGGAAAACCCGGCGATCGCGGTCGAGCTGACATTGCCCCAAGCGTATTCATTAGCCACGGCTGACAGCGGACCGCGGCATAATTTCTCATACTCAAACTCGGTCATGGGACGCAGCGCGGACCAGTCCAGATAGGCCGCGAGGTCGGGCCACGACAGGTAGTTGCAGGCGCGGTCCGGCGCATCCGCCACGTAGCGGCCGTCCACCAGATGGAGGGTCAGTCGACTGTTCTGGTACGCGTTCGGGAAATAGGTAGCGGCATAACCGCCGGCGTCGTTGAGAAAGTCCGCATACTGCCCCTGCGTGATCTCATACTTCATGGCGTAAAAGGCGGCATAGCCCTTGGGAAACGTCGCCGGGATCGGGCCCACCCCATCGCCCCCGCGCCAGTTGTTGGCCCCGAATTCATCGCCGCCGCTCCAATAGGCGACGGGATACGCCAGGTGGTTGTTGGTGGTCCCCACCGGAATCGCCGCCTCACTCGTGACCAGGTAGGGCGTGATGGACGTCGGATACGTATAGAAGCCGTAATACTCGTCGCCGCCGGAGCCCAGATAAAAGGCGGATGACGGCACGTAAACCATCTCGATGGCGTGCACGCTGAGGTCCACGCTGTTGGTGCCGACCAGACCGTTTTTCGTGTAGTCCCAGCGCAGGCGCATATCCAGGCAGCTCACCGTACCGGCCCCTGAATCGGCCAGATACACCCAGGCCCCGAGGTTGGTGGCCCCGCCGTCCGAGGCCGTATCAATGCGCGTGCCGCCGGTGGCGGTATGGCCGGTGGACGCCAGCCACGCCTGCCGCCATTCGCCCGGACCCACACGAAACTTCACGAATACCCACGCCGCATCATGATTGGTCACCAGGGTGGCTCCCCCATCTTCGGCCCAGGTGAGGTTCCAGCCGTTGGACCAGCTCAGATCGAATTTCACCTCCGCCAGGCCCCCGCCCACGTTGACCAGCGAAACATTGGTCACGTTGATTCCATTGGCCCGCACCGCCGGGGTGCAGCCGATCAGCCCCGCAACCAGAATGACCAGGAACCTGCATTTTCGTTTCATGGTGGCGCCTCCGAGTTGGACCGGTTCCGCGTGCGTGAAGGTCGTGGCGAGAGGGTCGATGGTGAATCGCAGGATGACGTGAAAGCCCGGACCGGGCCCCGCCCGCCGCCACCGCCTGGAAAAGACGGCCTCATGTCTGCCCCACGGTGAATATCAAGCACTCCGCGACGGTGGTCACTATCAGGGGGAGACCCGAATCTCGCATCGGGGATTTGCCGATAAGCAACCCTGCGAAAACGCGCGCGGGGCGAAGGTCGCGCGGTGGAACTTTCGGCGGTGGAACTTAATCAACTTAAGCTCTATCCGCGGAACACGTAGCGGAAACCACGCTGCGCTTGGCCCCGATGACGCCCTATACCTTGGCACTCATTCTGCTTAGTTTAACCGCGGCTGTCGGGGTGAATCATGGTGCTGCGCCGCTATATCTGGTTGGCAGGGTTGGGTTGTGTGTTGGGCGTCCTGTCCAGCCCGGCCGCGGATTTCAATCACGATGGACTGGGCGATGTGTGGGGCGAATTTTATAGCGCCACTGGACTCACGGCGAACGCGGACTCCGACGGCGACGGCCAGGTCAACTGGCAGGAGGACTACGCGGGCACCGATCCGCGCAACCCGGACTCCGTCCACCAGGTCACGCGCGGAGTCACCGCCAGCAACCGCCTGGAAATGGTCTGGCCGGGCCACCAGGGTAAACGCTACGAGCTGCTGCAACGGACCAACCTGGTGGACGGCGGGTGGACCAGCCTGTCGAACTGGTACGGCGCGGAATCCAATTTCACGGCCCGCCTGACCATCCCACCCCAGCCGGAAATCTATCACAGCATTCAGGTCAGCGATGTGGACAGCGACGGGGACGGGATCACGGATTGGGAGGAGTTGACCATCGGACTCAACCCCCGCACCAATCGGAGCAACCGCACCTCCAACACCGACTCCAACAAAGTGCGCAACGCGATGCGGGCGACCAACTGGGTCAGCGTGGCGGCACTCGATGCGGCCATCAGCGAAAACTGGCCGGACCCCGGCGTGTTCGCGGTCCGCCGCACCGGCCGCGTGGATCGCATCACCATCCCTTTCACCATCGGCGGATCGGCGACGCCGGACAGCGACTACACCCTCTCCACCAACGGCAGCGTCACGCTGGAACCGGGCCAGCGCGAGGCGTGGATTTCGGTGACGCCGCTGGCGGATGCCGCGAGTGAAGGCACGGAAACGATCACGCTGACCCTCGGCACCTCGACCACCTACCGGCTCGGCATGCCCACCGCCGCCACCGTGACGCTGGCCAACGCGAACGCGGGTGACACGTCGGCCAAGGAAGCGGCCCGCTTTCTCACCCAGGCCAGCTTCGGGGCCACCACCGCTTCCATCGCAGAGGTGCAGAGCCTCGGCCTGGCCGCGTGGTTGACCAACCAATGTGCCCTGCCCCCGTCCTGTTTGATGCCCGTGATGGACGTGGTCACGAGCGCTTACGTGGACGTTTACAGCAGCCACAAAATGCTGGCGTGGTGGGAACGCGCGCTGCACGCGCCCGATCAGCTGCGCCAGCGCATGGCCTTCGCGCTCAGCGAAATCATGGTGGTGTCCGATTATAACGGCACGCTGGAAGGCAACTGGGAAAGCATGATCAGCTTTTATGATCTGTTGCTGCAACAGGCCTTCAGCAACTACCGCGACCTGCTGCTCGCGGTGAGCCTGCACCCCGCCATGGGCGTCTACCTGAGCCACATGGGCAACCAGAAGGAAGATCCGGAAACCGGCCGCTTCCCGGACGAAAACTACGCGCGCGAAATCATGCAGCTCTTTTCCATCGGCCTGTGGGAGCTCAACCTGGACGGCACCCGCAAGCTGACCAACAACGCGCCCATCCCCACCTACGACAACAGCGACATCACCCAGCTGGCCCGCGTGTTCACCGGACTGAGCTGGGGCACCGGCGACACCAATCTCTGGTGGGAATTCTACTGGCCCACCAACTACGACCTCACCCTGCCCATGCGCCTGTGGCCCACCTACCACGACACCAATACCAAGGTGCTGGTCAGCGGACAGGTGCTGCCGGCCGGGCAGCGCGGCATGCAGGACGTGGTGGACGCGGTGACCGACCTGGCCAATCATCCCAACGTGGGCCCCTTCCTGGGCCGCCGCCTGATCCAACGCCTGGTCACGTCCAATCCCAGCACGGGCTACATCGCCCGCGTGGCCGCCGTGTTCAACAACAACGGACAAAACGTGCGCGGCGATTTAAAGGCGGTGGTGCAGGCCATCCTGCTCGATCCGGAAGCCCGTTCGGCCGGCCAGCTGCAGGACATCACCTTCGGCAAGCAGCGTGAGCCCTACCTGCGGCTGGTCAATCTGGCCCGGGCCTTCGACGCCGTGGCCTCCAACGGCTTCTACGAAATGTGGTGGCTGGACGAAATGTATGCCATGCAGCCGATGAGCTCGCCCAGCGTGTTCAATTTCTTCTCCCCCGACTTCCGGCCCAACGGCCCGCTCAAGGACGCGAATCTGGTCGCGCCGGAATTCCAGATCACCACCGCGGTCACCGGCATTTCGACGCCCAACCATTTCCTGACCGCGAGCTACGATGGACTCAACCGCTGGCCGGGCGATCCCGACACCACGGTCCAGCTCAACCTCAATCAACTGCTCGGGCTGGCAGGCGACCTCGACGCGCTGCTGCAGAAGCTGGACCTCGTGCTGACCTACGGCAACCTGCGCCCGGCCCAGCACCAGGTGATCCGCGAGGCGCTGGAACGCATCCCGTTTACGTCGGCGGAGGATCGCGTGCGCATGGCGGTCTATCTCATCACCACCTCGCCGGAGTTTTGTATTTTGAAATAGGAGCCTTCATGCCCGACCCCCGCTCCACCTCACGCCGCCGCTTTCTGGGCCAGGCCAGCTGCGCCGCCATCGGTTCCACCGCGCTGTTCAACACCCTGCTCAACCTGCGCATGGCGGGCACGGCGGCCGGGCAGAGCATCGGCGGCGGCAACGATTACCGCGCGCTGGTATGCCTGTTCCTGGCCGGCGGCAACGACTCCTTCAACATGCTGGTGCCGCGCGGCCCGGCGGAATATGCGGAATACGCGGCCATCCGGCGCGACCTCGCGCTGCCCCAGACTGAACTGCTGGCCTTGAATCCGCTGAACAGCATCGGCAAGCAGCTGGGCGTACACCCGAACATGCCCGAAGTGCAGGCGCTGTTTGAGGCCGGGAAGCTGTCCTTCGTGGCCAACGTGGGCACGCTGGTCGAGCGCATCACCAAGGCCCAATACGAAAACGAAACCGTGCCCATTCCGCTCGGCCTCTATTCGCACTCCGACCAGATCCAGCAGTGGCAGACCTCGGTGCCCGACCGCGCGGTGGGGCTCGGCTGGGGCGGACGCAGCGCCGATCTGCTGGCCGCGCTGAACCAGAACCAGGAAATCTCCATGAACATTTCCCTGGGCGGCAGCAACGTGTGGCAGGCCGGCCAGCAGGTGGTGGAGTACGCCATCTCCAACGACGGCAGCATCGGGCTGGACGGCTACGAGGGAACCTGGAACTACAACCACGTGCGCGGCGCGGCCATCGACAGCCAGCTCGACCTGGAGTACCGCAACCTCTTCGAGAAAACGTTCGCACAGAAGAGCCGCAGTTCCATTGACGCCCACTATCATTTCATGGAGGCCATCAACGCCGCGCCCGTCATCACAACGGCCTTTCCCACCAACTCCTGGCTGGGCGACAATCTGCGCATGGTGGCCCGCACCATCGCCGCGCACCAGTTGCTGGGCGTCCGCCGCCAGACCTTCTTCGTTTCCGTGGGCGGCTGGGATCACCACGACGAGGTCCTCAACAACCAGCAGGCCATGCTGGCGGACATCAGCGCCGGGCTGGGCGCCTTCCACGCCGCACTGGTGGAGCTGGGCCTGGACAACGCGGTGACCCTGTTCACCGCCTCCGACTTCGGGCGCACCCTCACCTCCAACGGCGCGGGCTCCGACCACGCGTGGGGCGGCAACCACATCGTAATGGGCGGCGGCGTGAACGGGAAACGCATCTTCGGCCAGTATCCCGACCTGTTTGAAGACAACGCGCTGGACACCGGACGCGGACGTTTGATCCCCACCACCGCGGTGGATGAATACTTCGCCGACCTCGCCCTCTGGCTGGGCGTGGACAAGGCCAATCTGCCCCTGGTGTTGCCCAACATCGAGCGTTTCTATAACCTCAACTCATCTGGAAACCCCCTGGGATTGATGACCTGATGAAACGTCTGGCCTGGCTGGTGCTCGCGCTCGCCTTCGGCCTCCTCGCCTGGTGGGGGCTGTCGCCGGGCCCGCCTGCACCGCCGCCCGGACCCGTCGCCGTCCCCGCGCCCCCCGAGCCCGCCGTCACCGCCACCACCACCCCTCCGGCCCCCGCCTATTACCCACCGCTGGACCGGCTCAACGATCCCGCCTCCAACGTGACTAATGATCTGAAAATCCTGCGCGAACTTTTCTTCAACTACCAGATGCTGGTGAAGGACAGCTCCGGCAATCCGAGGGGCACCCACGAGGAAATTCTGCGCGCCTTGCAGGGCCGCAACCGGGCGCATCTGGTCTTCGTGCCCACGAATCATCCCGCGGTGAAAAATGGCCGCCTCGTGGATCGCTGGGGCTCACCCTATTTCTTCCACGCCCTCTCCGGCACCAGCATGGAAATCCGCTCCGCCGGGCCGGACCGGAAAATCTACACCGAGGACGATGTCCTGCTCTCGCCCATCCCGCAAGGCCCCCGACCCTCGAGCAGATTGCATTGATCAGTTGCCGGTATTTCTTGTCGCGCAACGATGCCGCGCCGGGGCGTCGACGGCAGCCAAACCCCGGCGATAATCCGCTTGTTTTACCCGCGGGACTCGACTAACAAGCGCCCTGGAGTGCACGGTCGGTGCCACGCCGCGAATCGTTTGTTTCGTCAACACGGGGGAATTGATGATGTTCATTCGCATGCCTTTTTTGTGCGCGCTGCTCTGCACCTGCATACTCTCGGGACCCATCCTGACCCAGGCCGAAAACGACCGATCCATCCCCCAGCTCAAAGCCGACGCGGCGGCGGGCGATGCCGGGGCCCAGGCGGAACTGGGTTCGGCTTACATCCTGGGCAAGGATGTACCGACCGACTTCGCCCAAGCTTATGGCTGGCTTTCCAAAGCTGCCGCGCAGGGCAACGCCCAGGCGCAGTTCTCCCTGGCCCGTTTGTACAAGTATGGTCTGGGAGCCAGCCAAAGCGTGACCCAGGCGTTCGCGTGGTATCGCAAGTCCGCCGATCAGGGCAACACCTTCGCCCAGGAGGAATTGGCGGACTATTATGCCGCGGGAAAGGGCACGCCCGTCAATGCCGCGGAGGCGGGGCGGCTCTTCTATAAGGCCGCGAGCCAGGCCGGCGATGAGCGCCAGAAAACACTTTATGCGCGCGCCGCCGAGCAGCTCAACAAAGTCTCAACCACCGACGATCCCGAGATTCATAACATGCTCGGGAGCCTCTACAGCAAGGGCCTGGGAGTAACCCAGAACGGGACGGCCGCCCTGGCTCACTTCCAGAAAGCAGAGGCCTTGGGCGATGAAAGTGCGCCCGTTTCGGTGGGGGTGTTATATCTGCTGGGGCAGAGTGTTCCGCGCGATCTAACCAACGCCGCCGCTCACTTCAGATCCGCGGCCGAAAAAGGAAACAAAGCGGCCCAGCTCAATCTCGCCACCATGTACCTCTGGGGCCAGGGGATTGCGTCCAACGCGGCGGAGGCGGCCACCTGGTATGAGCGCGCAGCCCAGCAGGATCTGCCCGCGGCTCAAGTCATGCTGGGGCGGCTGTACATGGAAGGTTCCGGTGTCCCGCGCGACCCGGACCTGGCCAAGGCCTGGCTGGACAAAGCGGCTTCGCTGGGGTCGGTCGAATCACTTTTTTATCTGGGCCAACTCCACCAGCTCGGACTGAACGGGGTGACCAATATGGCCGAAGCCCTGTCGCTCTACCGCAAGTCCGCGGAGCAGGGCTATGCCCACGCCGCGTACATCCTCGGCATCAACTACTTCAACGGCGCGGGCGTGGCGCGCGACATTGCGGAGGCCACCCGCTGGCTGCTGATGGCCGGCAACCAGGGCCATGTGCAGGCCCAGAAATCGCTGGCTTACATCGAGATGACGGGCGACGGCGTCAACAACGACCTCGACGCCGCCTTGCGCTGGGCCAACCTGGCCGCCCGCTCGGGCGATGCGCAAGCCAAACAGCTGGTGGCACAGATTGAAGCCGCCCTGGCCAAGAAAGCGGCCGCTGAAAAACAAAAAGCCGTGGACGAATTTGCCGCCCTGCTGCGGGCGGCCAACGCGGGCGATGCCGCCGCCCAGTGCAACCTCGGCGTGGCTTACTACAACGGGACCGACGTGGCGCAGGATTTTGTCCAGGCCGCCCGGTGGTTCCGCGCCTCCGCCGATCAAGGCAACGCCGACGCCCAGGCCAACGTCGGCATCGTGTATGCCGAGGGTCAGGGCGTGCCGATCGATTACGCCGTGGCGGCGCGCTACTATGAAATGGCGGTGGCGCAGGACCACCTGCAAGCCCACGTAAATCTGGCCAAACTGTACGAAGGCGGGCTCGGCGTGCCCAAGGATCTCGCACGGGCCAACGCGCTCTATCGCGTCGCCGCGGAACGAGGTTTGGCCCAGGCCCAGCTCGATCTGGGCTACAATTACGACGAAGGTGTGGGTCTTCCCACCAACGACGTGGAGGCCGTGCGCTGGTACCAGATGGCGGCCGATCAGGGGCTGGTGCAAGCCCAGTACAACCTGGCGTGGATGTACGAGTACGGTGAAGGTACGACCAAGGATATGTCGAAAGCCATGCAGCTCTATCAGCTGGCGGCCGACAAGGGTCATAGCAACGCCGTGCAGGCGTTAAAACGCCTCGCTCACTAGTCGTTTGCGTTTCGGCGCGGCCGCGCTTCAGGGCAACAGCGGCACCACGCGCCAGCTGTCAGCTTCGGTGAAATCGCGCGCGGCCAGACACCACACCACCCAGCGTTTGTTTTTCAGATAGTCGGGCTGTGCCCGCGCCCGCCGCATCAGGCTGATGCGTGACGTGGTGGCGCCGGACCCGCGCACCCCCAGCAAATCCACCGGTTGGCCCAGCGCCCGGGCCAGATGATCCGGCAACCCGGCGCCCGCGGCATGCATGTCGCCTCCGGCCTGAAACACCAACGTGTGACTGTCCCCCAGCAGCAGCAGCGGACCGACCGGATCGGACTTCACCGCGGCGCCCGCCTCGTCGGTGACAAATCCCAGCGAAATTTTTTCCCGCGTACTCGCGCCGGCCATCCGGGCCAGATCACCGTTGATCTCCACCTCGCGGCGTTCCACCGGCCACGCCGTGGCGGCGGCGCGATTCCACCCCGCGGCACGCAACTGCCCGTCCACTTCCTGGGCGGCCAGCTCCAAGCCGGCGCCGGACCAGTGCGAGTCGGTCCGGCAATACAGCTCCTGCGTCTCACGCCGGGTCCGGAACACCGGCCGCAAATCCACGATGGCAATGCCCAGCGCTTTCAATTCGAGGTAAAAGGCGTCGAGCACCGCATCGGCGGCCCGGGCGTCCGCCAGCGAAACGCCCAGCGGCTCCGGATAAATGAGCGCTTTCGGCGGTACCGGCACCACCAGCAGATGCAGCCCGGCCGTCTGTATTTGCTGGGCGAAATCCACCAGGGCCGGCAGGGGGTCGCGCGGGCGGGCGGGCACGGAATCCGGTGCCGCGCCCCATTCTCCCCAGAAGCGATCGTGGTTGAGGAAGCGCAATTCGGAAGTCAGGTAATACCAGCCGTTGGAGCCCGTCACCACCGGCGCGCTGCCCGCGCTGGCCAGCGCATCGGCAAAGGGACTCGCCCCCGACGCCGGCGCACACCACACGCCCATCCCCAGAAACAGCCACACAAAAGACGCCGCACCTCTCATGGCAGCAGTTCACCCCAGCAGGGTTCGGCTAGCAACAGATTTTCCGCATCAAGCTCGCTCCGGTTGACCGACGACCACGCCGCCTCCACCTCCGGCCACGGGCGCAAGCGCATCCGAACTTCATCACCCGCCCGCAGCTGCGCAGCACCCGTGCGTGTGTGGTTGGTCATGCTCCACAGAAATACATAGGCCTCGCCCGCCCGCGGGTCCGGCCCCTCGACATCCACCAGGTGCACCGCCGCAATATGGTCGGCATACGGCACGCGCCCCGGTACGGGCACGGAGGAAACCGCGGACACCGTTCCCCGGACTTCCTGCGTGGTGCCCGGCGGAACGGCCAGGAGACTGGACGGCGCAGCGGGACGCCATTCCAGAGGAATGCGACGCCAGTCGCCCTGTGCCAGTTCACGATTGGCGAACTGCCAGATCACGAACTTCTTGCCGGCCAACCGGTCCCGCCCCCGGGCCAACTCGCGCGCCAGCATCTCGCGCGTGGCCTGGGCGCCCCCATCGTTGCGAACCAGGCGGTCCACCGGACGTTGCAGATGGAAACTGAGTTGCTCGGCCAGGCCCGCCCGGCTGCCCCAGCCCAGCCCCTCCTGCGCATAGATGTTGCTGAAGCTGTCGCCCAGCAGCAATACATCCGCCGCCGCGTCGGGCTGCCATCCCGCGCTGCCCTGCACCACTTCGTGGATGGTAACGGATTCGCCTTCGCCCCGCAAAACGCCACCCACATCCAGCAAGGTGGTCAAATCGCCGCGTCCGTGCAGGGTGCGTTCGACCCGCTCGTAGCCGACGGCCGGCCGGGCCGGAAGACGATCCTTCAACAGCGCCGCCAGGGCAGCAGCCACGCGATCCATGGCGCCAGGTGACCAATGCGTATCGGTCCGCAGATAGCCGTCGCGCAGCAGAGGCCCGGGATCAAACACCGTCACCCCGGCGGCCTCGACCCGCTGCACCCATGCATCAAACGATGCATTGACCACCCGGCCCGTGGCGTGGCCGCCCAGGGTGGACGCGGTCCATTCCGGTTTGACCGGGATGGGCAGCACGATGAGTTCGATGCCGCGCGCGCGCAGCTGCCGGGCAAAGTCAACGATGGCGGGTACGGGGTCGGGCTGCGGAGGCGTGGTCCCGCCGGCGGCGCGGGCCCGGCGGAGCAAGCGGGCGGGGTCCAGAAATCCGGGCCCCGTCACATAATCCACATCGGCACGAAACTGCAACCAGCCCGCGCGGCCCGCATACACGCTCTCGTTGCCCAGCCGCAGATGCTCCAATTTGAAACGCTGCGCGGGCGGGATCAACACGCGGGCCAGCCAGCCTTCGTCCTCCACCCGCTGTTCAAACGATTGCAGGGCGCCCAGCAACGCGCGATTGCGCTCCAACCAATGCTCAACCCCGCCACGCATCTCCGCGGATGCAACGGGCAGCCGGAACGCGTGGAGGGCGCGCACGCCGGCCGCGCGCCATTCCACCAGCGTTGCGACCGCCAACAGCAGCAGGACGGCCAGGGAAAAGAGGCGCGCACACGTCGGGGTCACGGAGGTAATCCCGATTTCGCGGCTGTTCTCTGGAGGATGTTCGGCCATGGCTAAAAGATAAAATAGATGAAGGGGTTGAATGCTTCGGTCGTCATCACCACCACGGCCAGCACGCCCACGGCCAGCAGGGCCAGCGCGCGGGAGGCGGTCAGACGTTGGGTCCAGTTCGTGGAGGTAGGCGCGCCCCACACCACCAGGGCAGCCAGGGCCGCCACACCCAGATAGAAGGGATGGCGCGTGACCACGCCCACCAGATCCGCCGCCGGCGACGCGGGAGCGCCGCCAAACAACGTGGCCACATAGCGCAAGGCATGGCTCAAATCATCCGCGCGGAAAAACACCCACGCCACGAGCACGAGGACAAAGGTCAGGGCGATTTGCACGGGGCGCGGCATCCAGCCGTAGAGCGCGCGTTTGCCGCCCGCCCGCTCCGCCGCCAGCAGCAGTCCGTGCAGACCGCCCCAGGCCACGAAATTCCAGGCGGCGCCGTGCCACAGG
>CAYTVN010000061.1:0-13004 GCA_964441655.1 uncultured Verrucomicrobiota bacterium | reverse complement strand
GGCCAGCAGCACCTGCCCCAGCGAGTTGTTGATCTTGTGCGCCCCCGTGTGGCAGAGGTCCTCGCGCTTGAGGTAGATCCGGGCCGTACCGATGTGCTTGCTGAGACGCTCCGCGAAATAAAGCGGCGTGGGACGGCCCACGTATTCGCGCAGGTAATAATTCAATTCACGCTTGAACGAGGCGTCGCGCCTCGCCTGCGCATATTCCGCCGCCAGTTCCTGCAGCGGCGACATCAGGGTTTCCGGCACATACATGCCGCCGTAGGGGCCAAAATGGCCCCGCGCATCCGGCTCTGTTATTCCTCTCGGCATCGTTCAATAAACTCGCGCACTTTCGCGAGATCCTTTCGTCCCGGGTGCAGCTCCACACCCGAACTCACATCGGCGCCCCACGGCTGCACCGCCGCCAGGGCCGCCTTCACATTCTCCGGGGTCAGCCCGCCCGCCAGCAACACCGGCCGGGAAGCACGCTGCACAAAAGCCCGCGCCGCCGACCAGTCGCCCACCCGCCCGGTTCCCCCGGGAGAATTTGCACTATAGGTATCCACCAGGTAGGCGTCAACGAACCAACCAGCGGGTTCGGCTTCACTCGCCGAGCGCAACCCCAGGGCACGCCACAGCCGAAGCGGACGCCCGACGAAATCCTCCGGCTTTTCCGCGCCGTGCAGCTGGGCCACATCGAGGCCCGCCACCTCCATGGTACGCGCCACCTCGTCCGGCGTGGCATTCACAAATACGCCCACCTTCAGCAGGTCGGACGACACATCGCGCAGCCAGGCCCGCACGTCCTCGGCCCGGACGGCGCGCTTGGAGCCGGGCCACAGGACGAAACCCAGGGCATCCGGACGCAACGCGGCCACCGCGTGGGTGTCCGCCCCCGAGGCCAGACCGCATATTTTTACGAAACGACCCATGACCGCCCCATTAGTTTTTTTACGGCACGCCGCAGATTGGATTGGCGCAGCAGATGTTCGCCCACCAGAACGGCTCGCGCACCCGCCGCCTTAACCAACAGCACGTCATCCGCAGTGCGTATCCCGCTTTCGCTGACCAGCAGGGTGCCGCGCGGCGCCTGGCTGGCGAGATCTACCGTAGTCTGCAGGGAGGTCTGGAAGGTGCGCAAATCACGATTGTTCACACCCAGGCAACGCGCCCCCACGTCAACCGCCACGGAAAACTCGCGGGCATCGTGCACCTCCACCAGCGGCTCCATCTGGAGGTCGGCGATAAGCTGCATCAGCGATTTCAGCTTGCGCCGCTCCAGCGCCGCCACGATCAGCAGCACCGCGGAGGCACCCAGGCTGCGCGCGTGCCAGACCTGCCACGGGTCCACCACAAACTCTTTATAAAGCAGCGGCAGTTTCACCGCCGCCCGCACCGCAGCGAAATCGGACGCCCCGCCGCCGAAATATTTCTCGTCCATCAGAACCGAAAGCGCCTGGGCGCCGCCCGCCTCGTAGGCCCGGGCAATCGCGGCGGGATCAAAGGGAGTCCGGATCACGCCCACCGAGGGCGAACGGCGCTTCACTTCGGCGATCAGCCCCATCGGCGTCGCCCGCAGGGCACGCACAAAAGACCGGGGTTGGGGCGTCCGTTCCGCCTCCGCACGCAGCAGTCGCAGCGGAAGCAGTTGTTTGTGCGCCGCGACCTCGCGCGCCTTATCCGACAGTATTTTGTTGAGCAGATTCATGTTTGCGGTGACGCAAATAGCCTTCGATGAACTTGTCCAGATCGCCATCCAACACGGCGTCGGTCTGCCCCGACTCCACATCGGTGCGGTGATCCTTCACCATGGTGTACGGTTGCAACACATAGCTGCGAATCTGGCGGCCCCAGGAAATTTCGCCCTTGTCGCCATAGAACTTCTCCATCTCCCGGCGCTTCTTGTCCACCTCGTACTCGTACAGCTTGGCCCGCAGCATCTTCATGCACTTGTCGCGGTTGCTGTGCTGGGAGCGCTCGGCCTGGCATTGCACCACGATCCCGGTGGGATTGTGCACGATACGCACCGCGGAATCCGTCTTGTTGACGTGCTGCCCGCCCGCGCCGCTGGACCGGTAGGTGTCCACCCGCAGATCCTTGTCGTTGATCTCAATCTCGATGTCATCGTCCACTTCGGCCACCACATCCAACGCAGCGAAGGACGTGTGACGACGCTTGTTGGAATCGAAGGGGCTGATGCGCACCAGCCGGTGCACCCCGCGTTCACACTTCATATAGCCGTAGGCGTAGGGACCGGTCACCATCATGCTCACGCTCTTAATGCCGGCTTCGTCGCCCTTCTGCAGATCGAGCACGTTGACCGTGAACCCGTGTTCCTCGCAGTACCGGGTGTACATGCGGAACAGCATCTGGGCCCAGTCGCAGGACTCCGTGCCGCCCGCGCCCGCGTTGATGTTCAGGTAGGCGTTGTTTTCGTCAAAGCGCTCGTTGAGCAGGGACTGCAATTCGTAGCGACGGTACTCCGCCTCCACCTGGTCCATCTTGCCCTCGGCCTCTTTCAGCAACGGCTGCTGCTGGGCTTCCGAGATTTCCGCCTCCGCCATCTCGATCAGGATGCCCGCCTCCTCGGCATCGGTCAGCATGCGATCAAACGGGCCCAACACGTTCTTCAGGTGATTGGTGCGGGCGATGGCCGCCTTGGCCTTGTTGGAATCCTCCCAGAAGGACGGCGAGGTGGCTTGCGCCTCCAGCTCTTCCAGTTCGCGGCGTTGGGTATCCAAGTCAAAGATACCCCCGGAGCTCAGCCAGCTTCTGCTGGATGCGCTGTACCCGGGGGCTCAACTCATTTGCGGTGCTCATAGGTGTCGGTGAAGATACCCAAGTACCGTGGGAAGACAATAGCGCAGCGCGTAAATCAACCGCCCGCTTTCGCGCGGAAACCCTCGGGCGGCTGGGAAAGTTTGCGGGCGGTGTAGTCGAAGAAAACAAAGCCCGTGGTGGCGCGCGCCACCTCCTCGCCCGTGCCCGCCTTGGCCAGGTGATACACCAGTTCGAAGCCAACCTTGCTCCACTCCGTCACCGCCAATTGCACCACCAGCCGGTCCCCGTAGGCGGCCTCTGCCTTCATGCGCACCGCCAGGTCGACCAGAATCAAGCCCACCGGCGCGGCGAGCAACTCCGAGGGATAGCCCAGTGAGCGCAACCACTGCACGCGCGACTCCTGAAGGTACGCCAGCATGGTGTCGTTGCCCACATGCTGCCCGTAGTTGACGTCGGTGATGCGCACGGGGATTTCCGTGCGAAAACTCCAGTTGGCGGGCAATTCAATTTTTACGCGTGGCATGGGGATTCCTTCAGAGTTTCAGATGCCGAGCCATTTCGGCGTAGAGTTGATATACCAGAGACCGCTCCTCGGCAAACTCACAACGCAAGATCCGCTGCTAAACCTTGGTCACGTAGTGGAAAATGATCCGATACCGGGATACACGCAACCGATAGAACCCCATCAGGTCAGCTTCCAACGCCCGGATGTCGCCATGACCCGACCCAAGTTTCTTCAAGGCCAGACGAATCGCCTGGCGCGGCTCCGGCGCAAGACGCCGGATGAAATCCATTACCTGGGCGGACAGCTCAACCTTCATCAAGCTCCGCCAGATCGTGATAACGACCACGGCCACCCCGGGCTCGTCGAATTTCTTTCATGGCTTTGGGATTGGCCAGAAGCTCCAGCGTTTCCAGCAATCCTTCCATGCGTTCCGGAGAAAGCAGGTATCCCACGACTTCTTCATGCCGGGTTATCACCACCGGCTGCTGAGCCGCCTCTCGCACCAGGCGAGGAAAACGAGCCTGAGCCTCGGAAATAGAATACGTAGTTTTCATGACAATTACGTACCCATTGGGCCCTAAACTGACACCGCCAAAAGCCGGGAATCAGTGCGCGGTGGTGTTTGCGCCAAACATGAATTCCAGCGGACGCCACACCCGCGCCGCCCAGGCGTTTTCGTTGTGCTCGGCGCCGACGTCGAGGAACCACTGGTAATCCAACCCCTCCTGGAAGCCCTTGCCCGGCAACAGGGCCAGCATGCGGTCACAGTGCTTCTGGATTTTCTGCTCCAGTCCGACCTCGCCATTGTCCATGTAGAAACGGATGGGCTTCCGCTCGCCCTGATAGAGGCGAACCCGCTCGGTCACCGGGACATCAAAGGCCGGGGAAAGACAGCCCGCGCGGCTGAATATTTCCGGGTGCTCCCACAGCAGAAGGAAGGAAACACAACCGCCCATCGAAGACCCCATCACCGCCGTGTTGTCGCGATTTGGCTTGGTGCGATAGGTCCGGTCCACGAGCGGCTTCAACACCTGGATCAGATAATCGCGATAGGCCGCGCCCAAATCGGTGTCGCCATATTCGTCGATGCGCTTCTCCCCGTTGCAATCCACCGCGACGATGATCAGCGGCTCGATGCGCCCCGCCCCGATCAGCCGCGTGGCCTCCTCGTCCATGCGCCATTCCATGCCAAACGCGGAGCGGGCCGGATCAAAACAATTCTGCCCGTCGTGCATGTAGAGAACCGGATAGCGCCGCGCCGGCTCGTCGCGGTAGCCAGGCGGCAGCCAGACCGTCACCATGCGGGGAGCAATGCCAGGCCCGCCTAAAGAAGGGTGAAATTTCAAATCTCCGGTGACGGCGGAAGACGGCGCGCTCTGTTGGTGCCCGTCGTTGATCGGGACCATCATGGTGGACTCCGACTGGGAGGAACTACAGCCGGCGCAGGACAGCGTCCCGGCCAGCGCCACTATACGCAGTCTTCGCATAATCATGGGCTTACCAAAAAGGTGGCGGAAGCGGCGGGACTCGAACCCGTAACCTCTGCCGTGACAGGGCAGCGCTCTAACCAGTTGAGCTACGCCTCCACCTAAAGGGAAACAGGCGCACAGAGTAGTGAAGTGCACCGGCATTTCAAGTGAAAATGTTCGCGGTTAATCCAGCAGGTGAACAAACAGGCCGGACCGCAATTTCGGCTCAAACCAGGTGCTCTTGGGCGGCATGATCTGGCCGGCATCGGAAATGGCCATCAACTGGTCCACCGTGGTCGGGTGCACGGAAAAGCCAACCGCCGCCTGCCCGGCATCCACCCGCTTCCGCAGTTCCTCCACACTGGTGAATCCCCCCAGGTAGTCCATCCGGCTGTTGTTCCGCGGATCCGCGATACCGAGCACCGGGGCCAGCAAGCGATCCTGCAATACCGATACATCGAGCGCCGAAACCGGGTCTGCATCCGCCGGTGCCTGCGTCTTTAATCCATACCATGCGCCACCCAGATACATGCTGACCGATCCGGGCGCCGACGGACGCGACGCCGCCTGTTCGGTGACCTGAAATCGCTGGCGAACTTCCTTCAGAAAAGCCCCGGCATCGAGCCCGTTCAAGTCGCGCACCAGGCGATTATAGGCCAGCACCTGCAACTGATGGGCCGGGAAAAGCACGGCTAGAAACCAGTTGTATTCCTCCTGCCCGGTGTGGTGCGGATTGGCCGCTCGCCGCTCCGCGCCCGCCCGTGACGCTGCGGCCGCGCGATGATGACCGTCCGCGACATACGCCACCGGAATCGCGGCAAAGGCGTCCACCAGGGGTTGGCTCGCCGCTACGCGCCACACCGTGTGCCGGATGCCATCCACCGCGGTGAAATCATATACGGGCACGCCGAGCTTCGCCTGGGCCACCAGCCGATCCACGTCCGGCTGCTCGCGGTGCAGCAGGAAAATCGGCCCCGTTTGTGCGCCGACCGTCAGCACGTGACGGGTGCGATCATCTTCCGTCGGCTTCTTGGTCTTCTCATGCTTCTTGATCACATCCGCGTAGTAATCCTCGATGTGGCAGGTGGCCAGCACGCCGGCCTGGGTGTGCGCGCCGAGTTGCTGCTGGTAGACATACAGCGCGGGTTCGGCATCCTGCTTCAAGGTGCCCTGCTGAAGGAACCGCTGCAGATTCCGGGCGGCGGTCTGGTGGTGAATCCCGGAGGCCGCGTCAAAGGCATCCGGCAAATCCACCTCGGGCCGCTCCACATGGAGAAAACTCATCGGGTTGGCCCGGGCTTCGGTGCGGGCGGTTTCCAGATCACCGACATCATAGGGCAGGCTGGCCACGCGGGCGGCCAGGTCAACCGGGGGACGAACCGCTGCAAAAGGACGAATTCTCATGATAAAAGACTCCTCGAAAGCGGGTGCGTATAGCACGCCCGCGCAGGGTTGTCCACGGCCTGTCCTTCGCTTGCCGCCCGCCGGAGCGTGGGCTATGGTCCTGCCTCATGAAATGCATCGGATTTCAGATCATCGCCCTGAGCCTGGTCCTGGCCCCGCTGGGTGCACCCGCCGCCTCGACCCCGGAAGGAATTCCTGTGACGCCCCTCGCTCCCGTCAACCTGTTCGGCCACACCAATGCGCTGGTGGTGGGCAACCCGTTGCTGAGCGTCACCGTGCTGCCTTCGCTGGGCCGCATTGCCGGATTTCGATTCGGCGGCCTCGACAACGTGGTGCGGTTCGACGGCGCTCTGGCCGCAGCATCGCTGACCCCGCCCGAGCCCGGGCACTGGCGCAACCTGGGCGGCGATTGGATATTCCCGGTGGCGCAGGCCCACTGGCCGGACCGGTTTGGTGAGCGCTGGCCCCCTCCACCCTTCCTCGACGGCCTGCCCTGGCAGGGCCACGCCTGGATCAGCGACGACGGCGCACAGCATGCCCTGCTGAACATCACGTTGGGCGCGCCCCTCCACATCAACCTGCAACGTGCCCTGCGCGTGGCTCCGGATGCGGCGACCGTGACCATACGTCAGCGCATGGAACGCACCGCGCCGTCGGATATTCCCATGACCCTCTGGAACATCAGCCAGGTGCCGGGCGCCCAGCGCGTGTTGATGCCCACGGATGAAAACTCCATCTTTCCCGACGGCTATGCCGTACTCGACTTCGGGCCGCCCGCCACGCAACTGCTGCACCGCGCCTCCGGGGGCGTGTTGACCTTGGACGTGAAGAACGGCACCGAGCACAAGCTGGGCAGCGATTCACCGCGGGGCTGGATCGCCGCCCAACGCGATCACGTACTGATGGTGGAGCGCACGGAAGCCCGCAGCCCGGGCGGCGCATTTCCCGATGGCGGTTGCCGGGTGGAGCTTTATGCCAACAGTGGACTGGGTTACACCGAGATCGAAACCTTGAGCGAGGAACGCGTCCTGCAACCGGGCGAGGTGCTCGAGAATACGCTCACCATCTCGTTCCACACGGTGGATCCCACCCTGAGCAACGCCGCCCTGGCCCAGCGGGTGCGGGAAATCCTGGGCGAAACCGTGCCGGTCGAACAGCCGTAGTTCGGCTAGCCGGGAAGCTGTCGCACGTAGTCCATCAACTCCGCGCTCGACAGCTGTCCCGGCACATTGGCCTCATCCACATAACCGTAGGTCAAACAGGAACCGTGCGCGGGCAATCGCTTGCGCGACTCCGGGCCCAGCGCCCCCATCCCGAGCAGACACAACGGCGCGCCCTGATGGGCCGCCAAAAAAGACTCCAGCCGGGCCAGCTCTTCTTCGTGTTGCGTGACCGCCGCGATTTTTATGATGTCCGCTTTGACCGCCGTGGCTTCCTTCACCACGGCGCGCAACTCAGCTTCGCTCGGGCAGCCATGAAAATCGTGATACGACGCCACCACCGGTTTGCCCGCGGCGTGGGCGCGCTGCACCAGCGTGGATAATCCCGCGCTGCGCACTTCATAATCCACCGCAGATACATGGGGCAGAATACGGGTCAGTACATTGAGCCGGTCGTCATCGGTGCCAAACCAGTGCCCGCCTTCACGGGCATGCCGGAGCGTAACCAGCACGGGCCGGCCCTCGGCTTCCAGTTCCGTGGCACGCTCCAGCCAGTCCGGCAGCCCCGCCCCCAGCAGGTCGACGCGCAACTCCAGAATGTCACACGCGGGACGCCACCCCGATGCCAGCCGGTCCAGGGTTAAGGGCAGACTCAGGACCCCGACCACGCGGGGTTTCGCCCCGATGGTGACCTTACCGATGTGAACAGGAGGGGCCATGATGAAGGGCGGGTGAAAATTTCCAATCGTTGGAAATCCGAAAAGACGCTTTTTCCAATCGTTGGAACTTTTTAGCGGCGGCCGGTAAGAACGTGGACCCCGTCGCGATGGGTGCCGGTCTTGCGCGTCTTGGCCTTCTCCTTGCGCACCACCTTGCGGGCTCGAGCCCCCTCCAGCTTGAGGGTGTTCTCGTAGTGCGAGATGTACATGGGATTGTTGTAGCCCTCGCAATTGCGATTTTTCCACTTCAAGTCAGGATGGTGGAAAATGGCGCACCGATCACCTTGATTTAGTGCGCATCCCTTGCACTGACGAACAGGCTTGATTCCAGGTTCAGCCACCGGCGTATCTCCCTATGCTTGCCCTACTGACCGAATCCTACCGAAAACCGGATAGAATTCCAAGCTTTCAAGCTTAGCCCCCAACCGCACCGCGGCCCCGGGTCGGCACCAATACCGTCAACTGACCCGGATGCAAGGTCACATCCACCTTGGCCACCGACTCCTGCAATTCGCCGTCCATCTGGATAACCGCGTCCCGCTCCCGCTCGACGACCAGATGCTGGAAGCGCCGGGTGATCACACCGGGCAGGGTATCCAGCGTACCGTCAAACAGGCGGCCCACATTGGCCAGCGCGCGCCCCGCATCCTGCTTCTGGATCACCACCAGCTCCAAAAAGCCATCGTCCGCCCGGGCCTGCGGCGCCACCTGGGCGCCCCCGCCGAACTGGGTCAGGTTGGCCACCGTGAAGAGGAGCGGATTGGAAATCACCAATTCCTCGCGGCCATCCAGGATCGCGCGAAACGGCTGAGGTTGATAATCGAACAATTCATAGGCCGCGGCAAAAACATAAGGCAGAATGCCCCGGAAGGGGAAGGCCTCGAACGTCTTCACCACTGAAGCATCCGCCGCCATGCTGCAGGTGACAAAAAAGGGCCGGCCGTTCGCGACCCCTACATCAATATGGCAGCGCGTCGCGCCCGCCAAATCAGCGGCCGCCTCGTCTACCTGCAGCGGAATGCCGAAGTGCCGGGCAAAACCATTCCCGCTCCCGGTCGGGATCACACCCAGCGCAACCGTAGTGCCCACCAGCTCGGCGCCAATGGTATTCACCATACCATCGCCGCCCGCCACCAATATGGTGTCCACCCCATCCTTCACGGCGCGTCGGACTTTCTCCCGGCCATCCTCCGCATCGTGGCTGAATTGATAGGTCACATCCAAGCCCGGCTCCGACCACGCCGCATCCACCGCATGGAAAATGGCCTCCACCCCGTGCCCCCTCCCCGATTTGGGATTCATGAGCACACGCACTCGCCTTTTTCGTTCCAAATTATGCCCCGGCTTGTTCACGTAGTGACCATACCAACTTGCTTCCGCCCCATCCACCAACAATAGAAAAACCATACCCCATCAATAAAGAGACACTATGTCACATTTTATAAATTTATAGATCACACATAGGTGAGACATTATGGCCCCATATGCACGCATCAAGCGTGTGTATTAATATGAGCTACAATACTTTATGAATATTTAAATATTTTGGCATGGCTATTGCTTAATGGTTCATTGAACAAAACAAAGGAGATTGAGCCATGATAGGAGCAGTTACACGTTGGGATTGGGCGCAGGATCCATTTCAGGATCTGTACCGCCTTCAGCGGGAAGTGAACCGCCTGTTTTCGGATGCTACGGAACCGGCGGAACGTTTTCCCGCCCTGAACCTGTGGAGTTCGGATGACGAAGCGGTGGTGATGGTGGAACTCCCGGGGGTTGACCCGAAGAAGGTTGACCTTTCCGTGGTGGGCCACGTGTTGACCCTGCAGGGCGAGCGTGCGGAGGAGCCCGGGGTGAAGGCCGAAGCCTATCACCGGCGGGAGCGGTCCACCGGCGCCTTCGTTCGCACGGTACGCCTGCCGTTTGACGTCGAGTCGGACAAGGTTCAGGCACGCTATGAACACGGCGTGCTTCGCATCACCCTGCCCCGCAAGGAAAGCACCAAACCCCGGCGCATAGCCATTGCCGCAGAGTAAGGAGGAATCAACCATGACCGCAGTTCAACAGGAAATGACCGCCCGCAAAATGGAGCCCACCCGGAGCGTTCCGGTGCGCACACCGGCCACGGATATCTTCGAGAGCGAGCAGGGTATTGTGCTCGTGGCGGATATGCCCGGCGTTTCGGACAAGGGGCTGGAAGTTACGCTCGAAAACAACGTGCTGACCCTGGTGGGCCACGCGGAGTGGACGGGCCCCGAGGGCCGGGAGGCCCTGCACCGCGAGTTTGGTCCGGCGGAATACCGCCGCGCCTTCACCATCGCGGAGGATCTCGACCGCGAAAAGATCGTGGCCCGGGTCAAGGCCGGCCAGGTGCAGATCACCCTGCCCAAAGTCGCCAAAGCCCAGCCGCGTCGCATCGCCGTGGAGAATGCTGACTAAGAAGAAACCAAAACCATGAGGTGGAGTATGAAACGGAACCTGATTCCCTGGCGGCGTCCGCGCACGGAAAGCGCGGTGGCCCGGCGGGAGGAATCATCGCCTCTCCCGGAGCTCCATCGCCGCATGAATGACCTGTTCGAGGACTTCTTTACGGACTTCGAGCGCACCGCGCTCGGGCCGGTCCTCGGACGCGGCTGGTCACATGGACTGGCCGACCTTCCGCGCGTGAACGTGGAAGAAACCGATCGCGAAGTGGTCGTCACCGCCGACCTGCCCGGCCTGGAGGAAAAGGATGTGCAGGTCACGATGGATGACGATGTGCTCACCATCCGCGGCGAGCGGAAGGAAGAGCACGAGGAGAAGCAGAAGGACTATCATCTGATGGAGCGTAGCTTCGGCTCATTCCACCGGACCCTTCCGCTCCCGGCCGGCGTGGATCGGGAGAAGATCAAAGCCGCCCTCAAGAAGGGCGTGCTGACGGTCACCCTGCCCAAACGGCCGGAAGCCCGTGCGGATCGCAAGACGATCCCCATTGAGGCGAATTAAGAGTCAGACAACCGGCGGGGCAGGCTACTGCTTGCCCCGTCTTTTCTGTCTGCGCCACCGCGGCCACCGGCCGCGGCTACAAATGATACCAATCGGCCAGCAACTGCCGGTCGTGTACGCGCGCGAGCGCTAGTTGAGCCAGGACGGAACCCAACAGGGCCAGTGCCATATCCTTCTGGGTGTCCCACGGGTCGCCCTGGGTGGCCAGGAATGCGTCCGCTCCGCTGCCCAGCGCCACCGCGGCCTGCCACTCAATTAATTCGTAAAACGCGCTGAAGGCCAGACAACCGCACACCACGATGGCGAACAGCCACTTGCCGGGACGAAGCGGCGACGTGCGCAGCAACAGTTCGCGCGCCAGGATGGCAGGCACGAAACCCTGCACAAAATGACCCACGCGATCGTAGTGGTTGCGGGTGAGGTCAAACGTGTCGCGCAGCCAGTTGAACAGCGGCACCTCGGCATAGGTGTATTTCCCGCCGATCATCAGGATCACGCAGTGGAAGGCGATCAGCCCGTAGAGCAACGGGGTCAGGGTGAATCGGCGGTACGTCGGAAGCAACAGGGCCAGTCCGATCACGACGGGCGCCACCTCCATGAACCAGGTCATCCGGTCATGCGGGTGAATGCCGGACCAAATCAGAACGGCCAAGACTAGCATCAGCAAGCCGACATGATATGCATAGTGATTCTTCACATCGCCTCCATCCCAGCCCAATACATCGCGACAACGGACCGAACCCGACGCGGGATTCGGTCCCTCCCAGAATACCGCGGGTGGGACGGCATCGGCGATTTCGCCGTGCCGTCCGATACTATCCGCCGAGTAACCCCGGCACCTTGGCCAACGCCTCATCGAGCTTGGCCGCATCCTTGCCGCCGCCGCGCGCAAAGTCCGGCTTGCCGCCGCCCTTGCCACCCACAATGGGCGCAATGGCCTGAATGATCTTTCCGGCCTGCACTTTCGCCGTGAATTCCGGCGAAACCTGGGCCAGCAGCACTACGGAACCACCCGCTGCCGCACCCAGCACAACCACGCCCTTGACCTTGGCCTTCAAAGACTCCGCCACCGCGGCCACCGTATCACCATCCGCATCGCCCAGATGTGCGACGATCAGCGGAATGCCATTCACCATCGTGCCACGCGATTCCAGCGCGCGCGCCTGATCACCGGCCTGGCTGAGCTTCAGCGCCTTGAGCTGTTTCTCCAATTCTTTCTGATGTGCCAGCACGGCCTCCACACGCTTTTCCAGCTCCGCCGGGGCGATATTGAGCGTGCCGGACACATTCTTCAAGATACGCAGATCATCGGCATTACGCTGCCACGCGGCCAAGCCGGCCACCGCCTCCACGCGCCGCACGCCCGCGGCAATGGCGCCTTCCGACACCACGCGGAACAGGCCAATCTCGCCCGTGGCCCGGGTGTGGGTGCCGCCGCACAACTCCATCGAATAGCCATTCAACTGGCCCGCCGCGCCGCCGATCTGCACCACGCGCACGGTCTCGCCATATTTGTCACCGAAGAACTGCATGACATCCTTCCGGCTCTTCACGCTGGCGTATGGCATTTCCGACCAGCTGACCGGGGCGTTTTCCAGGATGCGCTCGTTGACCAGTTTCTCGATGTCGTGCAACTGGCCCGGGTTCAGGGCCCCGCTGTTAAAGTCGAAGGTAAGCTTGTCCGGTCCCACAAAAGAGCCCTTCTGCGAGGCCTCGCGGTTGGCCACCTCGTGCAACGCCCAGTGAAATAGATGGGTCACCGTGTGATGGCGCTGGATGGCGGCCCGCCGCGGCAAGTCCACGGACAGCGTCACCTCGGCACCCTTCTCCGGCGCGTCCTCGCCCTCCACAAAATGGAGCCACGCGTGGCCCGCCTTCTGCGTATCCACCACCCGCCACAACGTGCCGCCCAACCGAAGCAGGCCGGTGTCACCCACCTGGCCGCCCATCTCGGCGTAGCACGGGCTGCGGTCCAGCTGCACCGCGGTACGACCTTTCA
>CAYTVN010000060.1:10343-13040 GCA_964441655.1 uncultured Verrucomicrobiota bacterium | reverse complement strand
GCTTCTTGTCGCCGTCGCGCAGTTCGATGGCTTCGTGTTCGCCGGTGGACGCGCCCGAGGGGACGGCGGCCCGGCCCTTGGCGCCGGAGGCGAGTTGGATGTCCACTTCAACGGTCGGGTTGCCGCGCGAGTCCAGAATTTCGCGGCCGACAATGTTCATGATCTCTGACATGAAAGGCTCCTTGTTGGGTTGGCTATAAACAGGCCGAAAGTAGGGCAACCCCGCGCCCGTTTCAAGCGATTCCACGGGGTATTTTGTCGTGCCTGCGGGAGTGGTTGAGGGCGGGTCGGAAAAGCAATCAGGGACGCGTAATCTGCACGCGCCACATGCGAGTGGGATAGGAGGCGGCTTCGGTCAGGGTTACGGTTCCGTCGCCGGGATCGGTCATCTGGAGGCCCGGTTGAACCTGCCAGCCGGCCGCGCCGTTTCGGCTCGCGAGCAGATCCCACGCACTGTTGATCGGGTCGCAGGTTCCTTCCACCCGCCATTCAAGGTCGGTCGCGGCGGGATTGCGGGCGAAATGCAGGAGGTTGTTTTGCGGATAGAGCGGAGACGGAGAGAAGGTGACGGGGTCGGAAAGCTGCGCATATTCATAGAGGTTGACCCAGCCATCTGCGTCGGGGTCGGCGCTGCCACCGGCCAGGGCGAGCTGATTGGCATTGGTGGTGAAGTGTTGCAACTGCCAGCTGCCGAAGGGGCCGAGATGGTTGCGCCAGCCCAGCTCCTCGCGGGTGACCACCCAGGGATGATCGAAGAGCTCTTGCGCATGCAGGTTGTCCACCAGTCCATACAGCTTGTTCGATCCGCCGAAGGGAAAACTGTTGTAGATGTTGAAATAGGACAGGCGGGGGAAGCGATTCGACATGCCTTGCAGATAGACCGTGTTGGTGAACGATCCATTCAGGATGTTCAAGGCGCCACCTTCCGGGAAAGCCAGCGGCTTGGGAAAATCGCGCGACAGGCGTTCGACGTCGTAGAGAGGCGACCACGTATCGTCATACATGTTGATGCCAAAGATATCCACCACGTCATCGCCGGGATAATAGTAGGTCACAGGCAGGGTGGCATGTGGCGCGGAGAGCGCATCATACACCCACAGCACATGATGGAGTGCCTGACTGTGGGTCAGGTAATCAAAGGTCCACCGGTAGAGGGAAACATAGTCCTGCCGCGCTTTGCGTTGGTACCAATTTTGAAAGCTGTTGCATTCGTTCAAGGGGCGGAAGAGCACGGTAAGTCCGGCCTCGCCTAGCGCCCGCAGTCCGATCGCCACCTCATCCAGCATGGCCAGGTAGTTGGAGTGTGATGCCGAACCGGGCGTAAAGAGGAGCGGGAAGTTAATCCCATTGGTGTCGCCTGAAAACCCGCCTGTCCAGGGATTGTCCGGATTCCATTGAATGTGAATCAGGCCGCCGGCATTCCAGTAGTTTGTGGCGTGGGGTGTGAGGACGGCGTGGTTGATGGGTCCATTGATCATGTCGTACACCACGCCGAGCATCGCGGGCCAGCGCCCCGTCTGTGCGGCCAGGGCGACGACCTGATTGCTGTAATCATTGGCGGTATCCGTCACCACCTGACCGACCAGGACACGCTGTGTGGCATGCGTGGGAAGCAGGGCCAGATAGTTCAGAAGCGCTCTGGCTTCGGGCGTGGCGTTCGTATTCACGGGCTGGCCCGGTCGGGATAGGGCGTTGGTGGGGAGGGTGGCCGTCCAGTATTCCTGTAGATCGGTGTAGCCGTCTCCATCTGCGTCCGATGTCGGAGTTGCTCCCGTCAAACCGAAGCTTGCTTCCCATCCGTCCGGCAGCCCGTTGGTGTTGGCGTCGCTATCAAGCGGGTTGGGGTCCAGATCGTCCGTGAGATCGTCCTGGTCTGAATCGCGCACGATGTGGATGGCATCCAGGCTGACGGCGGGGTAGTTGGATTCAGGGAGCTGGCCGAGTTCAAACCGCAGCGAGGCATTGGTCAGCGGATCGGCCCACGAAAGGAAACGTCCGCCCTTGATTTCCACCCACTGCCCGGTTTGCGATGTGATGACCCGCTCCGCCAGAATGAGGGTGTTGGTCCCGGAGCCATCCACCATCTGCAGCGTGCAACGGGCGCTGAGAGGGGCTGCGGCATTCACGGAAAACCGTATTCCGTAATACACGCCGCTGCCCTCGGCGCGCAGATTGGTGATGATATTCTGGGTGACCTGGTGGAATAAACTGGAGCGATTCGAGGCCCGCATGGCGGCGACGCCATCAGCGGCTTGATTCGTCAGCAGGTACTGGACTCCAGCCCCTTGACCAAAGAGGGTCCACCCTGTCGTGCCCGCCTCAAACGATCCGTTCAGGACCAGGTTGCTGGATGAAGCGTGGGACGTACTGCATCCCAACAGCGCGCTGAGTAGCAGGACCGCGGTTTTGTTGCACACCATGAAGCATCCTCCACCACTATAAACGAATGGGGGGGGCTGTATATTGTTGATGTGACGAGAGCCGATCAGCGCGCCGCGTTCCAGTACGCCTCCGACTATTGACATCAATCTGGGGCTCCCCTACTATCCGCGCCTCCCTTTCTGGGGGGTTAGCTCATTTGGTAGAGCGCGTGAATGGCATTCACGAGGTGGTGGGTTCAAATCCCATACCCTCCACCAGCCTTCGCCCGCAGCCTTGCGAGGGCGAAGGCTGTCCCGCCGTAGACCGCGACGTCTG
>CAYTVN010000060.1:0-10243 GCA_964441655.1 uncultured Verrucomicrobiota bacterium | reverse complement strand
GAGTTTGCACGCCGCCACTTGTGATATTCGCCCGCAGCCTTGCGAGGGCGAAGGCTGTCCCGCCGTAGACCGCGACGTCTGCGGCGCGGCGAAGGTGGACCCGGCTGCGGGACTACGGCTTGGCATGCCAGCAACATCGTATCATTACGTTTACATCCTGGTGAGTGAACAGGATGCCGTGCGGCACTACACGGGCTGCACCACGGACTTGAAAGCGCGACTGGCGAAGCACAATGCGGGAGAAGTGCCGCATACATCGAAATACCGGCCCTGGCGTGTCGAAACAGCCATAGCATTCCGCAGTCGTGAGAAGGCGCGCGCTTTTGAGCAATACCTGAAGACAGGCTCCGGGCGCGAGTTTGCACGCCGCCACTTGTGATATTCGCCCGCAGCCTTGCGAGGGCGAAGGCGGACCCGGCTGCGGGACTACGGCTTGGCATGCCAGCAACATCGTTTTGGTCCCGACGCCTGTCGGGGGCCGTGACACTGCCTTGACGAGTGCGTATCCGCGTGTTAGTTGGAACGCATGACGTTTTTACGAACTGTGCAATTTGGCCTGGCCCTGACCCTGGCCTTCGCGACCCTGACCACCGCCGGGTGTTCCTCCTCCTGGCGGGACACGCGGGAGGAACGCGATCCCCTGCTGCGGCGTGCCCGGGAACGGCGCACGGCCCAGGATATCCCCGGCTCCATCGAGCTGTACCAGCGGGCGCTGGACAAGAAACCCGGCCTGGCCCGGGCGCACCTGGAACTGGGCGCCATCTATGATCAGAACCAGCGCGACTACGTGCGCGCCATCTATCACTACCAGCGCTACCTCGAGTTGCAGCCGGCGGCGGAGAAAAAAGAACTCGTGCAGGAGTTGATCCGGCACGCGCATTTGAGTTTCGCCGCTTCGCTGCCCGACCGGCCCAACGAGGCCGTGCGCGAAATCGCCATGCTGAAGCAGGAAATTTCCGCCCTGCACCAGGAACTGGAACGCGTCCGCGCAGGCGCACCCGCCCCGTCCTCGTCGTCCGAGTCGCGCCGCCTCCCCGCCGCGGCGGCCGCCACCCCGGCCCTCGTCCCGCCTGCGGCGTCTGCTTCCGCGGGCACGCCGGTCGCCGTGTCCGCCGGGGTGACCATGGAATCGTACAAAGTGGTGGCGGGGGACACCCTCTCGCGCATCGCCGGGAAAGTGTACGGGGATTCCAAGCGCTGGCCGGAAATTTACGACGCCAACCGCGCCAGTCTGCCCACGCCGCAAAGTTTGAAGCTGGGGCAGACCCTTCAGATACCGAGAAAAAACAACCGCTAGCCGGGACCGTGTCCCGGGGAGAAGAACATCATGTCCGGAACAGATTTCTTTGACGACGATCTGGTGCGCCAGCGCGATTCCGCCAAGCGCATTCGTATGGGACCGGGGGACGAACCTTCGGAGCCCATGGCGGGTGACCTCGCGGAGGCGGGCGGCCGCGGTGTGGGCGAGTTGAATCTCACCCGCATGGCGCGGCATCGCAAGGAAGTGGACAACCAGGCCTCCGTGGCCACTCAGGAGCTGGAACGGCTGCGCAAGCGGCAGGAGCAGCTCGAGATGGAGAAGCGGGAGCTGGAAGAACTGCGCCGCAAGCACGAGGATTACGGTCGCGGCAAGCGCGAGATGATGGATCATTTGAAGCGCAGCCTGGTCGGCCTGGAGCGGCGCGAGATGGAAAACCAGCGCCTGCTCGAATTGCTGGGATCCACCCGGGCCCGCTTCCGTCAGCTGCTGGAGGATATCGAAAGCATCAAGGACGAGAGCTGGCCGGAAGACCGCGTGCGCGACGAGCTGGGCAAGAGCCTGGTCATCATCGAGGAGGCGCGGGCCGAGTACAACAAGGCCATGGCCAAAATCGAGGCCAACAAAGGTGAGCCGACCGCGTCGGCGTCCCCGCAACCGGCTGTTCTGTTCGAAGATCGGTTCGGCGGACACGAAGAGGAAAAGCCGTTTTCCTACTGGGTGCGCATCGGCCTGGCGGTCAGCCTGCCGCTGGCCGTGGTCCTGCTGCTGATCGCCATTCTGTTTGTGGTTTCCATCTCCATGGGATTGATCTAGCCCTCCATGCGGAAATCCGAACAAGAGAGTCCGCTGGCCCGCCGTCTGCGTGAGCTGGAGGAGGAAGAACGCGCCCTCCAGCAGCACGTCAAGGAGGTGACGCGCAAGGCGCGCAAGATGGAGAGCCTGACCAGCGAGCCGGGTTTGTCCCGCACCGAACCGCGGCTGGCCTCCACCGTGCCGCGGCCGGGTGCGCCGCCACCGGAACCCGTGGCGGAGCCGGAGCCGGTGGAAGTCACCCCGCCGCCGCGTCCAGCGCCCGCGCCGGGCATGGCGCCCCGCAACCCGAGCCCGCGTGAGACCGATCGTTTCGCGAATTATTTCGCCAGCGGGAGCTTCGGGAAATCCCGGCCCATGGTGCGCGAGCGGCGCGTCATGCGCAACAAAGCCATCTTCATGCTGATTCTGGTCGCGCTGGTGGCCTTCCTGGTCTACCGGCTCGCATTTGGCTCGTGAAGACGCGTTCTACCTTTTCCTGCCTGCGCGTGCCCACCACCTGGGGCGTCATCGAAGTCCGGGCTTGCGCGGGCCGGGTGACCTCCTGCCATCTTCCCGTGCATTCGCGTCCGCCCCCGACGGAGTTGAAAAGCAGTGGGCGGTTGGAGCTGAAGGCATTGGGCGTGGATGCGCGCGTACTCCGGCAGGCCGGACGTTTTGTGCTGGCCGCCCTGGCCGGGCGCACCGCGGAGTGTCCGCCTCTTCTCGACGCAGGCGGCGGAACTTTTGTGCAGCGCGCGCGTGCCGCCTTGCGGCGCGTACCGCGGGGCGCCACCTGTACCTATGGCGAGCTGGCGGCGGCAGCCGGATCACCGCGGGCCGCCCGGGCCGCCGGTTCCGCCTGCGCCACGAATCCGCTGCCCCTGTTTATTCCCTGTCATCGCGTGCTGGCTAGCGGGGGACGTCTGGGAGGATTTTCGGGCGGGTTGGCCTGGAAAAAATGTCTGCTGGAGCGCGAAGGTGCGGCCGCGCGGCGCGGAGGCCGGACATGAAAATCGGGGTCGCCTGCGGGGGCACAGGCGGACACATCTTTCCGGGCCTGGCCACGGCGCGCGAATTGCAGCAGCGCGGCCACGAGGTGTCGTTGTGGATGTCGGGCAAGCATGTGGAGACGGCCGCCGTGCAGGGCTGGACGGGCCCGGTGGTCACCGCGCAGGCCGAAGGTTTTGAAAACGGGGTTTCCCTGCGCTCCCTGGGCACGATGTGGAAACTGCTGCGGGCCATTCGCGCCTGCCGCCGGGCCATGCGGGCGGATCGTCCCGATGTGATGCTGGCCATGGGCAGCTATGCCTGCGTGGGTCCGCTGGGCGCGGCGCGTTGGTGCAGGGTGCCTTATGTGCTGCACGAATCCAACGTGGTGCCGGGCCGGGCCATCCAGCTGTTCGCGCGCGGCGCGGCGGCGGTGGGCGGCTGTTTCGAGGAAACCGGTTACCACCTGAAACGTTGTGACCTGGTGCTGACCGGCATGCCGCTGCGCGCCGAGTTGGAGGCGGCGGCCGCTGCGCAGGCGATTCGTTCGCCCGGTGAGCCCTTTACTGTGCTGGTCATGGGCGGCAGCGGCGGTGCGCGCACCCTGAACGAAGTGGCCCCGGCGGCCCTGGCCGAACTGGCCCGGCGCGGGCTCCGGCCCGCCATCCTGCATCTATCTGGACGGGCGGGCGAAGCCGAGGTGCGGGCGGCCTACGAGCGCGCCGGACTGGCCGCGGAGGTTTTTGGTTTTACCCACGACATGGCCGGGCTGTATGCCCGAGCCCACCTGGCCCTGTGCCGGTCCGGCGCCGCGACCTGCTCCGAACTGGGCGCCTTCGGCGTGCCCGCGTTGCTGGTGCCGTATCCATTTGCCGTACGGGATCACCAGATGGCCAACGCGCGGGCCTTGGAAAAAGCCGGGGCGGCGGACGTGGTGCCGGATGGCGATTTGACCGCGGGCTGGCTGGCGGAATATCTCGGCGAGCGCATGGCGCACCCGGAGCGGTTGCAGGCCATGCGCGTAGCGACGCGTCGGCACGGGCGGGCCCGCGGCACGGCCGCCCTGGCCGACCTCGTGGAATCGTGCGGGAGGGCCGGGCATGCCAGTGGCGCAGCGTCTCGCTGAACTGCGGGCGGAATATGCACAGGTGGTGGCGCAGCTGGCGCGTCCGCCCGCTCCGGTGCATCTGCTGGGCATCGGCGGGGTGGGGGTGGCGGGGCTGGCCGTACAGCTGGCCGCACGCGGCCACGCGGTGAGCGGGTGCGATGGCGCGCCCGGCGGTCTCGGTCCCTGGCTGAACGAACGTGGCATCACGGTCGAACACGGCCATGACCCGTCCCATGTAAAACCCGACACGGCGTGGCTGGTGCGCAGTCCCGCGGTGTCCGGGCAGGAGCCGGAAGTGCAGGCCGCACGTGCGCGCGGCCTGCCCGTGTATCTGCGTGGCACGGTGTTGCCCGCCCTATTGGCCGGCCAGGTTTCGGTGGCGGTGGGGGGCACCCACGGCAAGACCACCACCTCGGCCATGCTGGCCCACGTGTTGCGGGCGTCCGGCCTTGATGTGTCCTTCTGCATCGGCGGCGAGGTGCCCACGCTGGGTGGCGTGGCGCACGCGGGGCGCGCGGGGGTGATGGTGGTGGAGGCGGACGAGAGCGATGGCACGCTGGCCTTGTATGCGCCGGACTATGCCGTGATCACCAACGTCGAACTCGATCACGTGGATTTTTTCACCACCCTCGACGAACTCGATTTGTGCTTCGCCTGCTTTGCCCGCCAGGCCCGCCAGGCGGTGGTGTTTTGCGCGGAGGATGCGGGTGCGGCGCGGGCCGCCCGGTCCATCGCCGGGAAAGTCATCAGCTACGGTTTGCACGCGGGCGATTGGACGGCCGAGGTCCTGCCCGCGCCGGGACGCGGCCTGCGGGCGCGGGTGAGCTGGCGCGGACAGGTGCAGGGTGAGCTGACGCTGGGCGTGCCCGGGGTGACCAACCTGCTCAATGCGTTGGCCGTGGTGGCGGTGGCGGTGGATCGCGGTCTGCCCTTTGCGGCGGTGGCGGAGGGTTTGCGCTCGTTCCGCCCGGTGCGCCGCCGGTTTGATGTACTGGCGGAGCGGCACGGCATCACGGTGATCTCCGACTACGCGCATCATCCCACGGAAATTGCGGCCTTTCTACAACAGGTGCGCCACTGGCACACCGGCCGCGTGCTGGCCGTCTTTCAGGCCCATCGTTATACCCGTACGGCCGCGCTGGGCCCGGCGTTCCCGCCCGCCTTTGCCGGGGTGGACGAGTTGATCCTGGCCCCCATCTATGCCGCCTCCGAAGCGCCGGTGCCGGGTGGCGGCTTGGCCGATTTGCTGGCGCACTTCGAGCGCCACGGCAAGATACCCGTCACCGCGGTGCAATCCTTGCTTGATGCGTGGCCGCTTATTCGCAAGAAATGGCGCGCGGGTGATGTGATCGCCGTGATCGGCGCGGGTGACGTGGAAAAAATTGCGTTGCTGGCCGCCGCGGCTTTACTTGAGGACTCACGTGAATCGTCGTTTTAAGAAAATTGCCGTGCTCAAAGGCGGGCCCTCCGCCGAACGGGAGGTTTCGCTGGCCTCCGGGGCCGCGGTGAGCCGCGCGTTGCGCAGCCTGGACTACGAGGTGACCGAACTGGACATCACCGGTTTCGAGGTGGACTGGCCGGCCGGTTGCGAGGCGGCATTTATTGCCCTGCACGGAACCTTCGGGGAGGACGGCCAGCTGCAGGCGCTGCTGGAGCAACGCGGGATTCCCTTTACGGGCTCCGGGTCGGCCTCCAGCCGTTGCTCGTTTGACAAGGTCGCCTCCAAGCGCGTGTTCGAGCGGCAGGGCATCGCCACCCCGCGGTACGAAGTGCTGGCCCCCGGACAGGCGCGCACCCTGCCGCTGCCGGTGGTGGTCAAGCCGCCGCGGCAAGGATCGAGCATCGGGATCAGCAAGGTGTTCCACGAGGCGGAGTGGCCGGACGCGCTGGCCGCCGCGTTGAAGCTGGACACCGAGGCGCTGGTGGAGACGTTTGTTGACGGTTTGGAGCTGACGGTGGGCGTGGTGGGCGAGCAGGTGCTGCCCATCGTGGAGATCCGCGCGCCCCAGGGGTATTACGATTACCGCGCCAAGTACACCAAGGGCCTCACCGAGTATCTGGTGCCGGCGCCCCTCGACGACGCCACCACGCGGCTCTGCCAGGAGCTGGCCTGGCGCACCTTCACCGCGCTGGACGCCCGCGGGCTGGGCCGGGTGGATATACGGTTGACCCCGGACGGACATCCTTTTGTGCTGGAGTTGAACAGCATTCCCGGTTTTACGGAAACCAGCCTGCTGCCCAAGGCGGCACGCGCGGTAGGGCTGGAGTTTCCCGCGCTTTGTGAAAAGATTCTCAATCTGGCCCGGGTCTGACCGGAGCACGGAGTCATCATGTTTGGACGAACGAGCAAGGATCGAAAACGAATGGGGGCGACGCGCCGCTCGGACGGGCGCAGCCAGCTGCTGCAGGTGAACGGCCGCACGGGCGACAAATCCAGGGAGCGTGCCCACAAGGCGGGCGCCCTGCTCGTGCTGGTGCTGGCGGTGGGCGGTCTGCTGTGGGGCGCCGTGGTGGGCACCGAGGTACTCGGCCGGTCCCTGTTCTCCACCAACGAACGGTTTATCATCAAGCATCTGGATATGCGCTCCAACGGGGTGCTGCAAGCCGAACACCTGCGCGAATATGGCAAGGTGGCCGAGGGCGACAACTTGTTCGCGGTGGACATCGCCAGCGTGCGCGCCAACCTGGAACGGGTCCCGCGGATTCGCAGCGCGGAAGTACACCGGGATTTGCCCGACACGCTGGTCATCCGGGTCCTGGAACGCAGCGCGCTGGGCCGCCTGGCCGACGGCGCCAGCGGGCATCCCGTGCTGGTGGATCGCGATGGCTATGTGCTGGGGCTCGGTCGTCAATCCAACCTGCCGCTCATCCGCGGCGCGACCGAACGCGGGCTGGGACCGGGCAGCATCATTCGCGAAAAGAATATTCTGGACGCCCTGGACGTGCTGGAGCTGTGCGATGCCACCCGCCTGGGCAGCGTCATCCACCTGCAATCCATCGACGCGGGCGCGGCCGATCGCCTGGTCTTGAACCTGGCCGGCGGCGAAGTCATCCCCATGGGACGCGACCAGCTCAAGGAGCGGCTGGAAAAACTGGTGGATGTTTTGAAGACCGCCCAGGAGATGGGCCAGTCCATCAGGACCGCCGATCTAACCGTGTTGCGCAACGTGCCGGTGGTGTACCGCACCCCTTGAACAGGAGTCTGTCACGTCCATGGATTTAACTCCCTTTGTCGCGTTGGAGATGGGCACCACCAAGGTGCGCGCCCTGGCCGCGGAGGCCCGGGACGATGATCACATGACCATTCTGGGGCTGGGCGAGTGCGCCTCCCGGGGCATCAGTAAAAGCGAAGTGATTGATTTTGATGCCGCGCTGTCGTGCGCGCGCACCGCCCTGCACCTGGCCGAGGAGAACGCCGGGGTCAGCATCAAGCAGGTTCACCTGCTGGCCAAGGGATCCCATTTGCGCACCCTGGTCAACCGGGGCAGCATCCCCATCCTGAACCGCGGCGGGGAGATCACCCGGGATGATGTGGAACATGTGATGGATACGGCGCGGGCGGTCAATCTGCCCGGCGACCAGGAAATCCTGCACTCGATGGCCCAGCATTTTTATGTGGACGATCAGGGCGGCGTGATTAATCCCGAGGGCATGGAAGGGGCCAAGCTGGCCGTGGATATGCTGATGGTACACGGCTCGCGCACCCGCCTGCGCAACCTGGTGAAGGTGGTGCGCAGCGTGCCGGTGGATGTGCAGGATGTGGCTTTCTCCGGATTGTGCACGGCCCTGGCGGTGCTGGGCGCCGAACACAAGGCGCAGGGTGCGCTGGTCATCGACATGGGCGGCGGGGTGACCGACTACCTCGCGTATGCGGGCAGCGCCATCGCGGCCGCGGGCTCGCTGGCGGTGGGGGGCGACCACGTGACCAACGATCTGGCCCGCGGGCTGCAAGTCACGCTGCCGCAAGCCGAGCGACTCAAGGAAGAGTACGGCAGCGCGGTGGTGGACCTGGCCCACCGGGGCGATCATGTGGATCTGGGCGGCAGTGAGGGCGCACCGCGCAGCCGCTTCGTGCGACTGGGCGATCTGCAGACCATCACCAGCCTGCGCCAGGAGGAAACCTTCACCCTCATACGCGATGAGCTGGAGCGGAAGGACATCCTGCATCATCTGGGCAGCGGGGTTTTTCTGACCGGCGGTGGCGCCTACCTGAATCGCGCGACACAACTGGCCGAGCGGGTGTTTAATCTGCCCTGCCAGCTGGGCAAGCCGCGCGACGTCAGTGGTCTGGCTGTGGCCACGGACGGCCCGGAATATGCGGCCCCCATCGGCATGCTGCGTTACGCCATGCGCACGGCGCGACGCACAAGTCGCAGCTCGTTTATCTCGGATTGGATCGACACTTTGTTGGGGCGGAAATGAAACTTCCTGAGTCAACTCCTCGATTGCTCGACGTGAATCCCGCCGCCGCCCGCTGTCGCATGCTGGTTATGGGCGTGGGCGGGGCCGGTTGCAATATGGTGCACCGCATGGCCCAGACCTGGCGTCACGGGCCTAATGTGCTGGCCGTGAATACCGATGTGCAGGCGTTGGCTGCCTGCGACGGTGTGCGCACGCTGGCTATCGGAGCCCAGGCGGCGCGGGGGCTGGGCGCGTCCGGCGACACCACGGGCGGCCGGCTCGCGGCCGAGGAAAGTTTGTCCGCTCTGCAGGAGGCGATGGTGGGCACCGACCTGCTGATCCTGGTCACCGGTTTGGGCGGGGGCACCGGCACGGGCGCCGCACCGGTCATTGCCAAAGCAGCGCGCGCCATGGGGGCCACCATCCTGGTGTTTGCCACCCTGCCGTTTCCGTTTGAAGGGGACCGCCGCCGTCGTCAGGCGGAGGAAGGTCTGCGCGCCTTGCAGCGCCTGGTGGATGCGGTGATCTGTTTGCCCAACGATCGTTTGATGCAGGGGGTGGACGCGCAGACCGGGCTGGAGGATGCCTTCCGTCAGTCTGACGCGATGCTGGCCACGGGCATCCACAACATCTGGCAACTGCTTTCCAGCACCGGCATCGTGAATCTGACCTTCGCCGATGTGCGCGAACTGGCGGAGCGAAGTGGCGGCACCCTGTCGTATGGTTTCGCGGAAGCCTCCGGGCCGGCCCGTTCCGCCAGCGCCCTGCGCGCCTTGATGGAGAGTCCGCTGCTGGAGAACGGACGCCTGCTTTCGGAAGCGCAAGGTGTGCTGGTCAACATCACGGGCGGGCCTGACCTAACCCTTTCCGATCTTGAAGGCATCGTGGGCCAGATCGCCGCCAAGGCGCGCCCCAATGCGCACATCAGCATGGGCGCCCTGATTGACCCCAGTCGGCGCGAGCACCTGACCATCACCCTGCTGACCTCGGAAGCCTGGCAGGAAGACCGGTTCGAGGCCGCCTCCCAGAACAACGGCACCGGCGAGGCGAAAAAGACCAGTCCACAGGACGCGCAGGGCGAGCTGCCGTTGACCGATACCAGCAAGGACCGCGGCCGGTTTACCGCGGCCCCGGCCACGTTGATCAACGGAGAGGACCTCGATATCCCCACCTACATCCGGCGCGGGGTGAAGCTCTCCTCGGAGCGGTGAGCACGACGCTGGAATTCCAACTAAATTCAAGTAGGATACCCCCATGCCACTCTACGAATTCCACTGCAACGATTGCGGCAAGGACAGCGAAATTCTGGTCCGTTCCTCCAACTGGAAGGGCACCACGTGCCCGGCCTGCCAATCCACCAAGCTGGTCAAAAAGCTGTCGGTGTTTGCGGCCAGCGTGAAGGAACAGGGCGGATCGGCGGGCGCGTGCGCGCCCTGCGGCCAGCATGTTCATTCCGGCGGCTGCTGCGGCGGCGGCGCGTGCGGGCTGAACTGACCGGTCGGCCGGAAAGCCTAATTTCGGGCTGATCCATTATTGCCAGCCTGGCCGCGGCGGGAGGAATCCAGACCGGACGGACAACGCCGGGGCTCCATCCGCGGTCTGCGCGGGGTACACACCATGTCTTCGCTCGACGGGCCGGTTAACCTGCATATTGCATCACCGCAGAGGCGCAGAGTTCGCGGAGAAGAATCCGG
>CAYTVN010000059.1:0-13274 GCA_964441655.1 uncultured Verrucomicrobiota bacterium | reverse complement strand
GAAAGTGAAAATATCCTTTTCAAAATTGTATTCCCAGTTACCCAGGCGGGCGATCCGCTGGGCTTCAGCCAGGTTGCGTTCGCTTTCCAACAGGGCCATCTCCGCGCGCCGCCGCTCCGTGATGTCCGTCACCACCCCCTGGTAATGGGTCAATGTCCCGCCCGCGTCGCGCCGCAGCCAGGTGCGGTCTTCCACCCAATGCACGCCCCCCGAACGATCGAGCAGGCGATATTCCTGGACGAATTCCGGGCGGCCTTCGCGCGTATAGCCATCCACCTCGCCCGCCACCCGGGTGAGATCGTCGGGATGAATCAGATTCGGAAAAACGATCTTGCCCGCCATCAATTCATCCGGCGTATAGCCCCAGCGCCGTACGTTGTCGGAAACATATTCCACCGGCCACCCCGGCGCGGCCCGCCACAAGAAAGCCACCGCGGGGCTGATGGAGATGATGCGTTCCAACTCGCGGCGACGGCGGGATTCCTGCTCCAAATCGGCGGCCGCCTGTTTTTCCTGGGTCACGTCCTCGGTGACCGCCACAAAATGGGTCAGTTCGCCACCCTCCTCGCGCATGGGCGAAATCACGATGCGGGCCCAGTACGTTTCGCCGTTCTTCTTGCGGTTCAGCAACTCGCCCCGCCACTCGCGCCCGGCCAGAATGGTCTTCCACAAGACGTGGTACACCTCCGCCTCGGTCTGCCCAGAATTCAGAATGCGGGGATTCTGGCCGCGCATTTCTTCCATGCTGTAGCCGGTGACCTCCGTGAACTTGGGATTCACATATTCCACCAGCCCATTGCGGTCCGTGATCAGCACCATGCTGGGGCTCTGGTCCAGCGCGCGTGACATCTGCTGGAAGCGTTGCTCCCGGCGGCGCGCCTCCGTGATGTCACGGGCCACGCCCAGGGTGCCGATGATCTGGCCATGCCGGTCGCGCAGCGGAACCAGGGTGATGGAGGCCCACGTTTCACGCCCGTCCGCCCACACCTCGCGATAGGCCCGGCTGATCACCGGCTCCCCGCTGCGGATCACTTGCTGTTCGTCCTGCCGGATCTGGCGGGCAAACGAATCGGCAAAAAAATCCTGGTCGCTGTGCCCGATGACATCGCCCGGGCCCGGCAACCCGAAGCTGACCGCAACCGAGGCGCTGGCCCGGATGTAACGGCCGTCCAGGTCCTTGAAATAAATGCGGTCCACCGCGGTTTCCATCAGGGACTTGATCAGGTTGCGTTCGCCCAGCAGCTCCTCGCTCAGGCGCAGCCGCTCCGTGAGCTCATCGATGGTCTCCTGAGCCATCTGCCGGTACAGCCGCAGGGCCACATAAGCCATCAGCCCGGCCAGCGCGCTGCTGAATACCATACCGGAAATACGGGAGTGCCAGGGCGTGGCTCCCGGGAAAAGGCGGCCCTCCACCACTTTAAACAGCAGGAAGGCCGCGGCCGTGGCGCCCGCCGTGACCAGAATGGGCTGTAGATAGCCGGTGCGGCGGCTATCGCGAATCCACATCCCTATCTTGTAAAAGACATAACGCATGCCAAGCCGCCTGTTTCAGCCGCAGGATAGAAGGAACCGCCGCAACCGGCAACGCTGATCCCGACCGGTTGTGGGGTTGGCGGACGAATCAGGGACAACCCAGCATAACGTGGAGCAACAGACCGAGCACAAACCAGAAGGGCATGGAGCCGATCAACAGCCAGGTCAGCATGCGGCCCCGACGCACTTGTTGCAGCAGGTCCCTTGTTTCCAGGGCGCGCAGGAGGCGCAGGCGAATCTCCTCCATGCGGAACGGTTTGGTCAGATAGTCGGTAGCCCCCAGCCGAATGGCTTCCACGGCATCGTCCACGGACGGGAATCCGGTCAGGATCACCACCGCCAGCTTGGGATCCTTTTCGCGCAGAATGCGGGTCAAGGCCAGCCCATCCATCCCCGGCATCCGCACGTCGGTCAATACAAGGTCGGCCTGCCCCGGATGAAATACGTTGAGTAACGCGGCCGCATCGGGGAATAAGCGGGTTTCGTAACCCAGCTGCTGGAGCATGGCGCCCAACACCTCGCGCACCGGCTCCTCGTCATCCACCACCCAGATGGTTGCCACTTGGAATCCCCTTTCGCCCCTGATGCAGGACGCAACCGCGACGAATCCACCCTCAGAAAACTGGAGCGGGTGGCGGGAATCGAACCCGCATGGCCAGCTTGGAAGGCTGGAACTTTACCACTAAGCTACACCCGCATCTGGAGAAACAATAGTTTAACGCACTAAGCAGTCAAGCCCGCCCCGCCAGCCATCGAGCCGCCCCGCGACCCTTAATTTGCATCTCGAGTTCGCGGGCGGCGGCGCGACCTCATCTTCAGCATGGCCATCCTGCCGGAGCGCGGTATGCTGAAAGGGCTTCAGACAAGGCTGGACCGCCTTCTGGTGCAACCATCATGCCCGGCCTTTATATCCATATCCCGTTCTGCGTGCGGAAGTGCATCTACTGTGACTTCTATTCGTTGCCCACGGCGACGGGGCCGCTATCCAAACGGCTGGTCCACGCGGAGCCTGATCAACCGGATTTCCTCGCCGCGCTGGAGGTCGAGCTGCGTGGTTTGCCACGTCCGTTCCAGCCCGAAACCGTTTTCATGGGTGGCGGTACGCCCACCGAATTGTCCACGCCCGATCTGGCCCGACTGCTGGAACTGCTGCACCAGCAGGTTGATTTATCCGCCGTGACCGAATGGACCTGCGAATCGAATCCAGGCACGCTGACCCGCGAGAAAGCCCACTTGCTCCAGAACGCCGGGGTCAATCGCATGTCGCTGGGCGTGCAATCGTTCGATGCCAAGACCCTGGAATTTCTGGGGCGCATCCACAGCGCGGACGAGGCGGCAGAGGGCTACCACCTGCTGCGCGAGGTCGGGATCCCCAGCATCAATCTGGACCTCATCTACGGCGTGCCCGGCTCCGGGCTCGAGGTGGTGCAGCGGGACGTGGAGCGGCTGGTCGAACTGGCCCCTGATCATGCCGCCTGCTACTGCCTGATCTTTGAGGACGGCACCCCGCTGGCCGATCTGCGGGCCCGCGGTTTCGTCAAGGAAGTGGATGACGATACCGAACGAACGCAGTACGAGTGGGTGCGCGACCGACTGCGCCACGCCGGTTATCAACACTACGAAATCTCCAATTTCGCCCGGCCCGGACAGGCCTGCCGCCACAACCAGCTCTACTGGGGCGCGGGCGAATACCTGGGCATCGGTCCCTCCGCCCACTCCCACTGGCAGGGCGAACGCTACGGCAACGTGCGCGATCTGGCGCAATACTGCCGCAAACTGCTGGGCGGTCAGTCGCCCCGTTCCTTCAGCGAACGTCTACCCCCGGAAGCCAAGGCCCGCGAAACCCTGGTCATGGCCTTGCGCCAATTGGACGGCATCACCGGGACCCAATTCCAGCACGACACCGGGTTCGACCTGCGCGCGTTGTGCGGAGAAACGCTGGATTGGCTGGCCAGCCAGGGCCTGCTGAACGTCACGCCGGAGCGGGTCCGGCTGACCGAAGAAGGATTGTTCGTCAGCGACGGTGTATTCGCGGAACTGGTCTAAAAAGTTCTAACGATTGGAAAATGGCCTTTTTCGAACTTCCAACGATTGGAACTTTTTAGACGTTGAAGAGGAAGTGGCAGACGTCGCCATCCTGCATCACGTAACTCTTGCCCTCGACGCGCAGCTTGCCGGCGGCGCGGATGGCCGCTTCCGACTTGTACTGGTCGAGGTCGCTGACGCTGTAGATTTCCGCCCGGATGAAGCCGCGCTCGAAGTCGGAGTGAATAACGCCTGCCGCCTGGGGAGCGGTTGCCCCCACCGGCACCGGCCAGGCGCGGATTTCCTTTTCACCCGCGGTGAAAAAGCTCTGCAGGCCGAGCAGGTGATAGGCCGAGCGGGCCACCGCCGCCAGCGCGGGTTCCTTCATGCCCAGCGACTCCAGCATTTCGTTGCGATCCGCCTCTTCCAGTTCGGCCAGCTCCGATTCAATCTTGGCGCAGACCACCACCACCTCGCCCCCGTTGGCGTCGGCGTGTGCGCGCACCTTGGCCACCAGCGGACCCTCGCCCTGCAGGTTGCCTTCGTCCACATTGGCCACATAGAGGATGCGTTTGGCCGAGAGCAGGCCCATGCCTTTGACCAGCTTCTGCTGTTCCTCGTCCAGGGTGAGGGAGCGCACCGGCTGTCCGGCCGCCAGCGCCTTCTGGCACAGATCCAGCACCGCCAGGCGGGCCATGGCCTCCTTGTCCCCGCCCCGCGCCAGCTTCTGGGCTTTGTGGGTGGAATCCTCGACTTGCTGTAAATCAGCCAGCAGCAGTTCGGTTTCGATGGTGGTGATGTCGCGCAGCGGGTCCACCTCGCCATCCACGTGGGTCACGTCGTCATTCACAAAGCAGCGGACCACCTCGAGGATGGCATCCACGGCCCGGATGTGGGACAGGAATTTGTTGCCCAGGCCCTGGCCTTCGCTGGCCCCTTTGACCAGGCCGGCGATATCCACCAGCTTGAGGGCGGACGGCAGGATGGTTTTGCAGGCGATGTACTTGTTGATGAGCTTCAGGCGCGCATCCGGCACCGGCACGATGCCCACGTTGGGCTCGATGGTGCAGAAAGGATAGTTGCTCGCCTCCGCGCCAGCCGCGGTAAGGGCATTGAACAGGGTGCTTTTGCCCACGTTGGGCAATCCAACAATACCAGCTTCCATGCGGCACAGCCTCCGTAAAGGGGGGCGATGCTAGCGAACCACCGCCCCCGACGCAACCACGGACCGCCAAAATGCTGTTGTGCGGGGCGTCCGCCCAGCGTATGGTTTCCCACGTCTCGTTCGGGCCGACGGCGGCCCGGGCTTATCTGATCGCAGATAAGGCATCGAGAGTGGCGCGAGGGATCTGGCCCTATGACCGCCCAGCAACCTGCTGCTCCGTTCCCGCGGACGGTAAGGTGCCAAAGCCAGCCCTGGGAACGGGGAAACGATGGGCCTCGCTAGAGGAATCCTGGGTGGCCCACCGCAATGTGTTCAGACGGTGAAGTGTCAAACGTAGGAGAAATGACCATGAAGCTGGAAACCTTGTGCCTGCACGGCGGAACCCAACCCGACCCCACCACCCTGGCCCGCGCGGTCCCGGTCTACCGGACCTCTTCCTACGTGTTTAAAAACACCGAGCATGCGGCCAACCTGTTCGCCCTGCGCGAACTGGGCAACATTTACACCCGGCTGATGAACCCCACCACCGATGTGCTGGAAAAACGCGTGGCCCTGCTGGAAGGCGCACCGGAATTCGGCGGTCTGGGCGTGGCCTCCGGCACCGCGGGTATTTTCTATTCCATCATCAACCTGGCCCAGGCGGGTGACAACATCGTGTCCGCGCGCAATCTCTACGGCGGCACCTACACCCAGTTCAACGACATCCTTCCCACGTTCGGCATCACGGTGAAGTTTGTGGATTCCACCCACCCCGAGAATTTCGCGAAAGCCATCGACGGGAAAACCCGCGCGGTGTTCTGCGAGTCCGTCTCCAATCCGGCGCTGGAAATCGTGGACCTCGAGGCGGTGGCCCGGATTGCCAAGGCGGCGGAACTCCCCCTCATCGTGGACTCCACCTTCTCCACGCCTTATCTGACCCAGCCCATCGCCTACGGGGCGGATATCGTGGTGCATTCGCTGACCAAGTGGTTCGGCGGACACGGGGCCGGCATCGGCGGCGTGGTGGTGGATGCGGCCCGCTTCAACTGGAAAGCCGGCAAACATCCGCTGTTCGATGCCCCGGACAATTCCTATCACGGCCTGCGGTGGGGCCACGACCTGCCTGCGCCGCTGGCTCCGCTGGCCTATATCCTGCGCATGCGCACGGTGCCCCTGCGCAACCTGGGTGCGTGCATCGCCCCGGACAATTCGTGGTTCCTGCTGCAAGGCATCGAAACCCTGCCCCTACGCATGGAGCGTCACTGCCAGAACGCGCTGGCCGTGGCCCAGCATTTGAAGAGCCACAAGGACGTGGAGTGGGTCCGCTTCCCCGGGCTCAAGGACGACCCGGAATATGCCCGCAACCTGAAATACCTGCGCGGCAAGGGCGGCTCCATGGTGGTGTTCGGCATCAAGGGAGGCGCAGCCGCGGGCTCGACCTTCATCAACAGCCTCAAGCTGCTGTCGCACCTGGCCAACGTGGGCGATGCCAAGAGCCTGGCCATCCATCCCGCGACCACCACCCATTCCCAGCTCAATGAATCCCAGCAGCGGGCGGGCGGCATCACCCCCGAACTGGTCCGGCTTTCGGTGGGCTTGGAACACATCGACGACATCCTGGCCGACATCGACCAGGCGCTGGCGGCCGCGCGGAAATAAATCCAGGCGGTCCTTCGCATGACGAAACGCACATCCAGACCGGCTTCCGATCTCGGCGAGGTGAAGACCCGGTTCTTCACCTTCGGCGATCGTCGGCAGCCCTTTGTCTTCCGCACCGGGGAAAAGCTGGACAAGGTGACGCTGGCCTACGAAACCTACGGCAAGCTTTCACCCGCCGCCGACAATGCGATCCTGGTGTTCCATGCCTTGAGTGGAAGCCAGCATGCGGCCGGCCTGAATCGCGCCGTGCGCGGCGCCGGCAAGCTGTGGACCGAGGAGTTGCACGCGGGCTGGTGGGACAATCTGATCGGTCCCGGCAAGGCCTTCGATACCGACCGCTATTTCGTCATCTGCGCCAACTACGTGGGTGGCTGCTACGGTTCCTCCGGCCCGACCTCGCGCAATCCGGCCACCGGCAAACCTTACGGGCGGGCCTTCCCCACCGTCATGTTCGGCGACGTGGTGGACAGCCAGATCCGGCTGCTGAATCACCTGGGCATCACGAGCCTGCACGCCGTGGTGGGCGGATCGCTGGGCGGCCTGTGCGCGGTCAACCTGGCCGTGCGCTATCCCGAACGGGCGGGCGTGGTGATTTCCATCGCCTCCGGCATCGAGGTTTCCATCCAGCAGCGCATCACCAACTACGAACAGATCTGCGCCATCGAGGAAGACAAATTCTTCAACGGTGGACACTATTACGGCCGGCGTCATCCGGAACGGGGTCTGGCCCTGGCCCGCATGATCAGTCACAAAACGTTTGTGTCGCTGGAAACCATGGCCGACCGGGCCCGGCGCGAAGTGGTGCGTCCGGAGCAGGATCGTGACAAGTGGTACTGGCTGAGCCATCCCGTGGAGTCGTACATCCGCAACCAGGGCTTCAAATTCGTGAAGCGGTTCGATGCCAACACCTACCTGCGCATCATTGACGCATGGCAGCGTTTCGACCTGCTGAAGGAAGCGGGCAAAGCAACCTACGAGGAGGTCTTTGCCGGATGCGTGAATCAGCGGCACCTCGTGTTCACCATTGAGCACGATGCCTGTTTTGCGCCCCCGCAGCAGGATCAGTATTGCCAGGCCTTGCGCAAGGCCCGGGTGCCCCACCAGCACATCACCGTGCACTCCGACAAGGGACACGATTCCTTCCTGCTGGAACCGGAACTGTACACCCCGCACATCGCCTACTGCCTGCGGGCTGGTTGAGCGGGAAGCGACGCGGACGCGGTCAAAGTTTTGATTGGCGTCCGGCGTTCCAGCGGGCGCCGGCCTTCTGCTTTAATTTTTCCAGCAGACCCTGAAAGGTGGGGTCTTTGCGCAGAGAAGCGAGGTCGGGATCGGCCTCCATCCACTCCGCGTCGTCATACCCGCATTGCACCGCGCGTGCCAGAGCGGACAGAGCGTCTTCCCGAGCTTTCAGCAAGGCGTGACTACAGGCGAGATTGTACCAGTTTTCGCTGTCCTCGGGCCGCAGGCGGGTCAACTCCAGGTCCACCTGTAATCCATCCTGAAAGCGGCCGGCCCGGGTGTACAAATGGCCCAGGGCTTCCAGGATGGGTTCATGCGCCGGACAACGCCGCCGCAAGGCCTCCAGGAATTCCACTTCCAGGCGGCTGGGCTTGTTGGATTCTTTGATTTTTTCCGGCATGGCACTTCAACGGAAACGCGCTTCAGTTCAACACCACGGCGGGACGCTCCATCCCGAAACCCACTCAACTGCGCTGTTCAATGGGCACGAACGCGCGCGGCGTGGGCCCGGTGTAAATCTGGCGCGGCCGGTTGATCTTCTGGCTGGGATCGTTGTGCAACTCGTACCACTGGGAAATCCAGCCGGGCAGCCGGCCAATGGCAAACAGCACGGTAAACATGTCGGTGGGGAAACCCATGGCCCGATAGGTGATGCCGGTGTAGAAGTCCACGTTGGGATAGAGCTTCCGCTTCACGAAATACTCGTCCTGCAGGGCGCGCTCTTCCAGCTTCATGGCGATGTCGAGCAACGGGTCGTTCATACCCATCTTCTTCAACACCTCCGTGCACACCTGTTTGGCCACCTTGGCCCGGGGATCGTAGGTCTTATAGACGCGGTGCCCGAAGCCGAACAGGCGGAAGTCGTCGTTCGGATCCTTGGCCCGGGCGATCATCTTGTCCACATCGCCCCCGCTCTTCAGGATGGTCTCCAGCATCTCCATGACTTCCTGGTTGGCCCCGCCGTGCAGCGGACCCCACAAGGCGCAGATGCCGGCCGCCACCGAGGCGTACAGATTGGCGCCCGTGCTGCCCACCATGCGCACCACCGAGGTGGAGGCATTCTGCTCGTGGTCCGCATGCAGGATCAGCAGCTGGTTCATGGCCTTGACCAGAACCGGGTCCACCGTGTAATCGGAAACCGGGGAGGCAAACATCATGTTCAGCAGGTTTTCGCAATAGGTCATCTTGCTGCTGGGATAGACGAAAGGCTCGCCGATGGACTTCTTGTAGGAGAAGGCCGCCATGGTGCGCAGCTTGGAGATGAGACGCGTGGCCGCGATGCTCTTCTCCTCGTCCGCATCCTCCATCTCGGGATAAAAGCTGGACAGGGACACCGCCATCGCCGAGGCCACCGCCATGGGGTGCGAGCGCTCGGGATAGTTGCGGAAAAAGGCCTGCATGTCCTCATGCAGCATCGAATTCCGGTTCAGCAGTTTGGCGTATCGCTGCCGCTCCGCCTTGGTGGGCAGCTTGCCGTGAATCAGCAGGTAGGCGACTTCAATAAATTCGCAGTGCTCGGCCAGATCCTGAATCTCATAGCCACGATAGCGCAGGATGCCCTTCTCACCGTCCAGGAACGTGATGGAGCTCTCGCAGGCCCCCGTATTGACGAAACCGGGATCGTAGGTGATGAGCCCGGTGTCCGTACGCAGCTTGCGGATATCAATGGCCCGCTCCCCTTCGCTACCCGTGAAAATGGGCAACGCGATCTTGCGATCGCCCAAGTCGAGCTGTGCTTCACCGGTCTTGCTGTTGTCCAGCATAGCGGGCCCTTTCAGCTAGTGGCGCTAGGCCTTTTGAATTTTGCCTGCCTTGATGCAGGACGTGCAAACCGTCATGGTGCGCGGGGTGCCACCAACCCGGACATGCAAACGCTGCACGTTGGGCTGAAAACGACGCTTGGAAATACCGGTGGTGTGCAGACCGATGCCGCCCTTTTTCTTGGGCAAACCCTTGCGCACAATGACGCTGCCGGTCCGGGATCCCTTACCACAAACTTCACAGATTTTTGACATAACACAGCTCCCCTGAATACGGAATGACGGGCGAAGATAGTGTCCGCCTAGGGGCTAATCAAGTGGAATTGCCTGAAAAGCGCGGTCAGGCCGGGCCGGGCCCCGCGGCCGGACGGAAGTCCTGCAAGGTCAGGACCAGCTTCTCCTGTCCCAGATAGGTGTCGCGCTTCAATTGATAGCAGATATCCAGCGGTCCCTCGGGCACCTCGCGCTCCCCCATACCCCACCCCATGGCCTCCCGCTGCGCCCCGCCCGCCGCCACCATGAGCTTCAAATGTCCCTTGCCCACCAGCCGGGGCCGCCCCACCACCCGCACCCCCGTACTGGCCCACACCGGCGTGGTGTTTCCCACACCAAAGGGGCGGAGCTGCTCCAAGCCGGTCCACAAACGGTCATCCGCCTCCGCCAAATCCATCCAGGCATCAACCCGCTGCAACGGCCGGAGATCCTGGCCCTGCAAGCGCGCGGCCGCGACCTGATTGAAACGCTTCTGGAAAGCCTCCACTTGATCGGTGGCGATTTCGAGTCCGGCCGCCATGGCATGACCACCATATTTCTTGAGCAAGCCCGAACATTCAGCCAGCGCCGAAACCATATCAAACCCATCAATGCTGCGACAGGAACCACGCCCGCCTTCCTCGCTCAAGCCGAGCACCACAACGGGCCGGTGATAACGCTGCACCAGGCGCGACGCCACAATGCCGACCACGCCCGGATGCCAGTCCGCACGAGCCGCCACCAGTCCAAAGGACGTGTCGGGATCGAACACGGCATCCAGATCGGCCATGGCCTGCTCTACGATGGTCGCCTCCACGGTTTGCCGCTCCCGGTTGGTCGCATCGAGATTAACCGCCAATTCGCGCAACCGCTCCTCGGTCCCGCCCAGCAACAATTCCAAGGCCAACTGCGCATCGCCCAGACGGCCCGCCGCATTCAAGCGGGGCCCCAGCCGGAAGCCCACTTCATAGGCATCCACGGATCCGTTAATGCCGGATACGGCGATCAAATGACGCAACCCCGCGCTCTCGGTCTGGTTGATCTGACGCAGGCCGTGCCGGGCCAGAATGCGATTCTCGCCGGTCAGCGGAACAATGTCGGCAATGGTACCCAGGGCCACCAGGTCCAGATGCTTGCGTAGGTCCAGTTGGTCCACCCCGGTTTGCCCGGAGTCGCGCCCGCGCTTGAGAAGTCCGTGACACAATTTGAAGGTGACCCCCACCCCCGCGAGCACCGTGAACCCTTCGTGACTACCCAGCTTCGGATTCACCACCGCCACGGCAGGCGCGCGTTCGGGGCCGGGCGAATGATGATCCGTCACCACCACATCCACCCCATGGCGACTGGCTTCAACAACCGCGGCCACCGATCCCGTTCCACAATCCACGGTGACGATCAGACGGGGCTGACATTGCTCAAGACAACGGGCCAGGGCCTCAACACTGAGCCCGTAACCCTCCTCCACCCGGTGGGGCAGAAACGGCTGCACCTGTGCGCCCAACTGGCGCAACACCTGAACCAGCAGGGCGGTGCTGGTCACGCCGTCCACGTCGTAATCGCCAAACACCACCACTGGTTCGCGGTTGTGAATGGCAGACCAGATGCGATCCACCGCGCGGTCCATGTCGGGCAACTGAAAAGGATCGCCCAGGTCACTGAGCCGGGGATTCAGGAAACGGTCGGCGGCTTCGGGCTGCACCAGTCCGCGCGCCACCAGCACCCGGGCGATGGGCCGCGGAATGGTGCGCAGGCGGGCAAGTTCGCCGGCCTGCGCATCATCCGCCGCCACCGTGCGCCATAGGCGTTCCAGGCGGGGTGGCATGGTTCATCCGCCTCAGGCTGCCGCCGTCTTCTTGGGGCGATGCCAGAACATGACCACCGGGGTGGCCACGTAGATGGTGGAGTACACGCCCGAAATCATGCCGATGAAGAGCACCAGCGCGAAGTCATAGATCGCGCCGCCGCCGAACACCAGCAGGGCCACCACGCTCAACAGCGTGGCAAAGGAGGTCAACAGCGTGCGCCCGAGGGTTTGATTCAAACTCAAGTTGGCCACCTCGGCAAAGCCCTTGTTGGGATAGAGCTTCATGTTCTCGCGCACGCGATCAAAGATCACAATGGTGTCATTGACCGAATAACCGATGATGGTCAGCACCGCGGCCAGCATGGACACGCTGAGCTGGCCCCCCAACAGGCAGAATACGCCCACGGCCACGATCACGTCGTGGAACAAGGCCACCACGGCGCCGGCGGCAAAGGGAAACTCAAAGCGGAAGGAGACGTAGGCAATGATGGCCAGCAGGGATAATCCCACCGCCCACAGCGCTTTGCCCTGCAACTCCTTGCCGATCTGCGGACCCACACTGTCTTCCTTCAACACCCGGAAGCCCTGGTCGGCATAGGTGGCAACAAGCACATCCGCCGCCTTCTTGCCGCTGTCAAAATCGGTCTTAATTTCGAGGTATTCCGCCACCGCGCCTTCCGTGCCCACCACGGCAGCTTTCTGGTACTGGATGGCTGCGCTGGGCACGCCGGCCGCCTCCAGCGTGGTGCGCACCTGCTCCATGGGAACTTTGTCCTTGAACTGCAGGGTGATGGAAGCGCCACCCAGGAAATCCACGCCGAAATTGCCCTTGCCCTTGCTCACGAATGTGGCGGATACCACCAGGATCACGATGACCGACAAGGCGATGAAGAACTTGCTGATCTTGAGGAAATCAACCTTGGTCTCACGCACAATCTCCAGCATTTTCAACTGCTGGATATTGGTTTTGGTGAGCAGGTCGAACACCATGCGGGTGATGACCAGGGCCGTGTACATGCTGACCAGCACGCCCGCGCTCAGGGTTACGGCGTAGCCGCGCACCGGGCCGGTGCCCACCCAGAACAGGATCACGGCCGAAATCAACGTGGTCAAATTGGAATCGAAAATGGCGCTGAACGCCTTCAAATAGCCGGCGTCCACCACTGCCTTGAATCGCTTGCCCGCCTTCTGCTCTTCGCGCATGCGCTCGTAAATCAGCACGTTGGCGTCCACCGCCATACCGATGGTCAGCGCAATACCGGCAATACCGGGCAGGGTCAGGGTGGGCAACTGCACGCCGCCCGCCGCCATGCCGCTGTTGGCCAGGGTGCTGAAGAAACCGCCCGTGACAATCAGACCCACCGGCAGCAACAGCACGTTCATCAGCAGCGCGACATTGGCCACCGCGCCGGCCAGCATGTAATAGATCAGCATGAACACCATAACCGCCGCACCGCCCAGCAGGGTGGCGCGCTTGCCGCTCTCAATGGAGTCCTTGCCGAGGGTCGGGTCCACGGTGCGCTCTTCCAACAATTTCACGGGAGCCGGCAGGGCGCCCGCGCGCAGGACCAGGGCCAGATCCTGGGCTTCCTTGATGGAGAACGAGCCCTCGATCTGGGCCTGGCCGCCGTAAATGGCCTCCCGGATGGTGGGCGCAGAATAGAGCGTGCCGTCCAGAATGATGGCCAGCTGGCGACGGGTGTTGCCGGGGTTCTTGGCTCCGCCCGGCGCATAGTCACCGGTCAGGTTGCCGAAGCGACGCGCCCCCGCGGAATCAAAGCGCATGCTGACCACCGGCCGCTGCACCATGTCGTAATCAATGGCGGCGTTGGCGATGCTCTCGCCCGTGATTTCG
>CAYTVN010000058.1:0-13409 GCA_964441655.1 uncultured Verrucomicrobiota bacterium | reverse complement strand
CGGGCACGCGGGAAGTTCCGTACCAGCCGAACCAGGACGCCACCCGCACCGAGATGCGCTCCTTCGTGTGCGGCCAGTGCCACGTGGAGTACAACTGCTCGAGCAAGATGCCGCTGGAATTCCCGTGGAGCAAGGGCCTGACCGTGGACGACACCGAGGCCCATTGGAACAGCACCACCTTCGCGGACGGACACCGCTTCTTCGATTACAAGCACGCGGAGACCGGAGCGGAAATCCTGAAGGCCCAGCATCCTGAGTTTGAACTGTGGAGCCAGGGCATCCACGCCCGCAGCGGAGTTTCCTGTGCGGATTGCCACATGCCCTACGTGCGCGACGGCGCCAGCAAGATTTCGGACCACTGGGTGCGCAGCCCGTTGCTGAACGTGAACCGCGCCTGCCAGGTGTGCCACAACGTGCCCGAGCAGGAATTGCTGGCCCGCGTGGACCTGATCCAGGACCGCAACCACAACCTGCTGCAACGCGGCGCCAGCGCGCTGATGTCGCAACTGGACGCCATCAAGGCCGCGAAGGAAGCGGGCGCCACCGACGAACAACTGAAACCCGCCCTGGAGTTGCAGCGCAAGGCCCAGTGGCGCATTGACTTCATCGCCGCCGAAAATTCCATGGGCTTCCACGCCCCGCAGGAAGCGGCGCGCGTGCTGGGCGAGGCCATCGACTACGCGCGCCAGGGCGAGATCGAGGCGAGGAAGATTAAGTAGAAGTCCCACGTTCCATGTCCAAGGTCCCACGTCGACTTGGAACTTTGGACTTGGAACGTTGGACTATCTTTTGATCGTGGCGATCAAAAGGACGACCCAGCCGACGATGAAGCACAACCCGCCCAGCGGGGTGACGGGGCCCAGCCAGCGCCAGGATTCGATGCCGAGCAGGCTGCGCGTGGCGAGCAGGTAAAGGGAGCCGGCCACCCGCGCCTTGAAGCGATCCGCTCAGGTCACGACCCCAAATATAAACATTCGTGCTGACCGCTGAACCTTGGCTTCTTATCTCGCTGATCAGATTCCAGCCCTGGTACGTGAAGACCGTATCCGACTGCTGCACCCACACCCCGTTGGTGCGAATCGACACCGTCTTGCCCACCCGCCGCGACTGGTCGTCGCAGCTCATCTCCACCTTCACCGAGCCATTGGTGGGACTGATGGGTGCCACCGAGCGCAAACGGAGATAAGGGTGCGGTCCTTTATTCTTGCTCATCCATCGTTTCCAATGATCGAGCATCTACTTCCGTCAAAGATAAAGGACTGACACCTTTTCCCCCTGACACCTTTTCCCTGGGGCTGACCCCGACTCGCGTGACACCTCACCTCTTTGACACCGCATTTCTTCCGATCCTGGCACGATAAACATTTTCCGTGTCAATCTCCTGATCGGTTAAGTCATCAAGTCGCTTGGAGAAAAACCACGACACCATATCATCCGAGAGGAAGCTCATACGAAAACCGAATTGAAAGGGCATCATACCTTTGCGGTCTGGCGTGAGACAGTATGCGTAGAAACGATCTTCAAGCGCAGGTCGTTCGGTACCGTAGGTCACGATTCGGTCTCCTGACGGTGAGACTGGAACCAGATGAATGACTCCACCACAGTAGGGGCACCTGCCAGCTTTGGCAATAAAGTGCAGTTCGACATCGTCGTAAGAAAGCTTGCGATCAACGATCGGGATACTCACCGCCTCTGTCCATGCCCTCCGCTTTTCCCTTTCAAGACCGTGCGTGCAGAAAGAACGTAGGTAAAAAAGCGCGAAACAACCGAGAAGGGCGCCGAAGACGATTGTATAGACTGATTGCGGTACCGGTCTCATGGCTTACCAAGGCCATGTCTGAATGTTAACCCGACCCTGCGCACTGCAAGGCCTACAGTCCTTGTAGCGGTCCGGCTGCCATGCCGACGAGTATGGTAGATTCATATAGCCAATGGTCGCCCACGCATGAAGCGAAGGAGTCCACTCTACCAGAGCATCTGAATCACCCCACAATCTGTCGAAGGCACTTGCATTGCCGTCAAGCCGGAGAATTGCATTGCGAACTGCTGTGCCAATGGTGTTCCAAAGCACGATGTTCTGATTCATGGCCCTAAAACTGCCGGCACACAGGCTGAAGGATTTACCATAGAGAATGTAATTCACCTCCCACTTGTCATGGCACTTCCCGGCAATCGTAACGGTATGCCTACACTCGTCCCCTATTGGACAAAGCGGTGAAGACGAATTCTCGTCGATCTGTAAGTCCCAGTTGCTCATCGAACTGGGCAACGGCAGCCAGAATCCAAGGCATCCCCATGCTTTGCTGTACCATGGCGCACTGCTAAAGCGCCGTTCGGCATCCTGCATTGCTGCTGTCAGGCTTGTGGTGATATCGGGACCACAGTTACAGGCGGCAAGGCCGAAGGGATCATGCCAATCGGTCGGTCGGTTCATTACATAGGCGTAGAGATTTAACCCGCCGCCTTCCTCCATGGGATCACATGACAGCCACCTTCCAAATTTCGGGTTGTAGTATCTGAAGCCGTAATACACCAACCCGGTCTCGTCATCGCTATACTTCGTCGAAAACCGGAAAGGATTCTCGACGGCGGCCAGGCCGGTCATCGAGCGCAGCGCGCCGAACGCCTCGTAACGGTAACGACCCGCAACGGCGCCGGCGGCATCGGTCAGCAGGATCACATTCCCGTTGCCGTCGTAGGAGAAGTAGTGGAGCGAAGACGAGAGTGTTGAATACGAGCAGAGCAGGCCACCCACACCACCCGCGCCTTGAAGCGATCCGCTCAGGTCACGACCCCAAATATAAACATTCGTGCTGACCGCTGAACCCTGGCTTCTGATCTCGCTGATCAGATTCCAGCCCTGGTACGTGAAGACCGTCTCCGATTGCTGCACCCACACCCCATTGGTGCGAATCGAAACCGTCTTGCCCACCCGCCGCGACTGGTCGTCGTAGCTCATCTCCACCTTCACCGAGCCATTGGTGGGACTGATGGGCGCGACCGAACGCAAGCGGTTTTCGCCATCCCAGGACAGGGTGCGTCCCTGGTTATCAAACACCAGATTCCCGTCCAGATCGTAGGTCAGCGCGGCACCGTCAATGGCTGTGTACTGGTTGAGCCCGTTCGCCGTGTAAAAGTTGGTATTCGCGTCGGTCATGAAGGTATCGCGGTTCCCCATCGCATCATACTTGGTCTGCTCATGCCCGCTTCCCGGCCCCAGATTCACGTCGGGACGCACGATGTCATAGACCACCCCGGTCACCTGATCAAGCGCGTCGTAGGCAAAGCGGTCGCCCACGTCGTCCCCGAACATGGCGTAGGTCCGGCGGCCCACGGTGTCATAGCCGTACTGCACGGCCTCCAGCGGCACACCACCGGGACCGAGGTGCGCCGTCACGAGCATACGTCCGACCGCATCATACACATTCGTGGTCTGAACCCCATTTCCACGCAAAAGATTTACCACCCGATCCTCCGGGTCATACGCATAGGTCGCAACCCCGTCCCCGTTCCGCGTCACCATGCCGAGTTGGATGCCCAGATTCTTGGCTTTGTGTCATCCACCCGGGGCACCAGCTGTTCATTCGCCTCTACCCCCACAGGCATGCTTTCGACTGCCGATCCACCGCCCCCGTCGAGCGCGCCGATGCGCGATTGTTCTCGTTACGGCTCATGAGTAAATATGCCGCGACGAGTAATATTATTAAACATGCACCAACTGTTTTTGTTTTAACATTCATATAGTTAGCACTTAATTATTTGTTAGACTACAAACAACGCCACGCGCGGCATAGACCTACCTTGCGATTAATAGAACCCGCCTTGCGACTTGGCAATGAGAGGCAGAGTCGCTGATATGCTTTATCATTATTTCGGCAAGAGATTGCCGGGCGGCTCGGTTCGGGAGATCGAGGCGAGGAAGATTAAGTAGAAGTCCCACGTTCCAAGTCCAAGGTTCCAGGTCGACGTGGGACCTGGGACGTGGGACCTGGGACTACCTTTTGATCGTCGCGATCAAAAGCGTCACCCAGCCTACGATGAAGCACAACCCGCCCAGCGGGGTGACGGGGCCCAGCCAGCGCCAGGATTCGATGCCGAGCAAGCTGCGCGTGGCGAGCAGGTAAAGGGAACCGGAAAACAGAAACGTGCCGGCGACAAACCATCCGCCCGCGGTCAACGGCAGGGCCAGGCCCGAACGATCCGCCAGCCAGACCGCCACAAAAATAGCGAGGGCGTGGATGAACTGGTAGCGCACGCCGGTCTCAAACGTCACCAGCGCATCCGCACTTAACCGGCCCTTCAGCCCGTGCGCACCGAAGGCGCCCAGCACGACGGCCAGCCCGCCCAACGCACAGGCCGCAATCAGCAGGGCGCGCGCGCTCATCGGCCGGCCCCCAACACGTGATGCAGGGCGGCTTCCACGCCGGGGAATTCAAATTGATAACCGGCACGCCGCAGCTTGTAAGGCTCAACCCGCTGGCTGGCCAGGAACGTTTCGCGACCTTGTCCGCCGGGCAGACACTTGAGCAGAAAGCCGGGGACCGGCAGGAAGGCCGGCCGGTTTAATTCGCGGGCCAGGGCCCTGGTGAATTCCGCGTTGGTCACGGGCTCCGGGGCCACGAAGTTCACCGCGCCGGTGAACCGTTCGTCCTCCAGCGCAAATTGCATGGCCGCAGTCAGGTCATCAATGGCGATCCAGCTCATATACTGCCGCCCATGGCCCAGCTTGCCGCCCAACCCGGCCCGGAAGATGGGCGACATGGATTTCAAAAGGCCGCCGTGCGGGCTCAATACCAGACCGATGCGCGCATTGATCACCCGGATGCCCGTGTTGGCGGCCAGATCGGTGGCCCGCTCCCACTCCCGGCACAGCAGCGGCAGATAGCCTTCGCCCGCCGAGGCCGCCTCGTTCAGCCACTCATCCCCGCGATCGCCATACACCCCCACCGCGGAGGCCGAAAGAATGACGCGCGGCTTGTACATCAGGCCGGCCAGGGCCTCCATCAGGAATTCCGTGGCCTGCACGCGGCTGCGATGGATGCGTTTTTTCTTGGCCTCCGTCCACACGCCCAGGATGGATTCCCCGGCCAGGTGCACCACGGCGTCAATTTTCTCCAGCCGGTTGCGTTCCAGCCGGCCGGTGACCGCATCCCATACCACATCCCCGCGCTCGCGCTGCGGTTCGCCCCGCACCAGGCGGATGACAAAGTGACCGCCTGCGGTGAGCTGGCGAACCAACGCCGACCCCACGAGGCCGCTTGAACCTGAAACTAAAATCTTCATAGTGAGGCTGGAGTGTAGGCGGGTCGCCCGCACCCGATCAATCGCGTAGTAACAAATACCCACCGGTGACAAACGTATGAACGAGGCCGCCAACCGACCGACACCGCCCCCCATCCGGGTGACCGTCCACCCCGGGCCCCAGCCGGTCTACATTCCGCCCGGTGGCCCCCCGCAAGGACCGGGCCCCAGCCCGGAAATCTACGCCCGCATGGGGGAAGAAAACATGTTCCGGATGTGCCGCGATTTCTACGCCGAAATTGAAACCTCCGCCATCCGCCCCCTGTTTTCCGACGATCTGCCGGAGGCCTCGAAAAACCTCGCCGCGTTTTTGGTCGGCCTGTGCGGCGGCCCCCCGCTGTACCGGCAACGCCGCGGCGAGCCCATGATGCGGGCCCGCCACCTGCCCTTTGCCATCGATGAGAAGGCCCGGCGCACCTGGCTGGATTGCTTTTTCAAAACGCTGGAAGGCGCGGAGCAGAAGTATGGTTTTCCCGCCGAGCACCTGCCCGGTTTCAAAGCGTTCCTGGAAGGTTTCTCCGCCTGGATGGTGAACCGGAAGTAGGCGAAGACGCCATTTTCGAATTTAAGGCGTGCCCGCCTGCGCCTGCTTCATCGCAAACGTCGCGGCGTCGCGTATATCCGCATCGGGGTCCAGGCTGAGCCGCTGCAGGGCGGCCAGAATATCATCCCGTTTCCACTGCAAATCATTGAGGCAGCCGATGGCGGTCAGACGCGAGCCCTTGGGGGTCGCAGCCGTGGTGCGGCTCAACACAATGGCCAGCAGTTCGGGATCACGCAATTGCGCGTGCCCGACCGCAGCCATGGCGCGCACGCGCACCTGCTCTTCGGAATCACCCAGCGCCTGGCGCAGTGCTTTCTTCAATTCGTCCGTCGCGGGAGCCCGGGCCAGCGCGGCCGCGGCAGTGGCACGCACCTCCGCACTCGGTTCCACCCACGGGTCCAGCCGGGCCATGAGCTGGCGCGCCACCCCGTCCGGCAAGGCGCCCACGTGTCCCAGCGCCAGCGCGGTACTTTCCCGCACCCCGGCATCCGGGTCCGACATACCCTTGGCCAGCGCATCCATCGCGCCGGCCGGCGCAACGCCGCGCGCCACCAGCGGACCGATGGCTGACGCCGCTTCGGCGCGCACCGTCGCCGCCGGATCGCCCAGCATGTTCAACAACATCGGCCCGGCCTCGTCGAGTGACGGCACGCTCATCAACGCGGCATGCGCAGCCGCCTCGCGCACCATGGGATCGGGGTCGGCCAGGAGTTTCAGGATTACATTTTTGCCGGGGTTCGGAAGGGGCCGATAATCGCTGAACAACTTGGCGGCCGCCGCACGCTGCTGGGCGTTGCTCCGGGTGATCGCGGCCTCCAGCAGTCCGACCAACCGCGGGCCGTCCGAGACCACCAGATCCCCCAGGACTTCCACCGGCTTGTTGCGCAGGTTTTTCTCCGCCCACGTTCCCACCGTGTCGAGATAAACCGGCGCCACCTCCTGAACGTCCACGTAGGGCGACATCAGCAAAGCCGCCTGATAGCGCCAGAAGTGGTCCGGCTGCTGCACCACCGCCCGTAGCGCAGGCAGGGCTGGCGCAAGGTCGGCCTGCCAACCTTTGAGCGTCCAGGCCATGGCCACCGCGGCTTCCGGGTCCTTCTCGGCCTGCAAGCAGGCCAGTACATCCGCCTGGGCCACCTGACCCTCCGCCCCGGCCTCCTTCAATGCCCGCGCCGCGGCCGTCCGCACACGGGCATCACCATCCTTCAACGCGGGACGGATGAGCTGCATCGCCGCGGCCGTGCCCTCTTCGCCCAAATCCTCCACCGCCTCGGCGCGGCGGGCGGCATCCGGACTGGCCACATCCAATCGCGCTTGTTCGGCGCTCGCCCGCTGGAGCTCCTCCATGGTCGGGATATGAAACAGGGCGCAACCGGTCAGGCCCAGCAAAACACCGGCCCCCAGCATTCCGCAAAAAACATATTTTTTCATCATCATGATTCCTCTTTATCACCCACCAGGTTTAACGGTCGTTCTTCCAGGCTGGAATGGCACCACTGGCCCGGAAGACGTCATAACGGGCGTCCGCCCGCCAACGGGTATGCGGTTCAAACACATGCCTGTGCCGGCGGTTCATTGCGCCCAACAGGGTCGGACCTTCCCGCAGGCGGTCCCGGATGGTCCGGTAAATGCCCTCCAGGGCCGGGGTTTCGGCCAGAACGGATTCGAGGCGCGCAAACAGATTGTTCGTCACGTCCCCGATGTCGGCGTGCATGGTATCCATTCCATCCCATAAGGCCACCTTGCGCGGCGGGATGGATGCGGGCGGATCGAACGGGCGGCGGTAACCAGTGCGCCACAACAGAAAACTCTGGCCCACCTTTTCCATGTTGCCCAGCAGGCTGATGAGCAGCGCATTCCGCCGCTCCACCGGACCGCCAAAGTCAGCATAGGTGTCGCAGATGGAAATCAACTGACGTGTGGTCGAACCACGGCACACCGCATCCAGTTCCCGCTCCACTAGCTCACGGAAGACCGGCCAGGTCTCTGCCCCCGCCCCGTTCCGCAAGGGACCGATCATCGCCTGCACGCGCAGGGCCGCCGGATTGGGCGTGGCCAGGCTGGGCGGCGCCCGGTAGTCACCGCTGCGGCAAAAAGAACGGCACAACCATCGTTTCAGGTTTATCCCCACGACCGATTCCTCCGAAAAAAGAGGCTGATTTTCCGGGTCTTGCCCGGCATAGTCAGACCTTTCCAACCGTTGGAAGTCCGGTCGGGGCTGGTTTCCAATCCTTGGAAATCATTATCATGAAGTTCGACGATATAGCAACGCACCAAGCCCACGCCGTGGCCGCCGCGCAAACGGCGCCCGATCTGGCGACGCTGGAAGCCCTGCGCATCCAGAACCTCGGCCGCAACGGGCTCATCCAGGATATCATGGCCGCGCTGAAAACCGCGGAACCTGCGCAAAAACGCGAATTCGGCCAGCGGGCCAATGAGTTCAAAAATGCGGTTCAGACGGCGGTGGATGCCCGCCGCGAGATCTTGCAGGCGGAAGCGGAAGCCGCCGCCTCGGCGTTCGACACCTCCCTGCCCGGAGCCTGGCGCGGGCTGGGCTCGCGTCACCCGGTAACCCAGATCATCGAGCGCGCCACGGAAATCTATCAGGCCATCGGGTTTTCGGTGGCCAGCGGGCCCGACATCGAGGACGTGTTCCACAATTTCGACGCCCTGAACACCGAGGCCGGTCATCCCTCGCGCGACCCCAAGGATACGTTCTATCTCGACGACGGACGCCTGCTGCGCACCCACACCTCGCCGGTGCAAATCCGCGTCATGGAAAATCGCAAGCCGCCGGTGCGCATCATCGCCCCCGGGCGTTGCTATCGCCGCGACACCACCGACGCCACCCACAGCGCGAACTTCCACCAGGTCGAGGGACTCTACGTAGACCGCAAGGTGTCCATGGCCGACCTGAAGGGGGATCTGACCTATTTCGCGCGCCAGATGATGGGGCCGGACGTGAAGATCCGGTTCCGCCCGCATTTCTTCCCCTTCACCGAGCCCAGCGTGGAATACGATTTTTCCTGCCACGTGTGTGGCGGCAAGGGATGCCGGGTGTGCAAGCACAGTGGCTGGATCGAAATTTCCGGCGCGGGCATGGTGGATCCGCAGGTGTTCAAGGCGGTGGGCTACGATCCCGACGAAGTCACCGGCTACGCCTTCGGCATGGGCGTGGAACGCATCGCGATGATCTTGCTCGGCATCCCGGATATCCGGCTGCTGTATGAAAATGACGTGAGGTTTTTGAGACAATTTTAGCGTAGTCCGTTATCCGTAATCCGTGATCCGCACGGACGACGGATGACAGATCACGGATCACTTCTTATGCGCATCCCCCTATCCTGGCTCACCGACTACATCGAACTCACGGACACGCCGCGACAGATCGCGGACCGGCTCACCTTTTCCGGCACCGAAGTGGAGGGCATCGAGACCATCGGTTCCGACTTCGCGGGATTCCTGGTGGCCGAGGTGCGCGCGGTGGAGCGTCACCCGAATGCGGACAAGCTGTCCGTGTGCAAGGTATTCGACGGCACGCAGGAACTGCAGGTGGTGTGCGGCGCGCCCAACGTGACGGCAGGCGGGAAATATCCGTTTGCGCCGGTCGGCGTGACGGTGCCCAACGGGGGCTTCGTCATCAAGAAGGCCAAAATCCGCGGGGTGGAATCGTTTGGCATGCTGTGTGCGGCCGATGAACTCGGTCTGTCCACCGATCACGCGGGCCTGCTCGTGCTGGACGCGAAATGGGACGCGGGCACCCCGCTGGCCACCGTGCTGGGTCCGCCGGAAACCGTGCTGGAATTGGAAGTAACCCCAAACCGGGCCGACTGCCTGAGCCTGATCGGCATTGCGCGGGAACTGGGTGCGGTTTATGGGAAACCACTCAAAGTTCCAGGTTCCAAGTTCCAAGTTCCAGGTTCCAAGGCAGCGGTCAGCGTGAGCGTGGAGGATGCGGCGGGTTGTCCGCGATATACGGCGCGACTGCTGGAGAACGTGAAGATCGGGCCGGCCCCGGACTGGATGCAGAAACGGTTGGAGCTGGCCGGCATCCGCGCCATCAACAACGTGGTGGACATCACCAACTACGTGATGCTGGAGTGCGGCCAGCCGTTGCACGCGTTTGATCGCGATCTCCTGGCGGAAGGCCGCGTCGTGGTGCGGCGGGCCCGTGCGGGCGAACGCATGGCCACGCTGGACGGGCAGGATCGGGAGTTGGATCCGACCATGCTGGTCATTGCCGATGCCGTGCACCCGGTCGCCCTGGCGGGCGTGATGGGCGGCGCGGGCAGCGAAATCCGCGACACCACCAGGAACATTCTGCTGGAGAGCGCCGCCTTCCGGCCCGGCGACATCCGCGCCACCGCGCGCAAAGTCGGGCTCTCCACCGAATCCTCCTACCGCTTCGAACGTGGGGTGGACCTGGAGCTGGTGGATTGGGCCAGCCGACGCGCTGCCGCGCTGATGGTGGAACACGCAGGCGCCACTTTGGTGGACGGTGTGACCGATGTTTACCCGGCCCCGGCGCAAGCCAAGAAAATTCGGTGCCGGTTTGATTTCGTGCGTGACGTGACCGGCGTGGCCGCCCCGGACGAGACCATCGCGGGTGTGTTCAAGGCCCTGCAGCTTGGCGTGGCCCCGGCCGCCGCGGGCGCCCTCGACGTGACCATTCCGGTTTTCCGCCGCGACCTGGAGCGCGAGATTGACCTCGTGGAGGAATTCGCGCGCATCCATGGGCTGGATCAGATTCCCACGCCCTCCCCGCGTGCCGTGATGGACAGCGGCAGCGGCAATGCTGACGTGCGCGCCCGCCGACGCCTGCGGGATGCCCTGGCGGGTTTGGGCCTGAGCGAAATCCTGAACTACAGCCTGGTCTCCGAGCCGCTGCTGGACCTGTTCGCCACCCACGATCATGCGCGCCGGGTGGCCATACCGCGCCCGCTGAGCGCGGATCAATCGGTGCTGCGCCCCTCCCTGGTACCGCAGCTGGTGGAAACCCTGGGCCGCAACCGGGCCCGCCAAACCGAGGAGGCATCGCTCTATGAAATCGGCCGCGTCTTTCAGCGCGATGCCCAGGGCGACGTGGTGGAATCGGAACATCTGGCCATCGGCCTGATGGGGCCCGTCGGACGGGGCGATTTCGCCAAGCGCAAAACCATCGAACCAGCGGAGGCGTTCCAGTGGCTCAAGGGCATGGTGGAGCAACTCTGCGCGGCCCTGCGCATCACCAGCGGGAAGACGCACGCGACCGACCTGGCCTATGCCGAGGCCGGCTCCGCGCTGGAACTGTTGATCGACGGCAAGCCCGCGGGCACCCTGGCCATGGTCGCGCGCCGCATCCGCAAAGAATGGCGTTTGTTTGATGCGGTGGCCGTGGCCGAACTATCGGTGCCGGCGCTGCTGGCCCACGCGCTCGACCTGCGCGGTTTCCGCGATTTACCGGCCCATCCCTCGGTGGCGCGCGATGTGGCGATGATTGTCACCGACGCGGTTCGGCACGAGGACATCGTGTCCTGCATCAAGAAGGCGGCGCCCCGCGAGCTGGAAGCCATTGCGCTGTTCGACATCTTCACCGGCGCCGCCATCGGGGCCGGCCGCCGCAGTGTGGCCTACACCCTGACCTACCGGGCGGCCGACCGCACCTTGACCGACGAGGAAGCCAACGGTTTCCACGAGAAGATCAAGACTGCCCTGCGCAGCAGCCTCAGCGCGGAAATCCGCGAAGGCTGAGGCGCGCCCTACCCGACGGGATGAAATCCCGTCGCTACAACCTTCGTCAACCTGTAGCGACGACATTTCATGCCGTCGAGCGTTCACGCCCATTCCCGACGGGATGCAATCCCGTAGCTACAGCGTCAGAACTCAACGCTTTCGCTGCTCGAAATATCGCACCCAGAAACCACGGTTGGTCAGCCAGTTGCAGAAATATGTCGACCGGCATTGGACGAAAGCGGTTGCGCGGGTTAGCATGGTCTTGTTGCGGACACTCGAGGGTGTCCGGGTTCTTTGGAATACAAACCGATTTCCTCCGGGGCGACCCGGGGGCGAAGAAAATACCCTGCCTGGTTCGCGCAGGGGCCAAGCTTCTCTGACCCAGTATTCATTACCGTATGGGTGCTCATTTCTGTCGCGTATTGCACATCCCTCCGGGGACAGCTGAAACGGCAGGCCGGGCGCCCACCTCGAAATATCGAGGTGTCAGAGCAACGGCTCCAGACGACTTATGGTGGGGTATTTTTTTGCCCACCCATCGGGGCCGGGCGAAGCTGCGTTAATGTTTTACATTATGTGTAACAATTGATTTACTTTCTTCATGAAAACAATCTCCGTCCGGGAAATGAAAGCCCAGTGGGCGGCCGTGGAAAGGCAGGTACGCAACGGTGAGACCTTCGAAGTGCTGAACCATGGCAAGCCCGCGGTGCATATCGTGCCCGCGCGGCCGAGACGCGTGCTGAAGTGGGATGATCATGTGGCCACCGCGATCAAAACCGGCGGCCCTTCGGGCGAGGAAACCGTGCGGCGGGACCGGGAGGGCCGGGGGTGATCTACCTGGACACCAGTGCGCTCATCAAGCTCTACATCAAGGAGGCCGGGTCGTCCCTGGTCCAGGCACGGGTAGCCGACCAGGATGAACCCCTGCCCGTGTGGGAACTTCAGGAGGCCGAACTGATCAACGCCCTGCGGCTCAAGGTGTTTTGGAAAGACATCACCCGCGCCCAGGCCGATAAACAAATAAGCCTTTTTGAGGAACGCAAGCGACGCGGTCTCTACTTCTTCCCCGACATCCGGCGGGCCGATTTGCTGGCATCCTTTCGTCAACTGAGTGAACTAACTCCCCAACTAGGCTGCCGGACCATGGACATTCTGCACGTCGCCTGCGCCATTCAACTGGCGACCCAACTGTTCATCAGCTTCGACGCCCGCCAGCGTGCGCTGGCGATCCGGGCTGGCTTGACGGTGGCTGATGTGCAGTAATTGCACAGGAATGCAGCCTAACCCCCATGGACGAACTTTTTAACGACGGTGAGCAGCTCGCCGCCAGCAGCACAGGGGCCCAAGCCCCGCTGGCCGCGCGGATGCGTCCGCAGACCCTGGAGGACGTGGTGGGCCAGGATCACATCATCGGCCCCGGCAAACTGCTCCGCCGCGCCATCGAGGCCGACCGCATGGGCAGCATCATTCTGTTCGGTCCGCCCGGCTGCGGGAAAACCTCTCTGGCCGAGGTCATCGCCCGCGTCACCCGCCGCTATTTCGCGCGCACCAGCGGCGTGCTGGCCAACGTGGCGATCCTGCGCGAACAACTGGAGTCGGCCCAGCATCGCAAGCGCATGCGCAAGCTGGAGACCATCCTGTTCATCGACGAAATCCACCGATTCAACAAGGCCCAGCAGGATGTATTGCTGCCCTACGTGGAGGAAGGCGCCGTGACCCTGGTGGGCGCCACCACCCACAACCCGTTCTATTTCATCAACAGCCCCCTCACCTCGCGCTCCCAGATTTTCGAGTTGGAGCCGTTGCGCGAGGAACACGTGGTCACCCTGCTCCAGCGCGCGCTGGTCCATCC
>CAYTVN010000057.1:0-13514 GCA_964441655.1 uncultured Verrucomicrobiota bacterium | reverse complement strand
GTCGCCCTGGCTGCGCATATTGGTCAGGTGCTTCTGCTTGGTCGGGTTGACCGGAATATCTTCGGCGCGGGGATTTTCGCCCACCAGCATGCCGACATAAACTTCGTCGCCCGGCTTGATGAACATCTTGCCGCGTTCCTGCAACGTGTCCAACGCGAAGGCGGTGGTGATGCCGTTGTCCATGGAGACCAGAGTGCCGCTGGAGCGGCTGGCCACGGGGCCGCAGTGCGGCGCGTATTCCTTGAACATATGACTCATGACGGCGCGGCCGCCGGTCAGGTTCACCATGTCGGTTTCAAAACCGATGATGCCGCGGGTCGGGATGACGGCTTCCAGATTCACGCGGTCGCCGTGGTGGTGCATGTTGGTGATTTGCGCCTTGCGGCCGGCCAGGTTCTGCATCAGGTCGCCCAGGCGATCCTGCGGGGTGTCCACCCACAAGGTCTCGAACGGTTCGTGCTTCTGGCCGTCCACCTGCTTCATGATCACTTCCGGGCGGGAGACCAGCATTTCAAAACCTTCGCGGCGCATCTGTTCGACCAGGATGGCGATCTGCAGTTCGCCGCGCGCGCTCACCAGATAGATGTTGGGCACGTCGGTGTCTTGCACGCGCAGGGAGATGTTGGTTCGCACTTCCTTGTACAGGCGTTCGCGCAGCTGGCGCGAGGTCAGGAACTTGCCTTCGCGACCGGCCAGCGGGCCGTCGTTCACGCAGAACTGCATCTGCAGGGTGGGCGGGTCAATGTCTGTGAAGGGCACCGGCTCGGCGTCGCTGTTGGCGCACAGGGTTTCGCCAATGTCCAAATCTTCAAAGCCTGCAATGCCCACAATGTTGCCGGCCTCGCCGGTCACCGATTCCGACGTGCGCATGCCGCTGAATTCGAACACCTTGCTTACGGTGGCCTTTTCGCGTTTGCCGTCCTTGTGGATGCACCACGCCACGTCGCCCGTCTTGACCGATCCGCTGGTGATGCGCCCGATGGCGATCCGGCCCACGTAATCGCTCCAGTCCAGATTGCTGATCAGCATCTTGAACGGCTCGTTGGGGTGGGCCTGGGGGGGCGGGATGTGGGATACGATGGTTTCAAAGAGCGGCACCATGTTCTTGCGCTCATCGTTGATGTCGCGTACCGCGAAGCCGTCGCGCGCGCTGGCATAGATGAAGGGACAGTTGAACTGCTCTTCGTTGGCATGCAAATCCAGCAGCAATTCCAGCACCTGGTCGTGCACCCGGTGTACGTTGGCATGTTCGCGGTCGATTTTGTTGACCACCACGATGGGCTTCAGGCCGTGGTGCAGTGCTTTCTGCAGCACAAAGCGGGTCTGCGCCTGGGGGCCGTCCACGGCATCCACGACCAGCAACACGCCGTCAACCATCTGCATGATGCGCTCCACCTCGCCGCCGAAATCGGCGTGGCCGGGGGTGTCCACGATGTTGATGGTCTTGCCGCCCCAGTGCAGGGAGGCGTTCTTGGCTTTGATGGTGATGCCTTTTTCGCGTTCCAGATCCATGGAGTCCATGGCCCGTTCTTCAACCTCCTCGCGGACCGAGAAGGCGCCGCCTTCGCGGAGCAGTTTGTCGACCAGGGTGGTTTTACCGTGGTCAACGTGGGCGATGATGGCAATGTTGCGATATTCGACAGTACTCATGGGAATCCCCGCCAGGTGGTCTGCAAAAGGGCGGCAGTGTAGCGGGTGCCGGTGCAAAAGCAAGCGGGGCGGGGAAGTATTCCCAGCCCCGCCGATAACGCGCCCAGAAGGGGGCGGGACTTACGTGGAAGCCGGGAGCGCCGGGTAATCCGTGTAGCCTTTTTCGCCGGGCGTGTAAAAGGTGTTGGGATCCGGCTGGGCCAGGGGTTGTCCATTTTCCAGGCGTTCAACCAGGTCTGGGTTGGCGATGTAGGGTCGGCCAAAGGCCACCAACTCACCCTGGCCGGAAGACAGATCGGCTTTGGCCTTCGCTCCGTCGTAGCCGCCGGACAGCATGTAGGCACCTTTGAAGTGGGTGCGAATGGCGTGCTTTACCGCCGGACTGATGGTCGGTGCGCCCATGGAACTGTGGTCCACCACGTGAATGTAGACGAGACCCAGGGACGAAAGTTCAGCGGCCAGGGTGGTGTAGAGTTCATCCATCTGTGCGTCCGGCTTCATGTCGTTGAACACACCGTAGGGCGATATTCGTATCCCCACCCGCGCTCCGCCGATGCGGGCCACCGTGGCTTTGGCCACCTCCACGACGAAACGGATGCGGTTGGCCACACTGCCGCCCCAGCGATCGGTGCGCAGGTTGGTGGCGGTGTTGAGGAATTGGTCAATGAGATATCCGTTGGCGCCGTGCAGTTCGATCCCGTCAAAACCCGCGTCCACGGCTGCGGATGCCGTGTGCGCAAATTCCGCGATGGCTTGCTGGACGTCCTCCTCGCTCATGGCGACGGGTGTCGGATACGGCTGCAAGCCCTGGGCGTCCGTCCACATGCTGCCGCTCAAGCCCACCGCGGAGGGGGCGAGAATGCGCGCGCCCGGGGGCATGTTCAGCGGATGCGAAGTCCGGCCGGTGTGCATGAGCTGGACAAAAATTCGTCCGCCGGCCGTGTGCACGGCGTTGGTCACCTGCCGCCAGCCCGCCACATGCTCCGGCGTGTACAGGCCGGGAATGCGGGCGTAGCCGAGTCCGTTGGGCGAGGGGGAGGTGCCTTCGGTGATGATCAGTCCGGCGGTCGCGCGCTGGCGGTAGTAGTCAGCCATGAGGGCGGTCGGCACGTGATCCGCGGTGGCCCGGCATCGGGTCATGGGGGCCATGGCGATGCGGTTGGGCAGGCGAAGGGATCCGAGGGTAAAGGTGGAGTGCAGTACATTGGGCATGGGTAAACGTTCCTTGTTGGTTTTGCATAGAGTCGCGCCAGCTTGAATTTCCTTACAAGGCGGCTTCGTCATTGCAGGGGCTCGGCCGGTTGCCTACTATAACCCCTGCGCACCACGGCAAGGAAGTCAGCATGGTTACCCGACCGTTTGAATCAAAGATCCAGGACATCGTCTACAACGTGGACGTGGGCATCGGGTTGCGCCTGATCAAACTTGGCCTCTATCTGCTGTTCCTGTTGTCGGTCATGGTGCTTTACACCGCCACCCAGTTCCGCGGTTTGAAGGATGCCTCGGCCATGGACATGGCGCAGTTGGGCCGCAATCTCATGCAGAGCGGCCACCTGAATACCCAGGTCATTCGTCCGGCCAGCATGTGGTACCTGATCGAACACTCCTCCACCCAGAACCCCCAGATGCGGGAACATCCGGACATCGTGAATCCGCCTGTGTATCCCTTCCTGCTCTCCCTGGGCTTCCGCTCCCTGCAAAACGCCTTTCTGGACGAAAAGTCCGTGCGCACCTTCCCGCCGGAACAATGGGTGGTGGTGCCGCTCAACCTGTTCTTTACCCTGGTGACCGGGGTGTTGGTTTTCTTGATGGCGCGCCGCTTGTTCGACACGCGGGTGGCCCAGTTGAGCATGACGCTCTTTTTCCTCAGTGATGCCACCTGGAGCCTGGCCATCACCGGCACCGGTGTTTCCGTGGCCACCGCCTGGTGCGCCCTGGCCACCTACCTGGCGCTGGTGGTCGCGAGCCCACGCCCGGAAGGTTCGTCGCCCTGGTCCGGCTATGCCGCGCTGGTGGCCTGCGCCTTATTCAGTGCGCTGGCCTTCCTGACCCGCTACGGGACCATCGCGCTGGTGCCCGCGCTGGCGCTGTATATCGGATGGTCCGCCCGCGAGCGCAAGGTGTGGTCCGTGCTGTTCTACCTGGCCCTGGTGCTGGTGTTCATCGCGCCCTGGTTGGTCCGCAACTGGACGGTAAGTGGCGGCCTGCTGGGCCTCGCGCCCTATACCGCGCTCAACGGATTCGATCCGCTGCTCAACAACGAGTTCGAGCGGACCCTGGCCCAGAAACTCAAGTGGGGCGAAGTGTTCACCACCCTGCAGATGAAACTGCTGACCGGCGTGGCGATGCTGTACAAGGGCGAATGGCGGGCCATCGGCGATGGGCTGGCCGGGGCATTTTTCCTCACCACATTTTTCTACTCGTTTGCCCGCGATCCCGCCCGCCGCCTCCGCTGGTGTGTGGCCCTGGGCCTGGTCCTGCTCATGGCGGTGGCTTCCCTGTTCGGCCGGCCCACCGTGCAGTTGCTCAGCCTGTTCTGGCCCGTGGTCATCGTCTACGGCGTGGCCTTTTTCTACATATTGCTGGATCGCATGCAGATTCGCATCCCGCTGCTGCGCATGTCGGTGACCGGCGCCTTCATGACCCTGGGGGCGCTGCCCCTGATCCTGACCCTGCTGCCGCCGCGCGCGGGCGTGCCGTATCCGCCGTATTTCCCGGCCTACATCTCCCACGTCTGTCGCATGCTCACCCCGGACGAACTGTTGTGCACCGACATGCCGTGGGCCACCGCGTGGTACGGCCAGCGCACCTCGCTGCTGCTGCCCGCCTCCCTGGATGAGTTCTACGAAATCAACGACTACACCAAGCGCATCAGCGGCCTCTATTTCACCACCATCACGCGCGACCGCGAGTACGTGAGCACCCTGCTCTCCGGTTCCTACCGCACCTGGTTCCCCATCATGGAAGGCCGCATCCCGGCTGATTTTCCGCTGGCTCAGGGTTTCCCGCTGGGCAATTTCGACCAACTTTTCCTGACTGACCGCCAGCGCTGGTAGGCTGACCATGAAACGCGTCCCCGCCCGCCCCGAAGACCGGCCCTATTTCTTTGACGGCGGACTCCGCTTCGGTTGCACCCAGTGCGGACATTGTTGCGCGGGCGCGCCGGGCACGGTGTTCATGAATGCCGCGGAGTCGGAACGCATCGCGCGCCATCTCGGCCTCACCCGCGAAAAATTTCTCGCGGACTACGCCTATCCCGTGGACGGCGGGCACAGCTTGCGCGAGGTGGGGGACAACTACGCCTGCATCTTTTTCCGCAACGAGCGTTGCACCATCTACGACGTGCGGCCCACCCAGTGCCGCACCTTTCCCTTCTGGTCGGAAAATATCCGCTCGGAAACGGCCTGGAAGAAAACCTGCCGGTCCTGTCCCGGCATCGGGCAGGGCCGTCTCTACGGGCGCGATGAAATTCTCGCCATCGCCGCCGATTCCATGAACGAAACCGCCGTGGCGGACGGCACCGGGCCCCAGCCCGCGACCCCGCCGTGACGCATCGCGTCCCTTCAGGGCGCGCTGGACTCGAGCGGGCGGCCCACCTGCATCAGGAAGCGACGGCGCGCGGCCTCAAATTCGGCTTCGGTCAGCAGGCCATCCCCGTTTTCATCCAGGCGCTTAAAGCGCAGGCGCAGGCTGCGCTGCTGGGCCGCGGCAAATTCGGAGGGCTCCACGCTGCCGCTGGCATCGGCGTCCAGTTCGTCAAAGGCCGGCATGGCGGCATATTCCGACCGCTCGGGATCATCAGCGGCCAGCCGGCGCAGGCGCGCTTCGGAGGCCGCCCGCGCGACCTCGATTTCCCGGGGTGACAACGCGCCGTCGTGATTGGTGTCAATACCGGCAAAACGCGCGGCGAGTCCGGCTTCGCCCGCCGCGATGAATTCCTGCTCGCTCACCTGCTGATCGCCGTCGCGGTCCAGCCGGTTCAGCGCCAGATAAGGCGGCGGGGCCGAGGTCTGGGCAACAGCGCAGAGGGCGCCGCCGGCCACTAGAACGACGCCCGCGACAAAAGTTCCAATCGTTGGAAGTTTGAAAATGCTCATTTTCCAATCGTTGGAACTTTTTTCAGCACGGATTTCAGCCAGTCCAGGATGACGCCCGTGGTTTCCACTTCGCGGCCCTTGAAACCATGGTCGGCGTCCGGAATGTGCACGGTGTCGAAGGGACGGGCCCGCGCGGCGGCGCGCAGGCGGGCGGACATTTCGGTGACGGGCAGGCAGGCGAATTCCTCCTGCGCGGGCAGCACGGCCAGGGTGGGGCAGGTGATTTTGCGGAAGGTGCGCAGCGGGCCTTCCATATTAAAAATCTCCGCCTCGGGCTGGGCGGGGTCGGCCACGCTGATGAAGCGGTGGGCGGCGAAATTCAGGCAGCCTTTGGCGGTCAGGATGGTGTCGCCGCGACCCGCCTTCACCAGGGCGCGGGCCCGGGCCAGCTGGGTTTCGTAGCGGCGGCCCAGATCCCGGCGGGCAATCGCGTAGTCGTCGCCGATGGCAGCCAGCACCAGGGCGCCCACCCGGGGGTGCCGACGCCGCGCCTGGTAATAGGTAATTTTCTGGCAGCCGGTGCTGTGGCCGAGCAGGACGATCTGTCGGTAACCGCGCTCGAGCCCGAAGGCCACCGCCGCGTCGAGGTCGTACACGCAGTCGGTGAAGATTTCCGTGGCCACGTCCTTCTCGTTCCCGCGGTTGTTGAAGGACAGGACATCCACCCCGGCGCGCGGAGCCTGAATCATCATCTCTTTTTTGGAGACCGAGCGGTAGAAGTTGCCGCCCATGCCGTGTACGAACAGGAGCAAGGTTCGGGAGCGCGTGCGCCCGGTGACCCAGAATCCGTCCAGCGGGCGCTTCAGGCCGCGTGCGGCCAGGGTGACCAGGCATCCGGGCAGTTCAAGGGTGGTTGAATTCATAGCAGCCCGATCTTGAATGGACGGCTGGCAAAGGCAAGACTGCGTGCCATGTTCCCTCGCTGTTTAGCCTGGCTGTTTCACCGCGGAGACGCGGAGGACGCAGAGAAGACTTTTCCTGATGGGCCGGAGTCGACATGGCCTCCGGCAGGTATTCTTACTGGTCGGCGTTCTTCTCCGCGAACTCTGCGCCTCTGCGGTTATATCCTGTGCAGGCTTTTCGTCATGATAGCCTGTACGTCCGTGGCGTGGGCTGACCCCGAACTGCCCGCGGATTTTCACGGCCTCTATCAGAACCTCGCCGGGCTGATTGATCGCGAGGCGCTGGGCCCGCTGGAAATGGCCAAGGGCACCTACGACGCCACGCGCTTTTTTGCCGTGGGTGTACCCGGGGTGCCCCCGCTGGAGCAGCAGTACCGGCAGGCGGCCACCCTGGGCCAGGCCACGGTGGCGGGCCTGTATCTCACGGTGTGGGGAAAGCAGCGACAGTTCGACATGATCCGCGCCGAGTTGGAGCGCAACCAGGCGAAGCGCCGGATGATCTACGGCTTGTGCGGCACGGAACCGATTTTCTTTTCCGCCCTGGACGCGGGCGCCCAGTATCAGCCCCTGTTGCGCCTGATGCCCTCGGTGGGCGGCACGCGCACCCTGACCCGGCAATTGCTGGATTCGCCCGATGCCCTGGTGCGGCGATCCGGCATGTTCTGGGGGTTCTGGCTGGCCGATGCCGCCTTCTGGAGCCGGGTCAAGGAAATGGCTCAAACCGATCCCGATCCCGTCACGCGCCGGGTGTCCGCGCGCTTGCTCCAGAAAGCGATCAAGCAAACCTCATGAAAACCCTGCGCGAACTAGCCCCCGTGGTCTACGAAGACGACACCCTGATTGCCTTCAATAAACCGTCCGGAATGCTCATCGCCCCGGACCGCTGGGACAAGAGCCTGGAGAACCTGATGGATCTGGTACACCAGCAGGAATCGCCGGGGTGGTTCAACGTGCATCGGCTCGACAAGGCGACCAGCGGGCTGGTGCTGTGCACGAAAACCAAGGCCGCGCTGGATGTGGTGTGCAAGGCGTTTGAGACGCGCGAGGTGGAAAAAGTCTATCAGGCCCTGGTGCGCGGTTCGCCCCCCGAGCCGAAGGGCGTGATCGAACAGCCCATCGCGCCGGACCCGCAGCAACCCAATCGCATGAAGGTTTCGCCCCACGGCAAACCTGCGGAGACGGCCTACGAAGAGGTCGAACGCTGGCACCGGCTGAGCCTGTTGCATCTGATGCCGCATACCGGGCGGACGCATCAGTTGCGCGTGCACTGCGCGTTTATGAAATGTCCCATCGTGGCCGATCACGTATATGGAACACCGCGCGGCCTGTTTCTCTCCGACTTCAAGCGGAAATACAAGGAAGGCGACGGCGAGGAGCGCGCGTTGATCGGTCGCCTGGCCTTGCATGCATGGAAGCTGACCCTGACCCATCCGGTGACCGGCCAGCGGTTGACCATCGAGGCGCCGCCCAGCAAGGATTTTGGGGCCGCGTTGCGCCAGTTGCGCCGCCACGGCCGCGCGATGTGATCAGGCCCGCAGGCGGGCCAGCGCCGCCGCCGGGTTCAGCACACGCAACTTTTCCGGATGACGCTTGAGCTGTTCTTTGTCGAGCGTCACCAGAACGGTCCCATACATCAGGGCCACCGCCGCGTAGGTTGCATCGGCGCCGCGTAGATGATGCCGCGCCGCCAGTTCGGCAGTGTACGCAGCCATGCGTGTGTCCAGGTTGACCAGGGTTAATCGGGGCAGCTGAGTGATGCCGTGGGCCAGCTTCCGCGCCGCCTCGGCGCCGGTGCCGGTGCGGGCCAGGGCTGCGGCTACTTCGATGATGAGCAGGGTGGGCTCGATCAGGGGAAGGCATCGGTTTTGCACCGCGATCAAAAGCTCCAGCGCCTCGGAGTTCGCGCGTTCCGACGGGCGGCAGGCTGCCGCCAGAATGCTGGCGTCCAAGGTAACGAGTTCAGCCACTTTACCGCCTCATCTTTGACAGTTCGGTAAGTGCGGAACGTCGGCCGCGATGCGTGGCACGAATGGCAGCCATAAGTTCCATAACGCGCAGCCAGGCCTGCTCATCGTTGGAGGCGGTTGACGGTTGCGCATAGGTGGGGGGAACCAGCTGGCCTACCGCACGCCCGTGCCGGGTGATCGTATAGGTGGCGCCGTCCTCCTCCACCTGCCGCACCAGCTTGGAGGCCCGCATTTTGAGTTCACGTATGCCGATGTCTTTCACATAATAATGGTCACAAGTGTGACCACAATTGTCAAGTGCCCCACACGCGCGCAGGGCCGTTTACGCTTCAAACGTCGGCATGCCGGCGGCACGCAGGATGCGTCCGTCGCTGAACGGCTTGAGCGCGGGCCAGCGGATGCGGGCTCCGCGTTCCACCGCACCCAGCGCATCGCGTTCCTCGCGGGTCAGGTGCCGGTTCAGCACTTCGTAGCCGCGGGCGACGCCATCGGCGGCGCAGCCGCGGGTGACGATTTTCCCGTTCTGCAGATCCACGGGCGCGATGAGGCGTGCGTGGGCGGAGTCGGTTACGGGAGCGGGGCGCGCGGTCTGGGTGATCGCCAGGAAGCAGAATTTCAAGACCTGTAAATCGCGGAACAGGTGTCGATTGAGATAGGCGACGGATTCGGGGGCGGTCCAGCGACGGACTTCGTGGCAATAGGAGCGGCCCTCGCTGCGCAGCGGGCAACGGTGATGGTGCAGACAGGGAGCGATGATGCATCCGTGTCCCTGATCGGCCAGGGCGTCGCGCAGGACTTCCAGGCGGAGTGCGGCGGCGTCCAGCGCGGGTTCGAGGATCAGCAGCAGGCCGCCGGGGTTGAGGCGTTGCAGCAGGCGGCGTGCCCAGGCATGGACGTCGGCGTCGGGTGTGCCTTCCACCGCTTCGTTCAGGGCGAAGGAGCACAGGATAAGGTCCCAAGTCTCATTTTCCGGCAGGGGTTGCAGCAGGTGGCCCGGGCGCGTGGTCACCGTGAGTTGCTGGTGGGCGAATAGATCCTGCAGCAGCGACAGGCTGACCGCGGCGTGATCAAGTGCGGTCAATTCCATGGCCCGCGGGCGCAGGGCGTGGGCGGCGGCGAGCAAGCCGGCGCCAAGTCCCGCGCCGAGATCCAGCGCGCGCAGAGGCCGGTCCGCGGGTGGCGTCCAGCGCCCGCCGGCGAGGCATTCGGCCAGGGCGAGTCCGCTGCGCACATAGGTTTGAGGAAAGAAAAACAGGGCGTAGGCCATCTGGGCGCGCAGCTCATCCCCGTAGCGGCCGAAGCCGTTGGGGCGGGCCACCGTGAACAGGTCGCTCAGGCGGGCCACCTCCGGGCGCAACTGGTCCAGCAGGGTGGGGGTGTTCTCCTGATGGAGCGAGGCGGCGGCGTGGTGTAGCCAGAACGCCTCGAGATCGGCCGGATAAAGCAGGGCGCCCATGCTACATCTTCAGGGCGGTGCGGGCGTTTTCCACATCGAGCGTGATTTGTTTTTTCAAGGCATCCAGACCGTTGAACGTCCATTCATCGCGCAACCGTTTCTCGAAGAAAACTTCCACTTCCAGATCATACAGGTCGAGGGTGCGGTCAATGAGATGGACTTCGACCACGTCGGGCGGTCCCTTGCGGGGATCGGGGTGGTCGGTCAGGAAGGCGGCTCCCGGATGCAGTTCGCCCTGCACCTGCATGCGGACGGCGTAGATGCCGGCGGGCGGGCGGACTTCGTTGTGGGGGTCCACGTTGGCCGTGGGATACCCCAGCTGGCGGCCCAGCTTGGTGCCGTGAATGACGGTGCCGTACATGCTGAAGGGCCGGCCCAGCAGATCGGCCGCGGCATCCAGATGTCCGCCCGAAACCGCCTTGCGAATGCGGGTGCTGGAGATGGAATCGCCGCCCAGGGTGACGCCGTCCACGATGTCGGCGGTGAACCCGTGGCGATCGGCCAGGGTGCGGAGCAGGCGGGTGTTGCCTTCCGCGTGATGGCCGAAGGTCCAGTTGGCGCCCACCACCAGAACGGCCAGTTGGGGAATGGCGCGCTTGAGATCGGCGATGAACGGTTCAGCTGGCACGGCGGCCAGGCTGGGTGTGAAGGGAAGGACGGCGCAGCCATCCACACCCATCGCCCGCATCAACTGCAGCTTGTGCGGGGTGGAGGTGATGAGGGGCGGGGCACTATCCGGTCGCAACAGTTTCAGGGGATGGGGATCAAACGTCATGACCCAGGCGGAGCCGCCGAGGCGGCGGGCATGATCCATGGCGCGCTCTAGGACCACGCGGTGACCGCGGTGGACGCCGTCGAAAGCACCCGCGGCCAGCACCACGGGGCGGGTTTCGTTTTGCAGTTGATCCAATCGGGTGACCGTTCGCATGGAAGCCCGGTTCAGGCCTGGCCTTGCAGGCGGAGGGTGTGCAGCGGGCGGATGCGGGCCCGCAGTTCTTGGTGCGTGAAGTTCACCAGGTCCTCCAGGCGCACTGCGTCGGCCACATCGAAATCGCCGGAGCGGGTGCGGTGCAGGGTGCGCATATGGGCGCCGCAGCCCAATCCCTCGCCGATGTCGTGGCATAGCGTGCGCACGTAGGTGCCTTTGGAACAGCGGGTGCGAAACCAGCCGCGTCCGTCTTCAAAGCGCAGCAGTGAAAATTCGTAGATGTGGAGCAGGCGGGGCTCCCGCTCAATCTCCTGGCCTTTGCGGGCCAATTTGTAGAGGGCCACGCCGTCCTTCTTGATGGCGGACACCATGGGAGGTAACTGTTGCACATCGCCCACCCACTTGCGCATTTCGGCCTCCACCGCAGCGGAGGTGATGCCTTCATAGGGTCGTCGCTGGAGGATGGCCCCCTCGGCGTCGTGCGAGTCGGTGGTGACCCCGAGGTCGAAGGTACCCACATAGGTTTTGTCCGTGCTCATGATCTGCTGGGACACCTTGGTGGCGCGGCCCAGGAGCAGGATAAGCAGCCCGGTGGCCCCGGGGTCGAGGGTGCCGCCGTGGCCGACTTTGGGCAGGCGGAACTTGTCGCGCACGAGGTCCACCACGTCGTGCGAGGTGGGGCCGGCGCATTTGTCCACCAGCAGCAGGCCATCCCAGGGATCCAGCACCCGCGGCGGGGGGCTGCGAAAGCGTCCGTTCATATCAGTTCGCCGCTTCCTTGCCGGGGCTTTGCTTCCACTCCGGGTGTTCCGCTTCCATCTCGGCGATCATGGACAGCACATCGTCGCCCTTGGCGATGGATTCATCCAGTTCGAACACGAGCTGGGGGGTGTACTTCATGGTGATGCGCCGGTTGATGATGTCCTGCAGCTCCTTGCGGTGGCGTCCGATGAGGCCGAGAATCTGCTGCTGGCGCTCCGGTTCTCCGCGGATGGAGATGAGGACGCGGGCATGGCGCAGGTCGCTGCTGGTGATGACGCGGGTCACCGTGCAGGCCGCGGCATCGAACCCGGGTTCGTGCATGACGCGGAACAGCTGTTCGGCCACCTCTTGTTTGAGCAACTGATTGACGCGGGTCAGGCGTTGTGGGCGCATGTCCGTCTCCTGGTTGGCTGGCGGGTTTACCGCCCATCGCGTTACAGTTGCTGGGCGATCTTCTCGACTTCGTACAGTTCGATGATGTCGTCCGGTTCAAAGTCGCCAAAGCGTTCGAGGCGGATGCCGCACTCCTGGCCTTCCCGCACTTCGGAGGCCTCGTTTTGGAAGCGACGCAAGGTGGTGACCGTGCCTTCGTGCAAAACCTCACCCTTGCGTTTGACCCGCGCCCGCGCACGCGAAGTGCACTTGCCGTCCGTAATGATGCAGCCGGCGACCTTGCCCTTCTTGCCCAGGTCGAAGGTTTCCTTGACCTTGGCATGTCCGATCACGGTTTCGCGCACGATGGGGTCGAGCAGACCCTGCATGGCTTCCCGCAGTTCATCCAGCAATTCGTAAATGATGCTGTAGAGGCGGATTTCCACACCTTCGCGCTTGGCCGTGGCCGCCGCCTCGATGTCCTTGCTTACGTGAAAGCCCAGGATGATGGCGTTGGAGGCGCTGGCCAGCAGCACATCGTTGGCGCTGATATTGCCCACGCCGCCCAGCACGATGTTCTGGGTAACCTTCTCGCTCTTGATATTGTTGATGGCGTGCTGCAGGGCTTCCAGGGAACCCTGCGCATCCACCTTGACCAGCAGGTTGAGTTCCTTCTTCTCCTTGGTCTGCGAAGCCTTCATCAGGTCTTCCAGCGAGGCCCGCTTGGGGGTCAGGTTGGACAGGCTCTGTTCACGCTTGGCGGCCAGGCGGGACTCCGAGGTTTCGCGGGCCGCGCGTTCGCTGTCCGCCACGATAAACTCCGCGCCGGCTTCCGGCACATCCGACAGGCCGAGGCACTTCACCGCATCCGAGGGGCCGGCACTCTTCAGTCGCTTGCCTTCAGCGGTGATGAGGGCCTTGACGCGACCCCAGTAGGGTCCGCACAAAATGGCATCACCCACGTTGAGGGTGCCGTCCCGGATCAGCAGGGTCGCCGTCGGGCCCATGCCCGGTTCGCGCTGGGCTTCCACCACATAGCCCTGGGCCTTGCGACGGGGATTGGCTTTCAGCTCCAGCACTTCGGCCTGGACCGCGATATTCTCCAACAGGTTGTCCACCCCGTCACCCGTGAGGGCGCTGACCGGGCAGCAGATCACGTCGCCGCCCCAGTCTTCCGGATTCACGCCCAGCCCCTGCAGCTGTTGCTTCACCCGGTCGGCATTAAAGGCGCGCAGATCTTTTTTGTTCAGGGCCACCATCAGTGAGACGTCAGCCGCCTTGGCATGCTGGATGGCTTCCTTGGTTTGCGGCATCACGCCGTCCACGCCATCCACCACCACCACCGCGATGTCGGTCAGGTTGGCTCCGCGGGCCCGCATG
>CAYTVN010000056.1:0-13674 GCA_964441655.1 uncultured Verrucomicrobiota bacterium | reverse complement strand
GGAGGATTACTTCATTGAGCGTTCCAGCGAAGATCGCATTGTGGGCAGCATCTTCAAGGGCCGCATCCAGAACCTGGAGGATGGCTTGCAGGCCGCCTTCGTGGACATCGGCCTCAAGAAGAACGCTTTCATCCATTACTGGGACATGATCCCGGAGGACACCGCCCGTCTGGAGGCGGAGGAGGGCATTGATCGCCGGCCCGCCAAGCGGAAAAAATTCAATCCGGGCGAAATGGCCAAGATGTTTCCGGTCGGATCGGACATCGTGGTCCAGGTCACCAAGGGCGCCATCGGCACCAAGGGTCCGCGAGTCACGGCCAGCCTGAGCGTGCCGGGGCGCTACCTGGTCATGATGCCGGGTACCACGCTGAAAGGCGTGTCCAAGAAGATTGAGGACAGCAAGGAGCGCGAGCGCCTGAAAAAGGTGCTGGCCCGCCTGCCGTCCCCTGGCGGCAATGGCCTGATCGTGCGCACCGCGGGTGCGGGCGCCCGCAAGGTGTCCTTCGTGCGCGACATCCGGGCCCTGGCCGAGCTGTGGAAGGATGTGGAGATCGGCATGCGTGAAAAACCCTCGCCCTGCCGCCTCTATCAGGAACCTGACCTGATCGAGCGCGTGGTGCGTGATTCGCTGACCGAGGACATCGACCGCATCGTGGTGGACAACCGGGCGGAGTATGACCGTATCCGCAACGTGGTGGCCAAATTCTCCCGGCGGGCTCGCAGCCGTATCCAGCTCTACGAGGGCGACGCGCCCATCTTTGAGCACTTCGACATCGAGCGCCAGCTGGAGAACGCGTTCAGCCGCAAGGTGTGGCTGAAGAGCGGTGGCTATCTGATCCTGGATGAGACCGAAGCCCTGGTGGCTATTGACGTGAATACCGGCCGCCACAAGGGGGCGTCTTCGCAGGAGGAGTCCATCGTACAGGTGAATCTGGAGGCGGCTGAGGAAGTGGGCCGTCAACTGCGCCTGCGCAACATCGGAGGACTAGTGGTCATCGACTTCATCGATATGAAGCAGAAGAAGCATCAGAACCAGGTGCACCGTACCTTGAAGGACTCGCTGCGTCGCGACAAGGCCCGCACCAATGTGTTGCAGATGTCGCAGCTGGGCTTGATGGAAATGACCCGGCAGCGCCAGGAGGAGAGCGTGCGCTCCGCCACCTACATGAACTGCCCGTATTGCGACGGGCGTGGCAAGGTGAAGAGCGCGCTCAGCATGAGCGTGGACATTCAGCGCCGCATCGCCGAAGTCATGCGCCGCCGCAAGGCCTCGGTGGAAAACCCGCTGCCCATCAAGGTTACGGTCAATCCCAGCATTCTGGAGCGGTTGCGCACCGAGGATGAAGCCATCCTGGTCCAGATGGAAGAGAAGTTCCACGGCCACATGACCTTCCTGGCCAACCCGAACATGCACGTGGAGGAATTCAGCGTGGTTCACGGTCAGACCGGCGAAGAGCTCTACAGCAGTGTAGCCAGCGCCCGCCAAGGCTGAGTCACGCGGCCGGAGGCAGGGTATTCGGATTGCCGAACCCTTCCTCCGGCGCCCGTGCGGGGCCGCGAGTTTTTTCTTTGGCCTGTTTTATGGCCATGCTCTACCCACCCGGGGTCGGGGCTGCAACAATACCGACGCCTCACCGCTGTACGCATATTCACTTGATGGACGGGTCTCCCGGATTCAGGTAAAGTGAAGCCGTACACGACGGAGGCAAAATGGGCCGAGGCACATTTTCACGTCTGGAATTTCTGCGCAAACTCGTCGCCGCAGGGTGCGCATCGCTGACCATCGGGTGTGAAGGTGATCAGGCGGACGAAGGCTCCGAGGTTGTGTATTTAACGTTTGATGATGGTCCCGGCCGGGACACGCCCGCTTTGCTGGATGCGCTTCAGGGTTCGCACGCCACCTTCTTTATGCTTGGCCGACACGTGGATCGTTATCCCGACCTTGCGCGCCTGGTCAAGGCGGATGGCCACGCGGTGGGCCATCACAGTTACTCCCATATTGATTTCGACCGCGCCTCTTTGGATCAGATCGCCCGCGAGATTAATGAAGGAGGCATGGCCGTTCAGAACGCACTCGGTCGGCCACCCACTCTTTTTCGGCCGCCTTATCTTTCGGGCGATGCCCGCGCCGATCAGGTCGCGATCGACAAGGGATATCGGGTGGTCCGCGGTTTCAATACCCACGACTACGATTCGGATAATCCAGATGCACTGGCTGGCTATGTCCTGAATAACCTGATTCCGGGGCAGATATTTATGTTCCACGATTCCGATCCCACCGGCACCGCTTCCCGTCGGATTACCGTGGAAGCCATTCGTCTCCTCGTACCCGAAATTCGGACCCGCGGCTATCGCCTGGCCGTGTTGTCATCATCCAACTGAATCCGCCATCGAAACCGGAATGCCGTCATTACGATCTGCCCGGCGAAGAGCAAAGGTGCAGACCGCAGAAGGAAAGGTTGATGGAACGAATCAAGGTATGCATCGTCGGATCGCCACGTTCCGGCACCACTCTCCTGGATCGTGTACTGGCATCGCCTAGCCCAGATGAATGAAAGGCCATAGTTGCGCTAATATCAGTATAACATATTTATAATAAATATGATAGCTACAACGTCCCTACTTTGGTCCCGAAGTTTTTGATCCCAAGGCGCTATTGATTTCTGCGGCGTCTGCATCTGGGCGATGATTTATCAGGCCGGCTGGAAGGGGCGCGCCGTGATCCAGCCCCGCACGCTGTTGAGCAGCGCGCATGCGCTTGCGTTGCGAAATTCGTCCACGGTGATGATGGCTTCGCTCAATTCTCCGCGGGCTAGTAACTCTTCCCGCAGCACGCCGTCCAGCAAACCGCACGAAACCGGCGGCGTAACCCACCGTCCATCGCGACGGATGGCCACGTTGGCGATGCACGATTCGGTAATCTCACCCCGGGTATTCCACAACACCACATCATCAAAACCTGGATGCTCCTGACGCACCCGGGAGTACAACGCACGCCGCGTGGTTTTGAAATACAGGAACGGATCCGACGGGTCCACCGGCTCGCGAGCCAGCGCCAGTTTCCACGGCACACCCGACGTTTCGGGCAATGGGCCGTGTTCAATGTGGGGCTGGCCCTCGGCGGTGATGGTTAAGCGGACACGCCGGCTGGCGGCAGGGAATCCCCGGGCGGCTTCGTCCAGTGCGGTACGCACGTGCTCGGGATGAAAGGAAAAGCCGAAATAACACGCGGCGCGTTCCAGCCGGGCCAGATGTCGCGCCAACAGGTGATATCCTTCCCCCGACCGCCAGGCCAACGTGGCCAGCAATTGAAACGGTTCCGGGACACGCTGAAGAATCAGGGCCTTGCTGAGACATTCCTGATACTCCCGCTCGGGATCGGAGTCCCACACCACGCCGCTGCCCACTCCGTATTCCGCCGAGCCACGCGCGTGGTCGAGCACCAGGGTGCGGATGGCCACATTAAACTGGGCGGCGCCCGGTCCTGCAAAACCAATGGCGCCCGTGTAGAGTCCGCGCGGGGTGGCTTCCAGATCGCGAATGATCTCCGAGGTTTTCACCTTGGGCGCGCCAGTGATGGAGGCGCAGGGAAACAAGGCGCGAAATACTTCATCCAACCCGGCGGTCGTACGCGCCGTGACCGTGGACGTCATCTGCCACAAGGTGGGCAGACGCTGTACATCAAACAGCCGGTCGGTATGCACGGCGCCCGCGGGGGCCAGTCGGCCCAGATCGTTCCGCACCATGTCCACAATCATCACATTTTCGGCCCGATCCTTGGGCGAAGCGCGCAGGGCCTGCCCGCGTGCCTCGTCGTCGTCCCAGCTCGTACCCCGGGCCGCCGTGCCTTTCATGGGCCGGCAACTGATGCGATCGCCTTGCTGTAGGAAAAATAGTTCCGGCGAGGCCGAGCACACGCTGAGGTCAGGCAACGACAACCAGGCCGAATAACCCCCGCGCTGGGCATGGTGTAGCTGGGCGAAGAGTTGCGCGGACGATTGCGCCGGGACCGGCCCGCGCAGGCGCAGGGTGTAGTTAACCTGATAGGTCTCGCCCCGGGCTATGGCGGCCTTAATGCTGGTCACGCGGTCCAGATAGCGCTGCGCATCCTCCATCGGTTGCAGCGCAAGGGCCGGGCCCGCATCCGGCCACGCGGGCGCAGGCGCCGCCTGCGGTGCATCAAATAGACCGAACCAGGCCAGGGGCAGGGGCCCGGACGGAGGCACGGCCAGGGCGGGGTCGAATGCCGGGGCGGCTTCGTAAGCCACATAGCCCGCGGCCCATTGTCCACGCTGGCGCGCCGCCTCCGCCTCGCGCAGCACTGGCAGAACGTCCTCCACGCGGCGGGCTTCCAGAACTCGCACCGGATGCTGGAAAAGCAGCCAGGGAGCGAGCCCGAGGGCGGGATCGGTCTGAATTAGGAGGGACGGGTCCATGCACGTAATCTAGCACGTTGTTGAATAAAACAATTTTCCAATCGTTGGAAGTCAGCCAATATGCGATTTCCAATCGTTGGAAAATCCTATGCGCATTCTATTCATGGGTTCAGCGGAGTTTGCCGTGCCGGCCGTGGAGGCCCTGCAGGGGTCGCGTCACGAGCTGGTGGCATGCGTGACCCAGCCGGATCGCCCGAAGGGACGCCACCTCAAACTCACCGCGTGTCCGGTGAAGACCTGGGCGGCGGGCCAGGGTATCCCGGTGCAAACGCCGGAACGCATAGCCGATCCAGCCGCCCTGGCGGCCGTGGAATCCCAGCAGGCGGACATCATCGTGGTAGCCGCATACGGGCAGTATCTGCCCTCCCGTCTTCTGGCCATGCCGAAGGTGGCCTGTATCAACATTCATCCCTCGCTGCTGCCGAAATACCGCGGAGCGGCGCCGATCCAGTGGGCGGTGGCCAATGGTGATACGGTGACCGGGGTGACCATTCTGCATGTGAGCAAGCAGATGGATGCGGGCGATATCATTTTGCAGGAACGCTACGCAATCGCCGACGAGGAAACCGCAGGCACCTTGGAACCCAAACTGGCGGACTTTGGCGCCACCTTGCTGCTGCGCGCCATCGACCAGATGGAAGCGGGCCAGGCCGTACGGGTGCCGCAGGACGAGTCCGGGGTGACGTGGGCGCGCAAGCTGGAAAAAGAGGACGGTCGGCTGGACTGGAACAAACCCGCAATCGAACTGCGGCATCAAATCCGCGGCTTTTCGCCCTGGCCGGGTTCCTTTACCACGGTGAACGGCAAACGCCTGAAGGTGCTTTCCGCACGCGTGGAACAGGGCGCCGGGCGCCCCGGCGAAATTGTTGATCTCGATGGTGATGGTGCGCTGGTGGCCTGTGGTGAGGGCGCCTTGCGTTTGGTGGACGTACAGCCGGAAGGTCGACCCGCCATGCAAGGACGCGCTTTTGTGGTAGGTTCATCGCTGACCTGCGGAATGGTGCTGGCCGGGAAGCCCGCTCAGGAATGCTGAATTTTGCCATGAATGTACGTTTGCTCATCATCACTGGACTGGCCTTGTGCATGGGTTCTGCGGTGTGTCGCGGGGCGGAGACCCCGCCCACGCGCATGACCCTGCTCGACTGTTATCAGCGCGCCCTGGCCCGCAATGAGCGGGTGGGTGTGGCATCCGCAGAATGGCGGGCCGCGGACGCGCGCTATCGGCAGGCTCGGGACACCTTGCTACCGGCCATTTCGGTGGGCGGTACGGCAGCCTTTCAGAACGACCGGCGCGACGGCGCGAGCGATTCAGCCAGCCGGGAGCCGGAGCAATACGGCGCACGTTTGCGGGCGGAGCAGATCATTTACCAGGGCTTCCGGGTGACCCGCGAGGCGGAGTCCGGCGCCGCTCAAGGCCGTGCCGCCCAGCTGGATGAGCGGCGGGTGCGAGAGTTGTTGTACCTCGATGTGGCGGACGCCTTCCATCAGGTGTTGCTGAACGAGCGCGACCTCGGCGTGCTGGACCAGCTGGTGGATGCCTTGCAGCAAACGGTTGCGGAACTGGAAAAGCGGGTGAGCCTGGGCCGGTCCCGCAAGGCCGACTTGTTGCAGGCGCAGACGTCACTGGCCGAGGCGCGGGTGGAGCAGGAAACAGCACGGGGCCAGGTGGCGGTGGCGCGTGAGCTGCTGGCTTTTCTCATCGATCTGCCCGGCGAGGGATGGAGCTTGGTGGACACTTCGCCGTTCCCGTCGACGCCCGAACTGGAAGCCCGCCTGGCCCAAGCCGCCCAGCGCGCGGATATCCTGGCCGGGGAGGCGCGGGCCGAGTCTGCGCGCAAACTGCTCCAGGCCGCCCAGGGCGCCCGTCAGCCTGAAGTGAAAGCGGAAGGCAACTATGTGCTGCTGGAAGACCCCGATGAGGATCGCGAGTGGAATGTCCTGCTCACCCTCGAGATGCCGCTGTTTGACGAAGGCGTCCTGCGGTCCCAGGCGCGCGAGCAGATGGAGCAGGTGCAGATCAGTGAATTGAATCTGGCCGCGCTGCGCCGCCAAGCCGCGAGTGAAGTTCGGAACGCCTATCTTTCCTTCATGAGCACGGCCGCCCAACGGGCCCGCCTCCAGGAAGCGCTGGCCGTGTCGAAATCCTCCTACGAAGAACAGAAACGTGATTACGAGTTGGGCCGGGCCAATCAGCTGGATGCGTTGGCCGCGCTGGCCCAGGTTCAACGTCTGGCCCGGCGGGCCGTGGCGGCCGAGATTCAGGCCCGGGTGAATCTGATCCGACTTCACGTGGCGGCCGGTGAGGTCGCGCCATGATTCTCTCCGACATCTCCATTCGCCGGCCGGTGTTTGCCTGGATGCTCATGTTCGGGTTGATCGTGTTTGGCTCCATCAGTTTCCTGCGTCTCGGGGTGAGCCAGATGCCGGACGTGGATTTCCCGGTGTTGGAAGTGCGCGCCACATGGGAAGGGGCGGCGCCGGAAATCCTGGAGGCCGAACTGGTCGACAAAATTGAACAGGCGGTCATTTCCGTGGAGGACCTCAAGGAGGTGCGCTCGACCATCCGCCAGAGTCAGGCTTCGGTGGAGTTGGAGTTCGACCTGAACCGGGATCTCGATGCCGCCCTGCAGGAGGTCCAGGCCGCCATCAGCCAGGTGCGGCTGCCGCTGAATGTGGACCCGCCGGTCATTCGTAAAAACAGTACGGAGAGCGAGCCCATCCTGCGCATCGGACTGTCCGGCCGGCAGTCGCTGCGCGAACTGATTGAGTTTGTGGAGACGTTTCTACTCGATCAGTTCCAGATCATCCCCGGGGTGGGCGAGGTCAGCCTGAGCGGCTTCAGCGAGCGTAACCTGCGCCTGTGGGTGAACAATGAAAAGCTCAAGCAATACGACCTCACCATTCTCGACCTCCAACGCGCCATTGAGCAGGAGCATACGGAGCTGGCGGGCGGCACGCTGGAAAATGATAAAAAGGAATTGAACGTCCGCACCATGGGCGAGGGCCTCACCCCCGAGGCGGTGGGCGACATTCTGATCACCCAGCGCGGTGGCCAGCCCATCTACGACACCACCATCCGCATCCGCGATGTGGCCCGGGTGGAGGACGGCCTGAACGACATCCGGCGTATCGCCCGGGTGAACGGGGAACCCGGGGTGTCCATCGGGATCGCCAAACAACGCGGATCAAACGAAGTGAAGGTGGGCCAGGCGCTCAAGGCGCGCATGGCCGAATTGCAGGCCAGCCTGCCCGAGGGCATGAAGCTGCAGGTCAATGTCGACTTTACCCAGTTCGTCGAGGAATCCGTCCACGCCACCCAGGAAGAATTGCTGATCGCGGCCTGTCTGACTGCGCTGATTTGTTTCCTCTTTCTGGGCACGTTTAGTTCGGGCTTTAACATCGTGCTTTCCATCCCGACCTCGGTGATCGGCACCTTCACCATCCTGTACTTCAGCGGCTTCACGCTCAACACGTTCACCCTGCTGGCCCTGGCCCTGGCCATCGGCATCGTGGTGGATGATTCCATCATGGTGTTGGAAAACGTCGTCCGCCATTTCCAGCAGGGCAAGGACCGCTTCCACGCCGCACTCGATGGCGCCCGGGAAGTAACTTTTGCCGCCACGGCGGCCTCGGTGGCGGTGATCGCCATTTTCCTGCCCGTGGCCTTTATGGAAGGTGTGATCGGCCGGTTTTTCTACCAATTCGGCATCACGGTGACCGCAGCGGTGGCCTTGTCGCTGCTGGAAGCCATCACGCTGACCCCGATGCGGTTGTCCCAGATGATGGTGCGTCGGGCAACCCCGGGCGGGCTGGAGCGGGTGGCCACGCGGGTATTTGATGGCCTCGGGCGCGCCTATCGGCGGACGCTGGAAATCGGCCTGCGTTTTCGCTGGGCGGTGGTCATCGCCAGCCTGGCCCTTTTTGTGTCCAGTCTGTTGCTGGCCGAAAAACTCCGGCGCGAGTTCGTCCCCTCGCAGGACCAGAATTTTATCCGCATGGCCATTCAATTGCCGGTGGGCTCCTCCCTTACGTATTCCGATGGCCGCACCCGTGAGATCGAGACGTACCTGAAGAACCGCCCGGAAGTCCTGCGCCAGTTTACGGCCGTCGGTGGCATCAGCGGGGTTCCTAATCAATCGTTTATCGCCGTCACGCTGGTGGATAAAAGCGAGCGGGCCAAGAGCCAGGCCGAACTGATCCAGGAATTCCGCCGCGACTTGGGCAAGCTGGAAGGGGTGCGCATTTCGTACCAGGACCTGTCCACGCGCGGGCTGACGCCGCGCCGCAGTCAGCCGGTGGAATTCAATCTGCGCGGCCAGGATTTCGACGTGCTGGACGAGAAATCCCGCGAGATCATGAAGCAACTGGAGGCCACCGGCCTGGTGGTGGACCTCGACAACAACTATCGCACCGGCATGCCGGAAGTACGCATCGTGCCGGATCGCGAGGCGGCTGCGCTGCGCGGGGTCAGCATGGACAACATCGGGCGGACTATCAATGCCGCCATCGGCGGCGTGCGGGAGGGCAAGTTTACCAAAGATGGCCGGCGCTACGACGTGCGGCTGCGCCTGTCCCCGGAAGAACGATTGAGCGAAGATGCGGTGGGCCAGCTTACGGTTCGCACCGCCTATGGGGAAACCATCGCGCTGACCAATGTGGTGAAGCTGGAGACGGTGAAGACGTTGCAGAGCATCAGCCGGGTCAACCGTCAGCGATCTGTATCTGTGACGGCCAACCTGGCGCCCGGCGCCTCCCAGGCCACCGCGCTGGCCGAGGCGGAACGGATCATTCGCAGCGTCTTGCCCGCGGGCTACACCTTCAGTTTTGAGGGTGGCTCAAAGACCTTTACGGAGTCATTCAACAGTCTCTGGTTCGCGTTCATCCTGGGCTTGATCGTGGCCTACATGGTGCTGGCCTCCCAGTTCAACAGCTTCATCCATCCGGTTATCGTATTGCTGGCCGTGCCGTTCAGCATCACAGGCGCTCTGCTGGCCCTGCGGTTGACTGACCAGTCCCTGAATCTCTACAGCGCCATCGGCCTGATCCTGCTCATGGGCATCGCCAAGAAGAACTCCATCCTGCTGGTGGAATTCATGAACCAGAAAAGGGAGCAGGGGCTATCCCTGCACGAGGCCATCCTGACCGCGGGCCCGATCCGGCTCCGGCCCATTCTCATGACCACGGTAGCCACCATGGTCGCCGCCTTGCCGCTTTCCCTGGGACTGGGTGCGGGCGCGGAGACGCGTCAGCCCATGGCCATCGCCATTCTGGGTGGCGTGCTGGTTTCCACGGTATTTACCCTGGTGGTGGTCCCCTGCGCCTATAGCCTGGCCAGCCGCCTGGAGCGGCCGCACCGTATTCCCGAGGAAGTGGAAAGGCGTTGACACTCCCGCATGGCCTGCGTTCTTCTTGGCCCATGGTGAATTCGGTACGCGTAGAGCTGGGCGATCGTTCCTATGACATCGCCATCGGTCCGGGCCTTCTGGGTGGCTTGGGTGAAGTCTGTCGCAAGGTGGCGTCGGGCAAGCAGGTCTTGCTGGTGACGGATACCACGGTGGACCGTCTGTATGGGCCGGCTGCCGAGTCCAGCCTGAAGGCGGCCGGCTATCGGGTGGCGCGCGCGGTGGTCCCGGCCGGCGAGGATTCCAAATCGGGCCCCCAACTTTTCACGTTGTATGACCGCGCCATGGAGCACGGCCTGGACCGCAAATCCTGCGTGGTGGCGCTGGGGGGTGGCGTGGTGGGTGACCTGGCCGGTTTTATGGCCGCCACCTATCTGCGCGGCATTCGTTTCATCCAGGTTCCGACCACGCTGCTGGCCATGGTGGACAGCGCGGTGGGCGGCAAGACCGGCATCAATCTTCCCCAAGGCAAGAACCTGGTGGGCGCGTTCTATCAACCGGTCCACGTGGTGTGCGACATCGAGGTATTGAAGACGTTGCCCGCGCGGGAATTTGCGGCCGGCCTGGCCGAGGTGATCAAGTACGGGGTGATTCACGACGAAGCCCTCTTCGGGCGGCTGGAGCGGGAAATTTCGGGCTTGGCCGGGAACGGCGCGGCCTTGTCGGAGATCATCGCGCGCAGTTGCGCCATTAAGGCGGACGTGGTGCGGCAGGATGAGCGGGACGGCGGATTGCGCAACATCCTGAATTTCGGACACACGCTGGGCCACGCGCTGGAGAAGGTGGCCGGTTATGGCACGTTCCTGCACGGGGAGGCGGTGGGTGTGGGCATGGCTTATGCGGCCCGGCTTTCGGCCCGTGAGCACGGACTGCGGGAGGCCGACGTGGAGCGCATACTGGCCCTGGTGCAAAGCGCCGGGTTGCCGGTCAGCGCGCCCGGTTATGCCTGGCCGGATGTGCGGCACGCCATGGAAGTGGACAAAAAGGGCAGCGGCGGGCAGCCGCGTTTTGTCCTGGCCGATCGCATCGGGCATGTGGACTGGGGCTGTGAGGTACCGGACGCGGTGCTGGAGGACGTGTGGCATGCCGGCGGTTAGCGAAACCATCGTCCGCGAGTATTTCGAGGCCCTGGGCTTTCTGGTCCAGCAGCCCCGCAAATACATTGTCATGGCCCGCTCCAAGCGCCCGACGGAGGAAGTGGATTTTCTGGCGGTGCATCCGCAGGACACCGAGGCGCCCGCGCTGCCCGAGCCCGACCAGATGGTGGTGTCGGGTCCGCAACTGCGTCAGGTGCCGCGGGTGATGATCAGTCTGCGCGGCTGGCATACCGACAAGATCAGTCCGGCGACGCTGGACCTGGCCCCGGAGATTTTTCGTTTCACCGAGGAGGGTGCGGTGCGCGAGGCGCTGCGGGTGGTGGGACCGGGCCCGTTGGCCAAGGTACTGTGTCTGCCCGGTCTGCCCAGCTCGCCCGCGCTGGCCGCGCAGACCCTGATCAAATTGCGCGAGAAGGGCGTGGATTATGTGGTGCTGTTTCCCACCATGTTGCGCGAATTGATGCGGCATGTGGAGGTGAGCAACAACTACGAGAAGTCGGAGCTGCTGCAAACGCTGCGCATCCTAAAAAACTACGACCTGCTGAAGGATGAGCAACTGGAGCTGTTCCGCCGCAAATCCGCGCCCCGCAGCAAAGCCGGCAAAGAATCTGCGTTATGACCGGACGCGAGGCGTATATCGGACTCAACATGATGACCGCCCTGGGTCCGATCCGGGTGCGTAAACTCGTCGCCGCGCTGGGCTCGCCGGAGGCGGTTTTTACGGCCACGGAACAGGAGTTGCGCAAGGCCGATGGCATCGGTCCCGAGGTGGCGCGCGGCATTCTGGAGCAGCGCGGCGCGGTGGATCCCGCCGCGGAGGAGGCGCGGGCCCGCAAGCATGGGGCGCGGATCATCACGCAGGACGAGGCCGACTATCCGGTCGCGCTGAAACAGATTTACGATCCGCCGCTCGCCCTTTACGTGCGGGGCACTTTGACCAAGGACGACCAGCATGCCATCGCGGTGGTGGGGACGCGCCACGCCACGCACTACGGGCAAAGTGTGGCGGACAAGATGGCCTATCAACTGGCGCGCACCGGGTTCACGGTGGTCAGCGGACTGGCCCGCGGCATTGATACCGCGGCCCACCGGGCGGCCCTGAAAGGCGAGGGGCGAACCCTGGCCGTGCTGGGCAGCGCCCTGGACAAATTGTATCCGGAAGAGAATGCGGAACTGGCGGATGCCATTGCGGAACACGGCGCGGTGATCAGCGAATACACCATGGGCCGCGAGCCGGATCGCACCACTTTTCCGTACAGAAACAGGATTGTTTCCGGCCTCTGCATGGGCCTGGTGGTGGTGGAGGCGGGGGTCAAAAGTGGGGCGGTGATCACCGCCACCGAGGCCCTGGAACAGGGGCGCACCGTGTTCGCGGTACCGGGTCGGGTGGACCAGCCCTCGGCGCGTGGCACGCACATGCTGATCAAGCAGGGTGCGCGGTTGTGTGAAGGCATTGACGACATCCTGCAGGAATTTGAAATGCTGATTCCGCCCTCGCAGGCGGAAAAAGTGAAGTCCATGCCGAAGCGGCCCGACGTACCGATGACCCAGGATGAGCAGGTGGTGGTGAAGGCGTTGTGGAAGGGCGCGTTGGATGTGGATGCCCTGGCGCGCGCCGCGGGTTTGAAGAGCGCCCAAATCAGTGCATTGCTGTTGGGGCTGGAAATGAAGCGGGTGGTCCGTATACTCCCCGGACGCGTCGTGGAACTGCGCGAGGATTTGCGGCCGGAATAAGGAACGAGACGACGTGTCGGAACATGAACCACGGATGCACACAGATAAACACGGATACTGACCACGGGTTGCCTTGAATCCGTGTCCATCAGTGTTCATCCGTGGTTAATTGCCTATGAAAAATCTAGTCATCGTTGAGTCGCCTGCCAAGGCCAAGACCATCAATAAGATCCTGGGCCGGGATTTTATTGTGAAGGCCTCCATGGGGCATGTGCGCGATCTGCCCGAGAAGGATCTCGGGGTCGACGTGGAGAACAATTTCAAGCCCAAGTACGTCAACATCAAGTCGCGCGAGAAGGTGTTGAAGGAGCTCAAGGCGGTGGCCAAGGAAGCGGACCGCATCTTTCTGGCGCCCGACCCCGACCGCGAAGGGGAGGCCATTGCCTGGCATCTGATGGCCGCGCTGAAGGACAAGCAGAACGCGGACAAGTTCTGCCGGGTCACCTACAATGAAATCACCGCGCCCGCCATCCGCAAGGCCTTCGCCGAGCCGCGCGAAATCAATGTCAACAAGGTGGATTCCCAGCAGGCCCGCCGGGTGCTGGACCGCATCGTGGGCTACAAGGTCAGCCCGCTGTTGTGGCGGCGCATCCGCGGGGCCTCGAGCGCGGGGCGTGTGCAGTCCGTGGCCCTGCGCCTGGTCTGTGAGCGCGAGCGCAGCATTCTGAATTTCAAGCCCGAGGAGTATTGGATCCTGGGCGCGAAAGTGCGCAAGCTGGTGGACCCGCGCGACGCATTCACGGTTCAGCTGGCGCGCATCAACGGGGAGAAGGCCGATGTGCGCACGGGGGATCAGGCCCACGCCATTCGCGCGGACCTGGAAGGGCGCTCGTTGCGGGTGCTCCAGATTCTGAGGCGCGAAATTTCCAAGCGGCCCCAGCCGTCCTTCATCACCAGCACGCTGCAGCAGGCGGGTTCCCGCTTTTTTGGTTTTGCCCCGGCCCGCACGATGAAAATCGCTCAGAAGCTTTATGAAGGTGTGGATTTGGGCGGCGGCGCGGTGGG
>CAYTVN010000055.1:0-13802 GCA_964441655.1 uncultured Verrucomicrobiota bacterium | reverse complement strand
CAGTGTATCGCCGCTGGCCGGGATGACCTTGACCGGAGGCTTGACCAGCCCGGTGCGTCCGGCAATCAGTCCGGCGGCCACGATGCCGGTGCCGCAGGCGGGGGTTTCCGCCTCCACGCCGCGTTCATAGGTGCGCAGGCGCACCGTGTCGGGCCCGGCGAGGCTGATGAAGTTGGCGTTGGTACCCTTGGGTGCGAAGTCGGCGTGATAGCGGATGGCCGCGCCCAGCGCGGGCACATCCAGCCCGGCCAGATCGTCCACCCGCACCACGGCATGGGGCACGCCGGTATTCACAAAGTCGTAAGCGAGCTCGCGGCCCGCCGCGGTCAGTCGCCGGCCCAGCCGCCAGTCCTTGGGCGTGGTCATGGTCAGGCGGACCTGCTGGCCGAGGATTTCCGCGCCCACCACGCCCGCGCCCGTTTCAAACTTCATCCGCGCCGGGGCGACCGTGAGTTCGTGCGCCAGTCGGGCAATACAGCGCGCGCCGTTGCCGCACATGTCCACCTCGCCGCCATCCGGGTTGAAAAAGCGCATGCGAAAATCGACCGTGGAGGACGGCTGGATGAGCAGTACGCCCTCGGACCCCACGCCGGTGTGGCGGTTCATGATGTGTTGCAGCCAGACGCTGTCGTGGGCGGGGAAGGTGAGGGCACGGTCGTCCACCACGATAAAGTCGTTGGCGGCGCCGTGCATCTTCCAGAAGGGTATGCGCTGATTCATAAAAGCGGGTCAAGATACCCCTGTCCCGCCGCCCCCGCAAGCACCCGCCGCGCTTGACGTGGCCGCGCGGCTTGCGGATAAACCTTGCGGCGGGCAGTCCGCACTTTACGAAGGAACGCATTATGGCAGCTAAATCGGGCGGTTTGGGTCGGGGCTTGGGAGCACTCATCAAGGACGCGGCCAATACGGTGCCGACCGCGCCCCCGCCATCCCCGTCGCCCGCGGCATCCGTTCCCGCCCCCGCGCCTGCGGGTCCGCAGCGGGTGGCGGTCAGCGCCATTCAAAAAAGCCCCTGGCAGCCCCGCCGTATTTTTGACGAGACCGCGCTGGGTGAACTGGTGGCGTCGGTCAGCGAGCGCGGCGTGCTGCAGCCGTTGCTGGTGCGCAAGGTCAAGAACGGCTACGAACTTATCGCGGGCGAACGCCGGTTCCGGGCCGCCCAGGCCGCGGACCTGAAGGATGTGCCGGTGGTGGTGCTCGAGGTTTCGGATCGCGAGGCGCTGGAGCTGGCCCTGATCGAAAACCTGCAGCGCCAGGACCTGAACCTGATCGAGGAAGCCGAGGGCTATCGCGCCCTGGCGGATAAATTCAGCCTGACCCAGGAGGAGATCGCGGCGCGCATGGGCAAGGCCCGGCCCACGGTGGCCAACGCGCTGCGCCTGCTGGAATTGCCCGACGCGGTGAAACGGCTGGTCGCGGAACAGCAGCTGAGCCCGGGCCATGCCAAGGCGTTGCTCGGCCTGGCCGATGACCGGGAACGGATCAAGCTGGCGCAGCGGGTGGTGGCCGAAGGGCTTTCGGTGCGCCAGGTGGAAAAGCTGGTGGCGGCCTCCAGCCGGGCCCCGCGCGGGCGCAAGGTGGTGACGTCGGACATTCCTCCCGATCACCTGCAATACGTGCTGGACCGCCTGCACCAGAAACTGGGCACGGCGGTGCGCCTCACCCCGTCCCGCACCCTGGCCAACGGCCGCAAGGTCAAGGGCAGCCTGGAAATTGAATACTACTCGTCCGACGACCTTGATCGCGTGCTGGTCATCCTGGGCATCGCCGGCGATCTATGACGATTTTCGCGCACACGCAGCGTCGCGTCCGACGGTGGGCGATTTCGCTGGCCCTGGTCGCGCTGGCCGGCTGTGCGCGCCCGGAGAAAAAAGAGACGGCGCCTCCGCTGGAGCCCACGCAGTTTGACGGGGAGCGGGCCCTGTTCGAGGTGCACCGCCTGGTCTCCCTCGGCGCGCGCGATGCGGGGACCCCGGGTGCGGAGCGGGCGGCCCGCCATATCAAAAGCCGCCTGGAGGCCCTGGGGGTGGAGGCGAAGATAGACACCTTCCAGCAGAAGACGCCCGCGGGCGAACGTTCGTTCCACAACGTGATCGGACGCATTCCCGGCACGCAACCCGGCTTGATTCTGCTGGGTTCGCATTTCGACACCAAGTCCGGCATCGCGCCGGATTTCCAGGGCGCCAACGATTCCGGGTCGAGCACGGGGGTGCTGCTGGAGATGGCCCGCCTGCTGGCCCTCCACGCTTCGCCCGGCCCGGAAATACACCTGCTGTTTTTTGATGGCGAGGAGGCGATGGATCACTACAGCGAGATGGACGGTTTGCACGGCAGCCGCCATCACGCGCAGCGCCTGGTGGACGAGGGCCGCGCCGATGAGGTGCGGGCCATGATTCTGCTGGATATGATTGGCGACCGCGACCTCAGCGTCACCGTGCCGCGCAACGTCACCCGCGAGCTGGCTATCGCCCTGCTGCGCGCGGCGGACGCCGAAGGGCAGCGGCACAAGTTTGTGCTGTTCCCGTTTCAGGTCGGGGACGACCACGAACCCTTCCTGAGCCGCGGGATGCCGGCCCTGAACATCATCGATTTCCAATACGGCAGCGGGCCCGGCCGCAACGATTACTGGCACACCCGCCTGGACACGCTGGATAAAATCAGCGCGGACAGCCTGGGTCTCATCGGTCGCGTGACCATCCGCATCGTGCAGGATGTCAGCGCCCAGCCTGTACGTTGATCACCGCCGCTTCCACGGCAGGTGAATGGAGGCGGGACGCCCCCGTCCCGAAATCATCAATTGGCGCGTCGGGCCAACTGCCGCCACGTCCACGCGCTGGCCGCGATCAGCGCGGCATTGCGCACCAGGCTGAGCCAGCCCAGATGACCCTTGGCCGCGTTCACGGAGAAGCAGCCGCAGGCGATGTCGATGCCGCGGTACAGGTTGATGCTGATGGCGGTGGTGAACACGGCCAGCATTAGCAGGACCAGGACCAGCGCCCCCGTCCGCAGCCGCGGCCGGAACAATAAGGCGGCCGCGCAGACCACTTCGAGCCAGGGCAGGAATACGGCCAGCACGTTGATGGCATCGTGGGGGACCAGCTGGTAGCGATAGACGGCCAGCGCGAATTCCGCGGGATGGGTGATTTTGGGGACGGCGGCCGCGGCGAAGACCAGGCCCAGCACCCAGCTGAACAAAACGACGCAACGCTGGCGCATCACCGGGGTCATGGCCCCTCCGTTTTTTCATGGGCCGCCTGCCACGCCAGGTAACCGCCCACGAACAGGGACAGGTTGGTGTGACCCTGTTTCCTTAGAAATTCGCTCAGCAGGAACGATTCGTCGCATTCCTTGCCCGAGCAGTAAACCAGCACCGGTTGATCCGGGGTCAACAGGGGCATGATCTGGGGATAGAACGTGTCGAGTTCGGTTTGTGGCAGGGACAGGGCGCCGGGCAGGTGGCCGCGGTCGTAGTCGGACACCGGACGCGCGTCCAGCAGCAGGTGGGTCTGCGCGCGCACCATGTCCTGTACATCGGCCAGGGTGGCCAGGGTCAGGCCGGCCGCAAGCGCTTTGCTTTCCACATAGCGCGACCAGTCCGCGTGCCAGGGAATGCGGTTCGGCGAAACCGTCTGGGCGAGTGTACCCAGGGTCAGGGCCAGGGCGACCAGCGTCCCCAGTTGGCGTATCAGGGGTGGAGCCGGACGCGCATCCGTCATGGCGTGGGCGCCGGGGTTTCCGCGGGAATGACCCGGATGGGCACGTCCAGCGGAGCCTGTCCCGGAATCGACGTGTTGATGCGGATGACGCGCTGGTGCAGGGAGGCCTGCGGGCGCAGGTTGGAGAGCTGGATGCGGTAGCCGGTGCTGCCGAAGGGGGTGATTTCCGTTTTAATTTCCGGGTCGGGCGTTTCCACATTGGCGATCTGGAAGGTCTGGCCCTCGGCGGCCCGCACGATGATGTAACGGGTGAGCGGCTCTGTGGACATGGTGGGGAATACAAGCTCGCGCGGGGCGACGGTGATGTCCGTGCTGACCATAAACACCACCGGCACTTCCAGGGTGGGCCGCTGCGGATGGTCGGTACGGATGACCAGGGTGGCTTCCAGCTGCCCAGGAGCCAGCGGTTGGGCCGGCCAAAGATGGATCCGGTACACCCGCCCGGTTTCGACGGTTTCCGCCGTGGCTTTGAGGCGGTCCGTGGTGGATTCCAGGGCGGTGATCTGGAAGGGGGTGTCAGCCTGCCCGGTCACCATCACCTCGTTGGTGGGCTGCGTGCCCGCGGTCAGCTGGCCCTGCATGATGCGCGGCGGCTGCACGTCCAGGGCCACGCCGGCCACCCCGCGCAGGGTCAGGGCGAATTGCGGTTGCTTGGGATCATTGGATTCCACGGTGATGACCTTGTGCTGGGGCCCCTGCCGTCCGGCCAGGGACAGGCGGGCCGTGATGCGCGACTCCGCGCCTGGCGCCACCGTGCGCTCGCTAATGCTGGCCACGGTGCATCCGCAGGACGGCCGGGCCTGGGTGATTTCCAGGCTCAGGTCGCCCGTGTTGCGCAACACATAGGTGTGTTCCACGGTCTGGGAGTTGTCGATGGTGCCAAAATCAAAATCCGGCGCGTCGCACACGAGTTGCGGCGCGGGGATGTGTGCCGCGGGATCGGTGGGGGCCAGGGAGGATTCCTGGGCAACGGCGGGCAGGTTTAAAACCAGCAGGGCAACCAACAAGCACAGGCAACGTTTCATATCCAAGCTCCCATAAACAATCAGGCGACTATACTCCAACCGCGCGGCGGGTCCATAGACTAATGAAGGGTAGACCACCGGCCCTGATCAAACGTTCACGCCGTTTTACGGGCGCGGCGGGGCGCAGGGACTTCAAATACGCAGTTGCTCTGGCAATGCGGACAGGTGGCCTTGTCCGTGGTGCACGGAACCTCCTGGCGGCGCAGGTATTTCAGAAAGGCCTTGGCGTCCTTGTGGTCGGCCTTGATGCATTCGATGAAGTGGCACAGCTTGACGCTGGCCTCCAGGCTGAGCAGGTGCTCGATTTTGCAGGCGTCCACCTCGGCCTGGTCGGGATTGATGCCCAGCACATCCCGGAAGAAAACCTCCAGCAGCTCGTCGTTGCGTTCCACCACCTCGGCCAGGTGGCGCCCCTCGTCGGACAGGATCAGAAACTTGTTGGCATCCTCGGTGACCAGCCCGCGCTTCTTCAGGGGCTTGAGGCTGATGGAGCAGCTGCCGCGCGTGATGTTCATGCGCTTGGCAATGTCCGTGACCCGGGCATAGCCCTGCGTCTCCAGCAGCTCGCGGATGGTCATCAGGTAATGCGCCGCGCTGTGGGTCAGCAGATTTTCTTCAAACGATTTCCAGACTTCTTTGGACATGGCCGTACCCCGGGTGCGATTGATATGTAAAACAACCGAATAGTATATCCTATTTCGGAGGAATCAAGCGGGGCCCCGGGGGAAGGAGTGACGTCCCACGTCCAACGTCCAAAGTCCCAGGTCGACCTGGGACTTGGAACCTTGGACGTGGAACTTTCTTCCTCAGCCGCGATTGGCGAAGAAGCGTACCAGCTCGTTCGAGAGCGCAGCTTTGGCGCGGTTCAGGATGTACAGGTGGATGCCGGGCACCCCGGCGGCGATCAACTCTTCGATCTGGCGCTCGGCCCAGCGCAGGCCGACCAGCTCCGCGGCCTCGCCGTCGCCGCCCGCTTCTTCCAGTTGCCGGGCCAGCTCGTCGGGCAGCAACGTTTTGCACATGGTGCACATGCGTTGCACCTGTTTCAGGGAGATGGCGGGCAGCAGGCCGGGCAGGATGGGGCGGGTGACCCCGGCGGCCCGGCAGCGTTCCACGAAACGGAAGTAGACCGCGTTGTCGAAGAACAGCTGGGTGGTCCCGAAGTCGCCGCCCACCGCGATTTTGTGCACGAAGTGGCGCAGGTCGTCCGCGCTGGAGGTCGCCTCCGGGTGCGTCTCTGGATAGCACGCCACGCCGCAGCAGAAATCCGGGTGCCGTGTTTTCAGCAGCGTCACCAGTTCAGAGGCGTGGGCCAGTCCGTCGGCCGCGGGCCGGAAGGTGGTGTCGCCCTTGGGCGGATCGCCGCGCAGGGTCATGATGTTGCGGTAGCCGTGTCGGTGCAGGTCGTCGGCCAGCTCGTTCAGTTCGGCCCGGCTCGAGCCCACGCAGGTCAGGTGCGGCATGACCGGGGCCAGGCCCTCCGCGCGCAGCAGCTCGCACACCTGCAGTGTGCGCTGGCGGGTCGAGCCGCCCGCGCCGTAGGTGCAGGTGACAAAATCAGGCCGCAGGGTTTGCAGTTGGCGGGACACGTTTTGCAGCGCGCCCAGGGCGGCCTCGTCCTTCGGCGGGAAGAACTCGAAGGAAAGCAGGGGGCGGCGGGCGGCGGCAAATAGATCGGCAATTCGTGCGTCAGACATGATGCAAAGCTACCGAAAGCGCCCCAGCCGGTCAAAAGGTTCCCGCCGCGCCGATTTTTCCAACGATTGGAAATTGCCCTTTTCGCAACTTCCAACCATTGGAAAATCCAGCGTTTCCGGGCTTGATGCCCTTCGGCGGAACATGGCGTAATGACGCGCGAGGTTTTATTTGCGCACCTTGATTGCCATGGTAGATGCCGCCGACCCCTACGGTCCCGGCTGCGCGGGATTCGATGCCTGGGCCGGTCCGACGTTGTCCCTGGCCGGCCTGGAGGCCTTTGATCGCGTGGTCCTGCTGGCCGCGCCGGCGTGGGCGGAGCGCGCGCGCGAAACCGCGGACGCCCTGACCCAACGTTACGCCCTGCCCGTGGAACAGGTCGCCCTTCCGGATGGCGCGGCGGACGGCGTACTGAATTTCCTGCGCGAATGGTGGCGGCAACGACGCCGGGCCGGAACGGCGGAGACCGGCGTAGTCTGCGTGAATGCCGGGCCGCCGGAGGTGCGCGGGGTCTGGTGGTCGCTCGCTAGCACGGAGGGGAACACGCTGCAGATGGTGGACGTTCGCACGCCCCGCTACCTGACCGACGAACCCGCGCAGGTGACGCAGCTGACCGTGCCCCCGGTCGCGGGTCTGGACGAGCTGGTTCGCGAGCCCGCGGCGGCGTATCGCGTGGAGACCGATCCCGCGGTCTACGAACGCGCCTGGCCAGGCCGGGAAGCGGGTGCCGCGGGGACGCCGCCACCGACCCTCGAGCAGGCCCTGCGCCAGCTGGGTTTGTGCGGCGAACACCCGGCATTCCGGCGCGCGGTGGATATGGCGGCCACGGTGGCGCCGCACCGGGTGACGGTTATGCTGGGCGGCGAAACCGGTACCGGGAAGGGCGCGCTGGCCCGGCTGATTCACCGGCTGAGCGGCCGGCCGGCGGACCGCTTTGTGACGTTGAATTGCGCGGCGCTGCCGGAAACCCTGGCGGAGAGCATTTTGTTCGGCCACAAGAAAGGCGCGTTCACCGGGGCCGCGCTGGACCAGGCTGGTAAATTCGAGGTGGCCGATCGCGGCACCTTGTTCCTGGACGAAGTCGGGGAGCTGCCGCTGACCTTGCAGGCCAAGTTGCTGAAGGTGCTGGAGGATGGCGTGGTGGAGCCGCTGGGCGCGCGCCAGGGCCGGGCGGTGGATGTACGTGTCATCGCCGCCACCAATCGCGATTTGAAGGCCGCGGTGGCCGCCAAAACTTTTCGCGAGGATTTGTACTATCGCCTGTCCGTGGCCCAGGTGCAGTTGCCCGCCCTGCGCGAGCGGCGCAGCGACATTCCCCACCTGGCCCTGCATATGGTGGCCCGGCTCAACGCCTCCCTGCGCGCTCCGCGTCGCCTATCGCCCGCGGCCTTGCAGCGGTTGTCCCAGCACGACTGGCCGGGCAACATCCGCGACCTGGAAAACGTCATCGGCCGTTCGCTGCTGCTGGCGCCGGGCGAAGTCCTGGAGGCGGCCGACGTATTGTTCGATGCGCCGGCGGCCGGATCGGCTGATCCACTGGATGCGTTGCCTGCGCCGCACGAAGGTTTCTCGCTCGACACCTTTTTGAACGAGGCCCGCCGCCAGCTTATTCTGCGCGCACTGCACCTCGCCGCGGGCAAGCAATCCACCGCCGCGCGCCTGCTCGGGGTGACGCCCCAGGCCATCAGCAAATTCCTGCGCGACGAAAAGAAGTAAGCGCCGCAGTCGAATCGTCTCGAAATCAACCCAGGTTGTTTTTTTACAACCCAGGTTGTAACGCCGGCCGGGCTGCGCGCATGGCCGCGAACCTGCGTCTTCAGATGTAACTCCTTGTCCTGTAATCAGTAGCCGCTCGCGCACATCACTGCCGGCGGGGTTGGCACGTCTTCTGCAAATAGGAATTCCGCGTTCGCATGAAGCGGACTTCAAAGGAGACAAGCCATGAGTATGAGGTTGGTGCTGGTGATTGCGGGATTGCTGTTGGTGGCGGAGGGCGCGTTTCGGCTGGCCGAGGCGGCGCCGCGGAAGCCCATGGAGCCGCGGCTGTTCCAGGCCGTGAACTACGACGGGGCGACGCGCACCCTGACCCTGGTGTTTCACCGGGGTGCGGCCTACGCGTTTCACGAGGTGCCGCGGAGTGTCTACGACGACTTCCTGCGCATCGTGAACCGGGGCGAGTACTTCAACCGTCGCATCCGGAAGGTTTATCGCTACGAGCGGTTGGACCGCTATCCCGGGCAATGGTGTGCGCGCGATTGAGTGAGTGGAGAACGAGCAACAAACAAGCGGCGAAGAGCCGAGTCATGAAGAAGGGCAGGATGCAACGATGCTGAGAATGAATCGAGTGATGCTGGTGGGAAATCTGACGCGCGACCCGGTGTTGCGCAAAACCCCGGCGGGGGTGGCATGTGCGGATATGACCGTGGCGGCCAACGAAAACTATACCGGCAAGGACGGCAAGGCGCAGGAGGTGGTGTGTTTTGTGGACGTGGTGGCCTGGGAGAAGCAGGCCGAAGCGTGCGGCGAGTTCCTGAAGAAAGGGGCGCCGGTTTTTGTGGAGGGCAAGCTCCAGTATGAGCAGTGGGAGGACAAGGAGGGGCAGAAGCGGAACAAGATCAAGGTGCGTGCGGACCGGGTGCAGTTCATGGGCCGTCCCGGTGGCGCGGCCCGGCCCGAGGAGGCCCCGCGTGCGCGCCGTGAGGATTCGGCGGCCCGCGCTGAGCGATCCCGGCGTTTTACGGAAGACGCATAGGGTCATTATCGCGGATGGATGTAGCTGCGGAGGCGGGGTGGGGCGGGGCTGGTCAGGAGGTGGCGCCCGTCCGCCCCTCTCCGCGGCGAAGTTGGTGGGTAAGGTTGTGCCGGGTTGCGCGAAGAGCGTGTATGAAAATGAGCCCAGCGCCCGTGCGTGAGTTGTCCGGTTCCGTGGAATTGCTGATGGCCCATGTGGGTGGCAGCCGGGGTGAATCGATTTTGGAAATGACGGCGCGGGGGCCGACTCTGATGGTTTTTCTGCGGCACTTGGGGTGTGTCTTTTGTCGGCAGACCTTGTCGGACTTGCGTGAGGCCATGCCCACGCTGGCGGCCCATGGGATTTCGGTGGCGCTGGTGCATATGGCGAGTGACCGCCAGGCGGAATTGGTTTTCCGATTGTACGGCATGGAGAAGGTGGCTCGGTTCAGCGACCCCGACCGCTCGTTGTATGAAGCCATGGGGTTGCGTCGCGTGACCATGCGGGAATTGATGAGCCGCGAATTGTTCAAGCGCGGTTATGAGGCCTGCGTGCGGGAGCGCCACGCCATGAGTATACCGCGCGGCGACCCCATGCAAATGCCGGGGGTATTTCTTGTGGAGCGTGGAATCGTCCTGGCCACCTTCCTGCACGAGCACCCATGGGACCGCCCCCGGTATCAAGATTTCGCCACCGCAGGACTGGCCCGCCGCGCCGTAGCCTGACTGCACCTTGGTCCGTCATCAGATTTGACGCCCCCCGCATCGCCATGCAAACTACGCCCCGCCTACCTTCAAAGGGTGCGGTTGGTCGGCCAACCGGATAAGGAGAGGAATGCGAGCAGCCTGGTTTCGCCGTGGCAAGTGCGGGCGCGGGCTGCGGAACGGGCTGATCCATCTTTATTCTCTTGGCGGATCCCGTGACCGCCCGTTCAGGGCTCGGGGAAAAAGCTGACGTGGGGGGGCGCCTGCCCCCTTGTCCTCAGACCAGGACTCCGGGCAACCTCACGGCCTGCCCAACGGCGCCGATCTCGCTTATTGGATTCTTTTTCATTTGACCGCAGCGTTCAGCAGGCAATTCGCCCCGGACTTTTCCAGCCAAGCTCGTTCACTCATCGCTTTAAGGAGCACAACACCACCCAGGATCACATAGGCCAGCCCCAGCAGAAGGCCGATGATGGCCTTCGTTTGCATCGTCCATGGCAGCAGGATGAACAGGCCGACATGGGCCAGCAGCGCGCCCACCCCCATGAACGCAATGACAAGCCCCATCCACAGGAACCCCACGGCTGAACACCTGGCCATCTGCACCCCACGCACATAGGCCGTGGCGAATTCGATTTTAACCAGCCCCACCGACAAACGCCGATACCGATCCATCGCCAGGATCGTTACGGCCGTCTGAAATCCCTTGAGCAGGCCCTTCATCATGGTGGCTATCCGGTATGGACCTATTTCTGGTTTCGGCTGAGGAGGAAGCCCAGCAGCAAGCCAACGGTGGCGGAACCCGCCAGATACGGCCAGGGATTGGTATGCACCTTCTGATCCATGTCGTGGGCCAGTTCCCGCGCTTTGTCCACTCCGACATCCTTGGCATGGGTCACCACCTCGCCCGCCTGTTTTCTGACATCCGACAAGGATTGGACAAGGCTGCCCTCGCTCTCCAGGATGACGTTCTTCAGGTGAGTATACTTATCTGCCATGACGCTCTTAAGATCGTCCCTCTTTTGGGTTGCGGCCTCCTCAAGGAGTTTCAGAGCTTCGGATATTTTTGCACTACTTGTATGTTCCATGTTCAGTCTCCAGTTGCGAGCGGGCCACGCGGGCCGCTCATCGTTGTTTAGAAGCGCCAATTGACGAATGCCATTCCGGGCGCCAGCTCGTTGGGAAGGCCCGTGAACCAGCGGTTGTCGGGAATGAAGTTGATCAAGCCGATTTGCACGCCGGTCGTGGCGGACTCCGCATAATTGACCACCCCGAGCTGCAAACCGGTCAACTTGCCAGCGTAGTTCACCACCCCGGTTTGCAGGCCCTTCATGAAACCGTCGGTATAATTCACCAATCCAGCCTGCCAGCCGAGGAAGTCGCCCTTGGCGTAATTGATAGGCGCCCACTGGATGCCCTTGTAGCTGTCGGCATAGTTGAGCAGGAACCCCAAACTGAAGCCGGCGCTTTGACCTGTGGATCCGTTCACGACACCAATCGCCAGCGCGGACTGTGGATTCTCACCCCAGATGCCGATCGTCAGCCCTTCAATCATCTCGTTCCGGTCGTAGAGCGCGAGGTCCGGGGTTATGCTGAGCTGCAAGGGCTTGTTACCCGCCATCGCACCACTCGCCACCAACGCCATCGAAAGTACGGCCATTATCTTTTTCATCATGTCATCTCCTTGAGTTTACTGCTTACTTGATCCGGACGTTTCGGATGCTGTCGATAAGGCCAAAACCCTGCAGCAGCCACAGGACCAGTATCAGTGTCACGACCACGTTGAGGATGGTCTTCACCTGTCCGGCCATCGGGATGTAGGTGTTGATCGCCCACAAAGCGGCGCCCACGAGAACCAGCACTACGATTATATTAATGAGTGGCATGTTTATTCCTTTGCTTGCGGTTGAATCTGTTCTTGTCTGCACACAACCTACGCGACGGCGTCCCCGTCGAATATGGGGTGTAACCCTACTTTGACAGTGCGGGGCGGGATCGCATGAATGTTTCGCGGGAAGATCGGCCAGGGCGCGCGCGACTAGAGGATGGTCACCTGGACGCTGCACTCAATGATACCGGCCTCGATGGCGTAGCGGGTGATCCCGGCCGTATCGTGGATGTCGAGTTTGCGCATGAGATGGTCGCGGTGTTTTTCCACCGTCTTGGTGCTGATGCCCAACTCCACGGCGATCTGCTTGTTGGCCTTGCCCTCGGCAATCAACTGAAGCACCTCCACCTCGCGCGACGTCAGGGGGGATTCCTTAAGTTTGGATTGACCCTTCCGGTCCAGCATCGACTGTCGTTTATGCCGCAGTTTCTTAGCAATCGAGGAGCTGAAAAACGTATGCCCCTTTTCTATTTCCCGGATGGCCTCGGCCAGGAATTGCGATGACGTTTGCTTGAGCAAATACCCCGCGGCCCCCATTTCGGTCACGCGCTCGACATAGGCGTCATCACTGTGGGCGGAAAGAATGAGCACTCTGGCATCGGGGGCGGCGCGAAGAATCTGACGGGTAGCCTCCACTCCGTTGAGAAGCGGCATAGCGATATCCATGACAACTACCGCCGGACGGAGCTGGCTGGTCATAGCCACCGCCTGCCGGCCGGTGGCCGCCTCACCCACAACCTCGATGTCCGGCTCGATCTCCAGCAGCTTGCGCAAGCCTTCCCGGACAATCGTATGATCGTCGGCCAGCAAAACAGTGATTCGTTTCGGATTACTCATGGCGGCCTCGCTTGCCGGAACTACGGCGGTATGGAATCTGGACCCGGATATGGGTGCCCTTGCCGGGAGATGCTTTTAGGTCAAAATTCCCCCCGATCATTTCCACCCGCTCCCGCATGCCCAGCAACCCCATGCGCCGGTTCTTGCGCGCGCTCAGAACGCTGGTGGCATCAAAGGACTTGCCGTTGTCCCGGATTTCCATGCGCAGCGCTGTGGGAAGTTTCTGTATGGTCACGTCGGCCTGGGTGGCCTCGGCGTGGCGGGCCACATTGGTCAACGCCTCCTGGGCCACGCGGTACAGCACGGTGCGCCTGGCGTTATCCAGCTTGTCCACACCGGCATAGGCGGTCAGGCTGACCCGAATACCTGTTTCCTTGGTGAAAATTTTCAGGAAGGTGTGCAGGGCCGGGATCAAACCCAGATGATCCAGCATCGCAGGGCGCAGGTCGTAGGCAAAGCGATGTACAATATCCACCGATTTTTCCACCAGCCGCTGGGTGCTGGTAATCTTCTGGCAAAGGCCCTTGGTATCCGTGTTCACCTCCGTTTTAAGAACGGCTAGCCGGACATTGATGCCGGTCAGCACCTGGGCAATCACGTCGTGCAATTCACGGCTGATCCGCTTTCGCTCCTCCTCCTGCACCATCAAAATGCGGCGGGACAGAAGCCGGAGATCCTCCTGCAAACCGCGCGACTGTTCCAGCAACTGGATGGATTGCCGTTCGCTTTCACGAAGCGTGACCTCCACCAGCCGGCGCCGCGCGATTTCGCTTTTCAGCCGCCGGTTGGATTGAGCCAGATCCTTGGTCCGTCTACTCAACGCCTGATTTAAACTTTTCAGGCGGGTGTTGGACTGCAGGGCGACCTGGTGCCCCTCTTCGAGAGGGATTATGGCTTCGGCAAAGAAGTGGTCGGCCCGCTTGATAATACGCGCCCGGGCGACAGCTTGGTCTCTGGCCAGCACCTGTGCCAGGAGGGCCTGCTCGTGAATCAGGGCCAAGTCAAGGGTCTCCAAGCCCAATACCACGGCTTGGCGGCCCAACCGTTGGGCGGCCCGCAATCGAGGCAACGAGCCCTGCTTGAGGTAGCTATGCAATGCCAGCTGATAAGGCTGCACCAGCGTGCGCCCTTTACGCTTCATGTACGACGCTGAGTTCATGGGCTAGCTTGCGAACCGCTTGAACGGAGTGTTTCACCAGTCGCTGG
>CAYTVN010000054.1:0-13841 GCA_964441655.1 uncultured Verrucomicrobiota bacterium | reverse complement strand
GGCCGCATCCTAGCTGGATGCCGATACCACCCGTTCCGTCATTCCGGTTATGACGTCGACCCAGGTCGCGGAGGAGAGGTCGTAATTTTGCTGGAGCGTAAAGGGAGCATACCCACCCGCCCACTCCATCTGCAGACTTCCGGCCTCCATACGAGTAGTTCCTTCGTAACCGATCGGGGGGGCGGGCAGGACCACACGCAGGAGGGTGCCACGGTTATTAGCGCCTCCCGCAGCCACCGGATAATACAGGTAAAACCGGCCCTGCCAGTCCACCACGGCTCCCGTGTTGTACGAGCCCGAGGCGCTGCCCAGGGCCAGCCCGTTGGTGCCCGTGAGATCAGCCAGCTTGGTCACCGTATTGGATTGCGGGGAGTACATGGCCAACACACCCGTATTGTTCGAGCCACCCTGCCGGGTCATGAAAAACAACTGATCCTGCCACACGGTCAGACCATTGTAACCGGGCTGCCGACCGTACTGAACGGGGTTGGGCGCGTTGGTGATAAAGTTGAAAACGTTCGTCCAATAGCCGGTGTCGAGGTCATAACGCACAAGGGCGCCAGGCGTGCTGTTGGGGCCCACCGTCGTGAAGTACAAGTGGTTGGTTCCGTACAACACCGGCGTATTGGCGGGAAACTGGGTGTGCCCGGCCGGCAGATCAATCAACCGGGTCACGACGGCGGTACCTCCCTCGTTGAAGGTCAACCGGGACAAGGTTCCTGCACCCAGCGATAGGCCTGGCGCCCCGAACGTGCTGCCACCTGTGAAGGTGGTGAAATAATATGCGTCACCCACCTGAAGCATACCGTCATAAGGTTGGCCGCCATTAACCGGACCATCGAAATTGGTAACCACCTCGGTCGTCCCGGTAGTGACAACTTCCACTTGATTCGTAATATCGTTTACCACCTCCTCAACCAGCGAGGTAATGAGCACGTGGGGGCGATAACGAAACAGAGCGCCCCGGTTGGAAATTCCGCCCAGTGAGGTCATGCCCCAAAAGTCCTCGCCGATCAGCGATAGACCGCCCCGGGGGGTGGCCCCGGTAGGCAGACCATTGGTGACAAAATTATGAACCACGCTGATCACCCCGTTGGTCAGGTTGATCTTGGCGATGCTCCCCTTGTTGCCCGAGCCTCCGTTAACGGTGGTAAAATACGCCTCGTTGCTGACCACCAATAACGGTCCCTCGGCAGCTTTGCCCGTGACATTGTCGAAACTGGCAACTTGCACCACGGTGGTCGAGGCAAGATCAAGATAGCTGATCGTCCCCGCGTCATAGATGCCGCCTTTGGAGGTGGTATACCAAAGATTGCTACCCACCTGGACCACGCGATCCAAGGGCGAATAGCCGCCGACACCCGATCCGTCATCCGAACCCGCGAAGGTTAAATCGGCCACTTTCTGCACGGTTTGTCCGAACACACCCGCGAGTCCGAAGACGAACACGACCAGACCCACGCTGATTTTATAGCAAACAACTCTCATGGCCTTCCCCCGGCGCACCCGACATGGGTGGCGATGAGCGGTACTGTTACGGGAAGGCGCAGAACGGCGCTATCGGTCAGGTGCTATTTACTGTCGGCGCCTTGCGCATAGGCTCCGGGCGGACAACCGTAGGTTTCCTGAAAGGCCTGAATGAAATGGCTCAAGCTGGCATAGCCCACCTCCAGCGAGGTCTCGGTCACATTGTACCGGCCGGAACGCAATAACTCGGCCGCCCGCTCCAGGCGCAACTGACGCAGATACTGGGGGATGGTACATCCGGCCACCGATGAAAAGGTTCGACTCAAATGATGCGGGCTGCATCCGACCCTTCGGGCCACCTCTTCCAGGGAAAGCGGTTCCGCCAGATGTTCACGCAATACCGCCCGGACGCGCTCGGTTCGCTCCTGGGCCACACGTTTTCGCCGGGAGCAGAAAAGACCGGCATCGGGTGGCGCCACAAACAGGAATTCGGCGCACAATTCCATGGCCTTGGCCGCATACCACAGATCCAAAGCAGGTGGCGATACCGGGGGTTCGCTCAACCCGGCTGCTAACTCCAGCAAGCGACCGAACAACGGTTTGGGCTGGTCTATCCCAAATGGCATTCCATCACGTTGGTTCAGCTCCATTAAAAGAGGATGTAGGCGTTGGGCCTGGGGCTGTAGATGCTGGCGCAGGAATCCCAAGGAAAAGGAGACCATGATAAAACGGTGGTGCTCATGGGCGGTCCTCACCATCCGGATGGGTTCAGCATTCCCCACTGCGAAGCAACCGCAGCGTGGCCCCAACGTGACCGGTGCATCGATCGGGCCCCATTCGCCCGATCCTTCCATATTCAGCACCAGGGACACGGCTGCGCAGCGCGCCGGGCGCCACCCCCCCAGCATCGGACATGCGCCACAGGTAAACTCGTCGAAAGCCACCCCGGTTTCCTCATACCGGTCGTGCCTGCGCTGCCACAGCATGGTCGGGTGAGGCCCTGCAAGGGCGGAGGTGGATTCTGAATTAGTCATATGCTATTTGTTATATATGTATACCGTCCGTTATATTACTATGTCTAGCATCATCCATGCGCCGCATCCTTGCCGTCTCCCATCCCTCTGCTACTGTTACGGTATGAAATACGCGTCAACAGAACGTGGAATGGCAGAGGAAATTGCCCGCCTGAAGAAGGAGCGCAACGCGGTCATTCTGGCCCACAGCTATGAGAGGCCGGAGGTCCAGGATATGGCGGATTTTGTGGGCGATTCGCTGGGACTTTCACGCCAGGCGGCGGCAACCAGCGCGGACACCATCATTTTCTGCGGCGTGCATTTCATGGCGGAAACCGCCGCCATCCTGAGCCCACAGAAGCGGGTGTTGATCCCCGACCTCGATGCCGGCTGCTCGCTGGCCGCCACCATAACGGCCGAGGAGTTGCGCACATGGAAATCCGCCCACCCCGAGGCCGTGGTGGTGGCCTATGTCAATACCACCGCCGAAGTGAAAGCGGAGACCGATTACTGCTGCACCTCTTCCAATGCCGTAAACGTGGTGCAAACCATTCCGGCGGATCGGGAAATCCTTTTCCTGCCCGACATGTTTCTCGGCCTCCACGTCAAACGTGCCACCGGGCGCACCAACATGCGCATCTGGTCCGGCGAATGCCATGTGCATGCGGGCATTCGACCCGAACACGTCTCGGCACAGCGGGCGGCCCATCCGGCGGCGGAATTCCTGATCCACCCCGAGTGTGGGTGCGTTTCCTCCATGCTCTACATGAAAGGCGGCGGCGAGTCCTGCGGGCTGGACGATGCCAAAGTGTTGTCCACGGAAGGCATGGTAAACTACGCGAAGCAATCCGCCGCCCAGGAATTCATCGTGGCCACGGAAACCGGCATCCTGCACCGGTTGGAGAAATTGAATCCCGGCAAAGTCTTCCATCCGGTAAATGAACATGCCGTGTGCCGTTTCATGAAGATGATCACGGTGGAGAAGGTCCTCCACTCTCTTCAGGAGAACATTTTCGAAGTCAAAGTGCCCGAAGCGGTGGCCGTCAAGGCCCGGCTATCCATTCAGCGCATGATTGATATCGGCTAGCCGTTTCCATGCCGGACATCGTTCTCACCACCCTCAACGCTCGCTACAGCCACTCCTCTTTTGGCCTGCGCTATCTGCTGGCCAACATGGGCGAACTACAGGCGGATACCCGCCTGTTGGAATTTGACTTGCGCACGAACACCGCCGCCGCCGCGGCTCAAATCAGCGCCCTGCAACCTCGAATTGTCGGAGTGGGTGTCTATATCTGGAACACCGAACAAAGCCTGGCGCTGGTCCGGGCCCTTCGCCAGCAGCGCCCCCAGACCGTCATCGTGGTCGGCGGCCCGGAGGTCAGTCATGAAATCGACCGACAGGACATTTGCGCCCTGGCAGACTACGTAATCACCGACGAAGGAGATCTGGCCTGGCCGCAGCTGTGCCAGCGCATTCTTCACGGCGATCCCCCGGACACCCGGATCATACCGGGGGGATTTGTGGACGTGGCCCGGCTGGCCCTGCCCTACCACCTGTACTCCGACCGCGACATTGCGGAACGGGTGATTTATGTGGAAGCCTCGCGTGGCTGCCCGTTCACGTGCGAGTTTTGCCTGTCCTCCTTGAACGTACCGGTTCGCCGATTCCCGTTGGAGACACTCTTGCCTGCTTTTCAGGACCTGCTGGATCGCGGGGTGCGTCACTTCAAGTTTGTGGATCGCACGTTCAACCTCAGCATCAAGTATAGCCTGCGTATTTTGGACTTCTTTCTGCAGCAGTATCGCGAAGGACTTTTTCTGCACTTCGAAATGATCCCGGACCGTTTGCCGGACGAACTGGCCGACACCCTGACCCGATTCCCGCGCGGGTCACTCCAGTTCGAGGTGGGCGTTCAGACCTTTAACGAGGAGGTGGCCGCCCGCATTCGGCGTCGTCAGGACTTTGCCGCCACGGAAAAGAATCTGCGCTGGCTGCTGCAACATACCGGCTCCTACCTGCATGCGGACCTGATCATGGGATTACCGGGGGAATCGCTGGAAAGTTTTGCGGCCGGCTTTGACCGTTTGGTGGGAATCGGCCCGCAGGAAATCCAGGTCAACCTGTTAAAGCGCCTGCGAGGAACCCCCATCGTGCGCCATGACGATGAATTTGGCATGAAATACAATTCCGAACCACCTTACGAACTGATGGAAAACAGGGATCTGAATCGGGCCACCGTACAGCGGTTGCAGTGTTTCGCGCGCTTCTGGGACCTTCTGGCCAACAGCGGTAACTTCAAATCATCCACTTCCGCAATCTGGTCGAACGGGTCCCCCTTCCATTGTTTCATGGCTTGCAGCGATGCCCTCCTGGCACGCTTCGGCCGCACGCATGCCCTGGCGTTGGAGGAATTGGCCGAGGGTTTATTCGATCATTTATGTGCGACAACCCGGCTGGACCAAGGCCACATTGCCACCCAACTATGGCACGATATTTCCCTGGGCGGTCGCCGCGACATGCCGCTTTTCTTGCGGCCACACCTGCCCGGGCTTCCCATCCGCGCCCAGGGACACGTGAAGACCACGGCACTTGCCCGCCAGGCACGCCGGCTCTAGGCGACTAAACGGACGACGCGGAGACGGCCGTCCTGCATGCACAGCCCGAGTCGGTCGCGTCGTTCCGCATGCTTGCGATGAGCACGATTATCAGGGGCACCAGTGGAAGGTGATGCCGATCGCCCCCTTCAAACACCACATAGACGAGAGCATTTGAAAGAATCACTACGCCGGCCAACACTTCATACGCGGTCAATTGACCACGGCAACGAAGTCTCCGGGCCGCGGAAACGGCCCAGACAAAAACGAGCCCGGCCCACCCGGCGAGGAATACGAAACTGAATCCGCGCTTGATGAGAAGAGATGGACGACCCTGTCGGTTGATGAGTTCGGTAAAGGTGGCCTCTGAGCCCCAGGTGTGGAGAAATTTACGCCAGGCGAGATTTGCGAAAAGCGCAGGCTCATTTTTCATAAACGCCTTGGCCTGCTCGGAACACCAGCGCGAATGGACCAGCATTTCAGACGGCGTCGACAGTTCTATGGTATCCGGCCCGACACTGTAGAGGCCGTTTGAGTCAGGATTGTTGGCACTATAGAGGACCAGCCCGCCCGACGTGCATATCGGCACCAGGGCATGAAAGGTTCGCTCATTGCGAACCATCCACGGCAGAAGCACCAACACCATGCCAAGCCCGAAAACAAACGCCCGCACCCCCCATCGAAAAACAACCGCACCCTTCGGTTTTATCAGCGCGATCATAATAAGCAGCCAACACCCTACTTGTAGGGGCGCCACGAGTTGCACCGCCTTGGTTAGGGCACCCATGCCTGCACATAGCCCAGCCAGGAATATGGCGACATGGGTCCGATCCGAGTTCCAAGGGCGGATGATCAGCCACGCCATCAGCACCAGACATAGCGTGTACAGATAGTGGTAATAGGGTGTCGTCAGAACGTACCCCACAAAGGTTGGGTACCATGCCGCAACCAAGGCCGTCCGACGGGAAAGCTTCTCCACGCCGGTCGCTTCCCGGGCGAGTTGAAGAGTCGACCACGTCACGGCAACGCTCAGCGGAATGTGACTGAATTGAGCCAGCAAAGTTGACGCGCCAAGCAGCCTAAACCATCCCGCATACCACCACGTCATGGCTGGCGGGTAATACGTCAGGGGGTCCATACGTCCACTTTGGAGGAGCTCCACCGCGTGTCGATAAACGTACAATCCGTCAAACCATGGCACTGGCTGGAAGATCAACAGAAGGGCGGCTTGGAGCAGCGCAGGCATGATGTAGAGCGCCCCGACACCTGGCGTCCATTCGTCCGCTCGATTCTTTTTCGCCCACATCACCCACCCCGCCACCAGTGCGCCCACCACCACCGGCGCATACCCAAGGACCAATCCTTTGTAGGCCGGGAAAATGATCACACACCCTGCGACCAGCAGGGGGAATAGTCGGATGGCCAGCGCCGAGGCGGTCGTTATCACATGAGCTAGACGATGTGCCATCATGCCTCAGGCTTCTGGTATTCCGATCCGCAGGCGAGCCGCATCAGGCAAGGAGTGCCCCGCTCCGGTCAGCTGTTCATATAGTCGCGAATATCGTGAAGGCAAAGCTCCTGCGCGTCCGCTCCACCATAATATTTCTTGTACCACAGTGCGACGCGCCGGGTGGTTTCATCAAAATTCCAGCGCGGGCGCCAGTTCAGCTCTCGGGCGGCTTTCTCGCAGCACAAGGTCAACAATTTGGCTTCATGCACAGCGCCCGCTTCGGGTGTATGCGACCACGCCCCATCTCCCCAAGCCTTGATCAGGTCCCGCACCAAGTCGTCCACCCGCTGGACGTTTTCCTCGGGTGGACCGAAGTTCCATGAGCCGCAAGCGCCTTCGTCTCCACGGAGCAAGGCGGCGCCCAAGGTGAGGTATCCGGACAATGCTTCCAGAACGTGCTGCCAGGGCCGAGTGGAAGCTGGGTTACGCACCGGTATGGAGCGCCCCTCGGCAAGCGCGCGAACGGCATCCGGCACAATACGGTCCCGGGCCCAATCGCCACCGCCGATAACATTACCGGCACGTCCGGAAGCCGCGAGTGGTCGGCGATTGATTCGGAAAAAACTACGATGGTAGGACTGAAAAGCGATTTCCGCCGCCGCCTTGGAGGCGCTATAGGGATCGTGCCCACCCAGAGGATCGCTTTCCCGGTAACCATCAGGCACTTCGCGATTCTCATAGACCTTATCCGTGCCGACATGCACCAGCACGCGCACGGAGGGCGTATCACGCACCGCCTCCATCACATTCACGGTTCCCATCACATTGATGTCAAATGTGTCGCGCGATTGGCTATAGGACGCCCGCACCAGCGGTTGGGCGGCCAAGTGAAACACAATATCCGGCGCCCATTCGGCCATCAGGCGGGCCACCCCCTGATGATCACGAATATCCTGTCGGCAATCGCGGAGACCTTTCGCCACGCGTGCTTCTTCAAACAGCGCCGGCACCGTGGGCGGCTCCAAAGCAAGTCCCATCACCTCGGCCCCCAATTCGCGTAGCCACAGGGCCAGCCATGAGCCCTTGAAACCCGTGTGACCGGTCAGCAAAACTCTTTGCCCGGCATAGACACCAAATTGGGATGATGCGGTCATGGTTGTTTTCGGGCGGGATTCGCCACCCGGCCCCGGCGAGATTGATTTCACCAGACCTTCCACGGGGCCTGGCCCTTTTCCCACATATCGTTCAGCATGGTGTATTCGCGCAGGGTGTCCATGCATTGCCAGAAGCCATCATGGTGGAAGGCTCCGAGTTGACCATCCCGGGCCAGTTTGGGGAGGACTTCCTGCTCAAGGTTCAGATCTTCTCCAGGGCGTAGATAGGAGAGAAGTTTTCCCGTGTTGAACACCATGAAACCACCGTTGATATAACCGCCAGCCGCGTTCGGCTTCTCATTAAAATTCGTGATGCGCCCATCCTTTTCATAATCAATCTCGCCAAATCGCCCGGCGGGGCGGACCCCGGTCAACGTGGCAATGCGACCGCTCGCGCCATGGCTATTCACCAGGGCCTGGATATTGATGTCGGCCACGCCGTCGCCATAGGTCATGCAGAAGTTATCGGTATCACCCAGATAGCGCCGGGCATTCCATATGCGGGCGCCCGTCTGGGCTTTTTCACCGGTGTCCACCAGCGTGACTTTCCAGCCGGACTCCTCCATTTCGCCGTGAAATTCAATTTTGCCGTGCTCACCCAGGTTGACGGTCACGTCGGACATCATGGCCTTGTACTGAAGGAAGAACTCCTTGATCACCCATCCCTTATAGCCCAGACAGAGGACAAACTCCTGGATGCCGTAGCGGGCATAAAGCTTCATGATGTGCCACAGCACGGGACGGCCACCGATGGGCAACATGGGCTTCGGCACCACCTCAGAAACATCCCTGATTCGCGTGCCCTGACCACCGCACAGAATGACAGCTTTCATATGGGTAGAAATCTAGGGGAGTCTGAACGCCCGGTCAATGGCCGCCACCACGCGGCGGGATGATTTCGAATTATCCGCAAGGACCCGACCAACCGTTTATTGGTAGGGAATCCCATTGGTACCCAGCCAGATGATCCGGTAGACGCGATGATTCTGCCCCGAAGAACCCGGGTCCCGCCAGACCGTATCGCCACCCAGAACGAGGTTGGTCACCGCGATGGCATCCTGCCAGTTGTAACCGTTGGTTACCGCAACATTGGTGCCCTGAATGATGGGGTAAAGCAGATTGGTGGCAAACTGGATGCGGTAGTTTTCATCCCAAGCACCACGCCATACCAGGCGGGCCATGTTGTTTTCAGGGACAATCGACGGGAGCCTGAATACGCCACCGAAATATGTCTTTATCTGCCCATCGTTGAGATCGAAATAATTAGTATAGCCGACCCCTTCACCGATGACCCGCCAACGGGCATTAAAGCTGTTGTAGGTGGGGGAATTCGTCCAGACAATATACTCCTGGTAGGCCGGTACACCGGACTGCAGGGTTGCCCATTCCGTGCCGCCATCGCCGGAATATTGCACGGAAAAGGTCATATCAAACGGCACGTTTAAGACATGCCAGATGAGCGGATAGGGATTCTCTCCCTCTGCAATGGGCAGGAAGCCATTCGCAATGCGGGTATAGATGATCTGGTTGGTCTGCCCCTTGCTGGCATAGCGTGTGGTGCCATGAGCGCCGATGTTGGCACGCCCGCCGTTGACCGCGGGTTCGTTGCCCACCGATCCGTAGGGGTTGCCCTTGTCTATGGCCCAGGACGTGTTGGTGTCGGCCACAAACGTCTTGGTCACCGGATCATACCGTCCCGCCTCGCTGCGCAGGTGGAAATCGTTGCTGCTCAGACTCTGGAATAGCGGATTGGTGATGGAACTGCGGAAATCCTTGAACCGCTCCCGCTGCCAGCGCAGGAGATTGGTATAGGAACCATAAAGGGTGGTGTTGCTGCGCGCCAGATCACCGAGGTAATAAACATTATAATCTATAAAGGTGGTATAGACCGTCCCCGTATTCCCGGCGATGACAGACTGGGCGTTGGAGGTGGCCACGTCGTGGTAGAAGATGCTGTTTTGGATGATGGAGTTCGGCGTGTTGCTGATGGCGATGGAGTTGGGATAATTGTTGATGTAGCTGATGTTTTCCACCGTCACCTGGTCCGATTCCTTGATGTTGATCCCGGCCCCTTCATTGGCCACCATGTGGCTGGCCCGGATGATGTGGTTCCCGCCCCCTACCACGGCAACACCCGTGACATTGCTGCGGGCCACAATTTCTTCCACCAGCGTATAGTGATTGGTCTCCAGGAAGACACCACGCGCTGCGTTTTCAAGGATTAGATCCCGCACCGTGACATACGATGCGTTCAGCACCAGTATGTCTCCGGACTTCGAGTTCTGACGAAGCGACGCGCCACCCGCCAGGAAGTTGGTACTGCCCCGAATGATAAGATTGCCATTCGTACTGCCGCCGCGCGACCAGTATACATACGTTACCGTACTGGTATAGACACCCGTATCCACATAGATCGTATCATTGGCCTCGGTGTCATACGTAGCCAGCATGTTGATCAACGTTGCCTTCGGCGTGGCCGGCGTCCGCCCATCATTCAGATCACTTCCGGGAGCGGTGGTGAATACGTTGCCATTGGTGCTCGCATCGTTCACATAGAAATTCCGGACATCGTTGCGGACATTAAATATTGAGTCCGATTGATCCAGAACGCCGGGATCGCCTTCCAGAACAACGCGCCACAGGGCGTCCAGGGAGTTGGCCGCCGTGGTGGTATCCCAGACATACTCTCCGCTCATGGAGGGCAGGCCGGCCACGATGGTGACCCAGTTTGTCCCTGCATCGGAGGAATACTGCAGAATCACGCGATTGGTGGGATCCATGGCCCCGGCCGTCCACCGCAAGGACTCGGTGCCCCGGATAACGCCTCCATCATTCATGGTGATGGCATATACCCACGGACTGATGCGGCTGCGGCTGGCCTGCTCGGTATTACCGTACGCGCCGATGTTGATTCGGTCGCCGTTGGGCGCCGTTTCATTCGTATACACATCCAGCGGTGCCCCGGCGTCAATGGCCGCCGAGTGAACGACATCGGTCACCCATGTACCACTTGAATAACGCCCGCCCACAGAGCGCAGGTGGTAATCCCCGCCGGCTTCGTTGGCAAATTGCGGGTCGGTAGCGATGCTGTTGGTGTCCTGGCCGGACTTCTGCTGCCAGTAAATCAGGCGTTCCCACAATCCACCCTGCGCACTCCCGAACCAGGCGCCATTACGCAGTTTGAACAGGTTATAATCGGACAGCACCACACCGCCCTTCCGATCAATCGCATATGCGGTACCCAGCGCTCCGTCTGCAATGATGATGTTGTTCCGAAGCACCGAGCGGCTATCCGCGCCGGTTTGTTCAATGGTGGAGCGTTGCGCGACGAACGTATTGTTGATCACGCTGATATTGGTTCCCGCAATTTTGACCAAGGGTGAGACAGTCCCTGCGACCAGGGTGTTTTTCAAAAGGGTCAGAGGGCCGGACATTTCCAGGGAGCCATCTCGCACGCTGCCGTTGAGCACAGAGGCTTCTTCGCCAGAGACTTTGACCGTGCCGTTGGTCAGCCTAAAGGTATCCAGTGAGCCCAACCGGCCCGCCAACTCGATATTACCGCTGTCCACCTGCAAATTGCGCAAAACAATATTAGTCGCAGTAGCCTTAATGGCGGCCCGCAGCAGATTCACCTGATCAACCTCGACATACGGGGCCTTGATTTCAATCAGGGTGTAAATCGATTCCCCGATTGCCAGCAAGGTTCCATCCATAACGGCACCATTGGGACTGCCCAGGATGGTTACGGGTTCGCCCGCCGCGCCACGATTATTCAAGCGGACCTCGGCAACGTCATTAGATTCGAAGAGATACGTACCCGTATCTATATAGACAAAGTCCAGCGGATCAAGATCCCAAGCATCAAGAACGGCGCGAAGGGTTGCCTTGGGCGTATTGCTGGATAGGCCAAGGTTGGAGTCGTTTCCGATGGCTCCGGTGAATACATCACCCACCGTGCTGTCATCGTTCACGTAGAAGCGGAACGGCCCGTTCAAGCCGAATATCCGATCAGTCTCGTCAACGATATTGGTATCCCCTACCACGTAAACGCGCCACTTGGAAATCGGGCTTTGATTGAATGGGGTCGCCCCCAAGCTGTTCCACAGGTAGCCATCCGTACCGATCAGCACGTTGGATACAATGGAATACCAATTCGACCCACCATCCGCAGAATAATCGAGGTTTACCCGGTTGGTAGGGTCCAAGTTGCCGTAGGTCCAATGCAGCGGGAACAGTCCGCCGATACGCCCACCCGCCATGCAGGTTATCGCCAGAAGCCAGGGATCGCTACGGCTCTTGCTGGCCTGCTCGCCCCCACCGGATAGCCCCACATTAATTCTTGACCCGTTCGGAGCCGGTTCATTGGTGAAGGGATACCCCGGATGTCCGGTGTCGATTAACCAAGAGTGGACAACATCGTTGGTCACAAACAGCTCCGTCGCGGGATCGAACCGACCGGCGGTACTTCGGGGATGGAAATCACCGTTGGTCGGATTGGCGAATAGAGGATCCACGCTGATGCTATGCAACTCCTGAGTGATGAGTTGCGTCCATTGCGGCAACCCCGAAATCGGTTCGCCAGACAGCATCACATAGGACGCCTCACCTTCAGGATAGTAATTATTATAATCCGAAATAAACGAGGAAGCCGCCGCGAAAATGACGGCGTTTGTGACCGCATCCCCACTCGTATGTAAGACAGAGTTCGTTATGCTCAACGTGCCGGCATTAGCCTCGATAGCACCGCCCTGGTTGGACCAGATCACAGAGGACAAAAGTGACACCGAGCTTGCCGCAGCCGAAAGACCAAGCCCCGCCATGCGGTGAATCAGCACGCGTTCCATAATATTGCCAAATGACCCCCCGAGCTTAACGCCGTAGAAGCCACCATCACGAATCTCTATATCGTGAAGATATATACGATTTTCCTGAGGCGGCGCATTTATCACTAATATGCCTGAGTTTGCGTTTTCCAGAACCATGTGCGACAGCTCGAAATCCTTGACCCGCAAAAATTCAAACACCGCGGTTGTATTGGTGGGATCTGTACTCCACGGCTGTTCCAACAATCGCCGGAAACGACTCCCTCCGGCCAGACGATTAGTACTTCCCATAATGTGGACCCGGTTCGTGATCAGGCCGGAATCATCATCGCGGATCACGATATTGTTGGTCAGCTCATAATAACCCGTGTCCACATACACCACATCCCCACCCTCCAACTGGAACCGGTCAATAATGGCGGAAACCGAATCCACCGGCGTAGTCGTGGTAATACCATTGTTTAACGATGATCCAGGCGCTTTTACGTAGACATCCCCCACCAGATTGGTGTCGTTGACGTAATACGGAATAGGTCCGTTACGTACAGTGAAAATTGCCGAGGTGTCACTTATCAGTCCGCCGGATTCCAGAATGATCCTCCAGCGGGCCAAGGGCGTCGAGGTAAGGAAACCATTCACCCACGTGTAACTACCCGCAGAAGCAGGGACATTCGTGGCCAGAACATCCCAATCAATGCCATTGTTGGGCGTATATTCCAAGCGAACCGTGTCGGAGGTCGACAGACCGCGGGTCAGCCAGATGAGTGGCTGCGGGCTCGCAGCCGTTCCTCCATCATGCAAGGACAACGCGAAGAGGCCACGATTTGTCGAAGATAGACTAGCCTGTGAGGTGTTGCCGTATAAACCAATATTGAGTCGGCCACCGTTTGGAGCAGGTTCTTCAACAAAGGTGTGACCAAACGCACCTGCATCAATAGCCCATGAGGTGATACCGTCAAGCGCATATGAACTGGTCTCGGGAACATACCGTCCCCTGTCACTCATCAGGTGAAAATCACCCATCCCGGGATTAATGAACGCCGGATCAACAATGAAACTGTTGGTATCCAGATGACGGGCGTCCTGCCAGCTACGGATTGACTTATACTCCACCGAGCCAATCAGATCCCGCATCAGAACGGAAGCACCATTGGGCCAGAAGACATTATAATCACCGCGATTGATGCCGAAGGTACTCCGGATTTCGTAGATCGTACTAGTGGGGAAAGCCGCACTCAGCACTGAGTTACTGATTGAAAGCGGGCCAAACATATGCCGCACGGCAGAAGCGTGATTGGACCACAAAACGCCCTGATTCCAACTAATCGAAGAAAACGCG
>CAYTVN010000053.1:0-13854 GCA_964441655.1 uncultured Verrucomicrobiota bacterium | reverse complement strand
CATCGTGATGGTGATGATGACCGCCCGGACCGTGGTCGTGGCCGTGTTCATGATCGTGGTGATGATGACCCGGCTTCGGCGTGGAACATCCGCAGTGATCGCACATATCAGGTTACCTCGATGGAAATCAGCTCTAACTCGCGGCCCCGCCTCACCTCGCGGCTGAGGGTTTCGCACACCGGACAGCGGTAGGAGAAACGCGGCGCCGCAAATTCGTTGGCGCAGGTTTCACAATAGCACGTCACCGGCACCGGCTCAATGAGCAGGCGGGCGCCCTGGGCCGGCGTATCCTCCGCCAGCGCTTCAAAGGCAAAGGTGAGCGCCTCGTCCACCACCCCGGCCAGGGCGCCGATGCGCAGGCGCACCACGTCCACCCGGGTGGAGCCATTTTTCTGCGCGGCCTCCAGGGCTGCCTTTAAAACACCTTCCGCTATGCCGAACTCGTGCATGGATGCAGGATAACCAAGGACCACGGCAAAGGCACGCCGCCAACTCAGCGCTGGTCCAGCGCCACCAGGCGGCTGATCTTGTCCACCATCTCGCGAACGCCGGCCTCCGCAGACGGTGACAGCTGTTCGCCGAGGTCAAATTCATAGCCCGGGATGGCGGCCAGCCAGCATTCCGGGCGGGCGTCATACAGGGTGGCGGCCAGGGTGGCGATCTCGGTGGGCTGGACGGCGTGGCCAAAACACGAACGCGGGAGCCGGATGGCCGCCTGGTCCATCAACGGCAACAACAAGGCGCCCTGACCCGGCGTCGCGGGAAAGGCATCGAGAAAGAAAGCCAGTTCCTTGCCGCATAACAATTCGGCATGCTCGGGCACCAGTTGATTGAAGTCGTGGATTTCCACCTGGGGCCAGCGGCATTCCCGCAGGGCCATGGCCGCGCGCCGCCCCGCCCCGTCATCCCGGTGGAAATCATTACCCCAGGCCAGAATGACGGTTCGCTTCATCCGCGCACAATTTCGTTTACCACCTCGCCGCGGTGGTTGACCACGGACAGGTGGATCGGCATCTGGCCCAGTACGTGGGTGGAGCAGCTCAGGCAGGGATCGTAGCAGCGAATGACCGCTTCCACGCGGTTGAGGGCGCCTTCCTTGATGTTGGCCCCGTCCACAAAATGACGCGCGGCCTGGGCGATGCCTTTGTTCATGGCCAGGTTGTTATTGCCGGTGGCCACGATGAGATTGGCCCAGGTGATGAGTCCCTGCTCATTGATCTTGTAGTGGTGGAACAGCGTCCCGCGGGGCGCCTCGGTGACGCCCACGCCCTCGAATTTGTTGGGGTTGGCGATGGCGCGCACATGAGGATTCAGGATGTCCGGCGCGTTGCACAGCTCGGCCATGCGCTCCAGCGCAAACAGGATTTCGATCAGACGCGCGTGGTGGTAGTAGAACGAACTCAGCACGGCGCCCTCTTTGCGCAAGGCGCGGAAATCCAGCAGTTCCTTGTCGGCCAGCGGGGTGCCGCATTTGTCGCAGCAATTCAGACGGGCCAGCGGGCCCACCCGGTACATGCCGCCAGGAAAGCCAAAGGGCTTGAAGTAAGGCGACTTCAGGTAGCTGTCGCCCAGGCTGGCCTCGCCGATATGGTGGTGATAGGCGGTGGGCTCCAGCTTGTCGGCGATGATCTTGCGGTCGCTGTCCACCACGCGCAGATAGCCGTCGTAATGCTCCAGATTCCCCTCCGGCGAGACCAGGCCCAGAAAGAGGGAGGGGAAGTTGGCGAAGTATTCGATCTCGTCCTTGAACTGGCCCTGGGCGCCCTTGAAGAAATCGAGGGTGCGGCGGACGATATCAATACCGCGTGGAATGCCCTCCAGAATGCGCCGGCGCACTTCGTCGGTCAGGGCGGCGTTGACGCCCCCGGGTACCGTCCACGCCGGATGCACGCGTTTGCCGCCCAGCCACTCGATAACCTGCTGGCCGTACTTGCGCAGCCAGATGCCATCCTTGGCAATCTCGGGGAACTTGCCGGCCACCCCCAGCACGTGCCGCTGTGCGGGGTCGGAATCGAAACCCAACAGAAAATCCGGCGAGCTGAGATGAAAGAAACTCAGGGCGTGGGACTGGGTCAACTGCGCCAGGTTCATCAGACGGCGCAGCTTGACCGCGGTGGGTGGAATCTTCACCGCCATCAGATCGTCGCAGGCCTTGGAGGAGGCCATGAGATGGCTGACCGGACAGATACCGCAGATGCGCGCGGTGATGGCCGGCATTTCCTGGAAGGGGCGCCCTTCCGTGAATTTCTCGAAACCACGGAACTGGGTCACATGGAAATGCGCATCCGCCACCCGGTCCTGATCGTCCAGGTATACCGTGATCTTGGAGTGGCCCTCGATGCGGGTGACCGGATCTATGACAACTGTTTTAGACATGGCGCATTCCTTCGCTATCCAAACTTACCCATTTTGGCCGGGTCCGGCATGCGGCCTTCCAATAATTCGGCAATGGCGTAGAAAATGGTGTCGGCGTGGGGCGGGCAGCCCGGCACATAAACATCCACCTTCACCACCTCGTGCAACGGCCGGGTGCGACTCAGCAAGCGCGGCACCACCGCATCCGGCATCTGCTGTTCCGTCGTGGCATTCTCGATATAAGCCCGGGTCCGCAGCTCATCCACGGGAAACCCGTTGCGCAGGCCGGGCACGTTGCTGGTGACCGCGCAATCGCCCAGGGCCATGAGCAGTTTGGTGTTTTTACGGAAGGCCAGCACCTTGTGCAAATCCTCCTCGTTGGTGATGGCCCCCTCGATAATCGTAAGATCGATGTTCTCCGGGAAACCCTTGACGTCCATGAGCGGGCTGCTCACCAGTTCGATTTTGTCCGCGATATCGAGCAACCGTTCGTCCATGTCGAGCAGCGACATGTGGCACCCGGAACATCCATCCAGCCAGACCGTAGCCAGTCGTATTTTGGCGCTCATTCTTTGGCCCCCCGCATGGCGGTCAGGTAGGGCAGAAACTGCCCGCGTTTTTTCATTTCCGCCGCGGCCACCCCTTTTTCGGTCAGGGTGCCGGTCGGGCAGACGTGCACGCACTTGCCGCAGGTGGTGCAGGTGTCCGAGGCGCCCCAGGGCTGGTTCATATCCGTGATGACCCGGCATTCGATGCCGCGCCCCATGATGTCCCACGTGTGGGCGCCTTCGATTTCGTCGCACACCCGCACGCAGCGCGCGCACAGAATGCACCGGTTGTGGTCCGCGCTGAAGCGCTTGTGCGAGGCATCCACGGTAAGCCGGGGATACCGGTAGGGCACCCGGATGTGGGTGACGCCAAGGTCGCGCGCCATGTCCTGCAACTCGCAGTTGTTGTTGGATACGCACACCGCGCACACGTGATTGCGCTCGGCAAAGAGCAACTCGATGATGGTCTTGCGGTATTCCTGCAGTCGCGGCGAGTTGGTGGTAATCTCCATGCCCTCCGCGGCACGGGTGACACAAGCGGGCAGCAGCTTGGCCTGGCCCTTGATTTCGACCAGGCAGATGCGGCAGGCCCCGATGGGCGACAAGCCCTTGAGGTAGCACAGGGTGGGAATGTTGATCCCGTGATCCCGGGCCACTTCCAGGATGGTCTGCCCCTCCACGGCGCTGACATCATGGTCGTTGATCTTGAAGGTGACGATATGGGTCGACTCGCTCACGCGTGGACCTCCGTTCCGTGCTTCATCTTGCACACCCCGGCCGGGCATTTCTTGTCCGTGATGTGGGCCAGGTATTCGTGCCGGAAGTATTTGAGGGTGGAGAGGACCGGGTTGGGCGCGGTCTGGCCGAGCCCGCACAGGCTGGTGTGCTTGACTACGTCGCACAGGCGCTCCAGCAGGGCCAGGTCATCCAGGCTGGCCTCCCCGTTGCAAATCTTCGCGAGCAGGGCGTGCATCTGGTCGGTGCCGGCCCGGCAGGGAATGCACTTGCCGCAGGATTCCGACTTACAGAATTCCATGAAGTACTTCGCCACGTCCACCATGCACGAGGTCTCGTCCATGATGATCATGCCGCCCGACCCCATGATGGAGCCGACCTTCATGAGCGAGTCGTAATCCACCGGCATGTCGAGGAACTGCTCCGGTATGCACCCGCCGGAAGGACCACCCGTCTGCACGGCCTTGAACTTCTTGCCCTCGGGGATGCCGCCGCCGATCTTGAAGATGATATCGCGCAGCGAGATGCCCATGGGCACCTCGATCAACCCGGTGTTGTTCACCCGGCCCGCCAGCGCAAACACCTTGGTGCCCTTGCTCTTTTCCGTGCCGATGCCGGCATACCACGCTCCCCCGTTGCGGATGATGGGCGCCACGTTGGCAAAGGTTTCCACGTTGTTGATCAGCGTCGGACAGCCCCACAGACCGGATTCGGCGGGGAACGGAGGCCGCGGGCGCGGCTGCCCGCGCTTGCCTTCGATGGACGCGATGAGCGCGGTTTCTTCGCCGCAAACAAACGCGCCCGCGCCCAGGCGGATTTCGATGTTGAAGCTGAAGTTGGTCCCGCAAATCCCGTCGCCCAGCAACCCGGCCTTGAGCGCCTGCTTGATGGCATTCTGGATGCGTTTGACGGCGAGCGGATACTCGGCCCGGATGTAGGCATAGCCATGGCTGGCCCCCACCGCGTAGCCAGCGATGATCATACCCTCGATCACGCGATGGGGATCGCTCTCCAACACGCTGCGATCCATAAAGGCGCCCGGATCACCCTCGTCGCCGTTGCAGATGACGTATTTTCGGGCTCCCTTGGACTTGGAAACGGTGCCCCACTTGAGCCCGGTCGGGAATCCGCCGCCGCCCCGCCCGCGCAATCCGCTGGCCGTCATTTCGGACAACACCGTGGCGGGCGTCATTTCCGTCAGGGCCCGAATCAAACCCTCGTAGCCGTCCACCGCCAGATAGTCTTCGAGGCTCTCGGGGTCGATGCGGCCGGAGTTCTCCAGCACGATGGGTTTCTGGGCCGTGAAAAACGGCACATTGGTCGGACACTCCAGCCGCTTGACCGGCTTGGAATAAAGGGACTCAATCAGCTCCCCGGCATCCGTTGCCGCCACCCGCTGATAAAGCTGGCCATCCGGCTCGACCTGCACCAGTGGGCCTTCCGCACACAGGCCGAGACACCCCACGCCGCGCACTTCGACGCCCTCGAGCCGGCGGGTTTCAACTTCCTTCTTCAACGCCTTGAACACGCTGTCCCCGTGGCACGACTGGCAGCCCGCCGCCAAGCACACGTTCAGGCGATATTTCACATCCTGCCCGGCCAAACGCCGGGACTCCGCCAGGGACCGGATTTCTTCGGGAGTCATGAGGCCACCACTTTCTTGATGTGCTGCAGCGCGTCGGCCGGATTGATCTTGCCCGCGATGGTGCCATCAAACACCGCCGCCGCAGCCAGGCCGCAGGACCCGATGCAACGCGCGGTCAGTACGGACAATTCGCCATTCTTGGTGGTCTCGCCCGGCTTCACGCCGTATTCCTTCTCAATTTCATCCAGGATGTTCTGGGCGCCCTTGATGTAACAGGCCGTGCCCAGGCAGACCACGCACGTGTGCCGCCCCTTCGGCTTGAGGGTGAAAAAGTGATAGAATGTGGCCACCCCATATACCTTGCTCAGGGGCAGGCGCAGGGACTGGGCGATGTACTTCAGGCCCGGATCTTCCAGGAACCCGAAACATTCCTGCATGGTGTGCAGGGACTCAATCAAGGCGTCCGGCCGGTACCCGTGTTTGCGCATGGTGTTGTCAACCATGCGCCAACGTTTGTCACTGCTCGGGGGCTCTATTTTTTTTATTTCCATGGCCATGGGGGCCTCTCATCCTGGTTCATACAGTTGCTTGCGCATGCCGTGAATGCGCTGGAGCATGACTTCCGAGAAACGGCGGTACAGTTTGGCCGCGAGGGCGGTATCGGTCTCCAGCCACTGCCGCAACTGCACCGCGTCGAGTGTGATGGCCTCCACCCGTTCCAGCGCGCGGGCATCCAGGTTCCACGTGTACGGGGGCAGCATCCACGACCAGCCCACCGCATCGCCATCGGCCAGGGTTTGAATGATGATGGCGCCCTTGTCGGCGGGGGTGGCCTCGATGCTCACCCGGCCGCGCACCAGCAGGAAGAGATGGTTGGCCGGCTTCCCGGTGCGCAGCAGAAAATCGCCCGCCTCATAGGTGACGGCCTGGGCACACGAGGCCAGTTTGGCCACGGTGGCGGGCTCCAATCCATGGAACAAGGCCTGTTTACTCAGGAACGATTGCAGGTCCATTTCGATTCCTCCCGCACGCGCGTTAACGTTTCCGGGTCCCGGCGGTCCATTACTTCTGCTTGAACCCGCCCATGTGTTGCGACTTGATCAGGGTGTAAAGCCGGCTGGCCGGGTTGGCATGCACGTGGCAGGCCACCACTTCACCGATGAAGATGATGTGGTCTCCCGCCTCCACCTCACGCACCAGCTTGCATTCAAAATTAGCCACCGCGTCGGTCAACAGGCGACTGTCCACCCGGCTGGCCCGCTCGGTTTCGCAGCGCACGGCGGAAAATTTGTTGGTGTCGCGCCCGGAGTGGGAGCCGAAATATTTGGCCGCCTCGGCCTGGGCTTCGGAGGGATAGGCGAGGACAAATTCGCGGCTCACCCGCAACGACTCCGCCGTGTAGCGGTTGCGGCCGACCGCCAGCGCCAGCATGGGTGGTTGCATGGACGCCGGCATGACCCAGCCCAGCGTGATGGGATTGTACCGGCCCTGCAAGTCCTTCACCACCGCAATGGCCACCTGCTCGGGGTAGCGACTTTCCAGCGCGATGGCGAATGGAACTTCCTTTTGCATCAGTCGTTCTTCCCCGGGGTCGGGTTGGTTTCGGCGGCGGGTGCCGGCGCGACCGGAGCCGCCGGCTTCGGCTTGGGCGCGGGGGGCGTGAAGGGCACATTCACCACATCCATCCCCTTCGCGGTCATGGGCGCGGTGTACATGTTTTCCATGGTCAGGCACTTCTTGGGGCAGACCTCCACACAAAGATTGCACTGGATGCAACGCAACCGGTCAATGGCCCAGGTCTTGCCCGTCCGGTCCACTTTGATGGCCGCCGTGGGGCATTTCTTGTCGCAAATCACACACAGGATGCACTTGGCCTCGTCGATGGCAATGCGGCCGCGCGTACCCGCGTAGACCGGCTTGCGGGCCAGCGGATAAGGCACAGTGGCGGGCTTGGAAAACAGGTTTTCCAGCGCCACGCGGGTCATCTTTAGCGGGTTCTTACTCATCGTTCGGCACAACTGATGCAAGGGTCAATGGTCAGCACAATGACCGGCACGTCGGCCAGCTGGCTGCCCTGCAGCATCTTCAGCAGGGGCGGAATGTTGGCGAAGGTGGGCGTGCGTACCCGAAACCGGTCCAGGGACTTTTTCCCGCTGCCCTTCACGTAATAAATCACTTCGCCGCGCGGCTGCTCCAGGCGGGCGAAAAATTCTCCGTTGGGAGCGCCCGTCACTTTCACCTCCACCGGACCGCCCGGCACCTTGGGGATGGCCTGGCGGATCAAGTCAAAGGACTGATACACCTCGCGAATGCGCACCATGGTGCGGGCGTGGCAATCGCCGGCCTTTTCCACCACCGGTTCCAGCTGCAGATCGCCGTAGGCCGCGTAGCCCTCGAGCCGGGTGTCCACCGCCATCCCGCTGGCCCGGATCATGGGGCCCACCGCGCCCAGGTCGAAGGCTTCCTTGCCGGACAGCACCCCCACCCCACACAGGCGCTGGCGCACCGAATAGTCATCGCGGAAAACATCCGTGATATCGTGCAGCTGCTTTTCCACCACGGCCAGCTGACCCGGTATGCGCTTCAGCATGTCCTCCGTCACATCGCGACGGCAACCGCCCACCTTGGCCGCACCAAAGATTACCCGGCCGCCCGTGGTTTCCTCGATGACATCCAGCACCCCTTCGCGCAGGCGCCAGCAGGCCATAAACAGGTTCTCAAAGCCGAAGGCATCGGCCAGCAGGCCCAGCCACATCATGTGGGAATGGATGCGGGACAGCTCCGACCAGATGGTGCGCAGGTACTTGGCGCGGGGCGGAATCTCCAGGCCCAGCACCTGTTCCACGGCCTGGCAATAGCCCATGCCGTGAATGTAGCTGCAAATGCCGCAGATGCGCTCGGCTACGAAGGTGAAATCCGCGAAGTCCCGCTTCTCGGCCAGCTTCTCCAGCCCACGATGAATGAAGCCGAAGGAGGGAATGGCCTCCACCACCGTCTCATCCTCCATGACCAGATCCAGATGAATGGGCTCGGGCAGCACCGGGTGCTGGGGACCAAATGGGATGACGGTGCGCTGGGCCATTTACGTGGAGGGGCTCGGGGTTGCGGTTTCAGGCTTGGGTGCCGCCGCCGGCTGGGCCGGAACGCCGCACACCGGGGTGCCCACCATCGGGGCTGGGATCGTCGTTTTGTAGAACTTGCCCTGGTAATCAATGTTGAGGCCCAGGAAGGAGAGCCCGAACAAATCATGGATTTCGTTCTCGTAGGCGAACGACGCGCTGAAGATGGGACTGATGCTGGGCACCTTGACGGTGTTGTCCGGGACCGTGATGCGCACATGGGTGAACACCCCGTCGCGGGCAAAGCTGTAGGTCAGCTCAAAGTGTTCCAGCTTGGTGCAGCAAATCTGGACCAGGCGGCAGCCTTCCAGCTGGCGCTCGCGCACCGCCTCCAGCAGGGCCGCCGGCTCCACGGAGACAAACGTTTGTACGGGTGCACTCATCAGGCCATGCGCTCCTTCAAGGCTTTCCGTTTTTCCTCCAGCACGGCCAGCCCCTTGACCACGCCATCGATGATGGATTCCGGGCGGGCCGCGCAACCCGGCACATACACGTCCACCGGGATCGTGGTGTCCACCCCGCCCTTGGTGTTGTAGCACTCGCGGAAAATGCCGCCGCTGGTGGCGCAGATGCCGATGGCCACCACCACCTTGGGCTCCGGCATCTGTTCGTAGATGGTGCGGACCACGGGCTGGCTCTGTTCGTTGATATAGCCGGTGATGAGCAGGATGTCGGCGTGCTTGGGATTGCCGGAATTGATGATGCCGAATCGTTCCACGTCGTAGCGCGGGGTCAGGCAGGCCAGCACCTCGATGTCGCAGCCGTTACAGCTGGCGCCGTCGTAGTGGATGATCCACGGTGATTTATTAAACAGCGACATGTCAGTGGCCCGCCCGCTTCAGGTAATACAACACGACCAGATTGCCCGCCCCCGCCACCACGGTGAAGATCCAGGAGGTGCGCAGCACCCACTGCCAGTACAGGCGGGCGTTGGTGTTGTCAGCCAGAATTTCCAGGAAGTAGACCACGGCCAGGGCCGCCGCCCCCAGCCAGGGCTGGGCGCTGAAGAACAGGTACATCATGCCCAGCAGCAGCGCGGTCTCGTACCAGTGCGCAAGCTCGATCACGGCCAGATAGGGTCCGGAGAATTCCGTGGTGATGCCCTTGATGATTTCCTGGTGGGCGTGGTGGGAGGTGGACAGATCGAAGGGCGATTTGCGCAGCTTGATGGTGAGGATGTAGACCAAGCCCAGGAAAATACCGGGCAACACGACAATCATCAGATCGGGATGGGCAAAGATGTCCTTCACCTGAAAGCTGCCCGAGGCCACGTAGAAGCCCATGGCGGCGATGATGAGCATGGGCTCGCTGGCCATCAGCTGCACCAGTTCGCGCTCGGCGCCGATATGACTGTAGGGCGAGCCCGCGGCGAAGGCGCCCAGCACGAAGAACACGCTGCCCAGGGCCAGGGCGAAAATCACAATCAGCAGGTCGCCGCCGATAAAAAATTCCACCCCGGCCACCACGGTGAAGATCAGGTAGCCGAGCAGGAAGAAGTGGCCCGAGGTGGTTACCGCGATGCGTTCCTTCTGGCACAGCTTGAACAGGTCGTAGAACGGCTGCAGCACGGGCGGGCCGATGCGGCTCTGCATGCGGGCGCTGACGATACGGTCCACCCCGTTCAACAACCCGACGGCCAGCGGCGCCAGCAGGATAAACGCAAGACCAGCTAGCAGGGCGGTCATCATGGCTTGATCACCATCAATAAGGCCATCAGGAGCGCGATGCTGGCCGCCATGCCCATTTTGGTCAGCCGGCTCTCCTTGAAAAATTCATCCAGGTAATAATTGCGGTTGGCCACCGTCTTGTCGGCGCCGATGGACGCGGTGAACAGATGGCGATCCACCACATTGGCTCCGCTCAGATAGGGTGTGGTGAGGCGCAGCTTCTTCTCGCCTTTGTAGAACAGGCTGAGCGGCAGGGCGATCACCAGGCCGAGCATGCTGGTCATGATGACCACGGTGATCCGGTTCAGGGCCACGCCTTCGTTGTAGTAGGAAAGCAGGAAGGGGTTGATCCAGCCCTCGGAGATCCACGGCCAGAGCCCGCACAAACCCACGGTCAAAATGCCCAGGCCCAGCATGGCGCCCTTTTCCTCCATGCTGACCGGCCCGTGGGGCGGCGGCTCGCCTTTGACCGTGCTGAGAATCTTGCCCATCCACTTGGCCCAGAAAAACAGGTTGGCCGAGCTGCCGAAGGCCACGATCACAGGCAGGATGGGGTTACTCTGCAACAGGGCCTCAATGGCGGCCCACTTGCTGATCAACATGCCAAAGGGGGCCAGGAACATGCCCGCAATACCGATCAAAATGGCCAGCGCGGTCTTGGGCCGCCGCTTGATCAGGCCCTCCATGTCCTCAATGTCCTGACTGCCAATGGAGTGATCCGCCGAACCCACCGCAATAAAGAGGAGCGCCTTGGCCACCGCGTGGAAGATGATGAGCAATACGGCGGCCCATACCGCCTGCGGATTCCCCACCCCGGCGCAGGTCACGATCAACCCGAGGTTGGCGATGGTGGAATAGGCCAGTACACGCTTGGCATTGCTCTGCGTGATGGCAATGCAGGAGGCAAACAGGAAGGTCACCGCGCCGACCAGGGCGATCAGGATGCCCGCCACCGTGCCCTGCAAAAGCGGGGCGAAACGCACGATCACATACACGCCCGCCTTCACCATGGTGCTGGAGTGCAACAGGGCTGAGATGGGCGTAGGCGCCACCATGGCCCCCAGCAGCCAACTGGAGAACGGCATCTGCGCCGCCTTGGTCAAGCCGGCCACGCAAATGAGCAGCACGGGAATCATGCCCGCAGCCGAACCACCGGCGATGAGCTCGTTCATGGCCAGGGTGCCGCCGGTCCGCACCTGGTACAGCAAGGCGCCCGCGAAGGCCAGACCACCCATCAGGTTGATGCGCAGGGCCAGGAACGAGTTGATTTTGGCCTGCGGTGTCTGCTCGTAGCCAATGAGCAGGAAGGAGCACAAGGTGGTGATTTCCCAGAACAGGAACATCCAGCCCAGATGGTTGGCGAACACCAGGCCGAACATGGCCCCCAGGAAGACAAAAACCGTGACAAAGAACCAACGCGCCTTGGGCGCCAGCGCGGCGTGGTGCTCGTTGAAAATCCGCATATAGCCCACCGCATGCAGACAGATGAACCCGCCGATGACGCCCACGATGTGCGCCATGATCACGGAAAAGCTGTCGTAGAACAACGGATCCGCCACGTGCGCGGGATGATGGCCGCCAAACTCGGTCAGGCCGAGCAGGATGGCCTGGCCTACCACCAGGCCGGTTACCAGCACCTGGCGTCCACGCAGGGCAACCACCAGCAAAATTACCACCAGAAGGATATCCACCCCCAGCACCACCTGCTCCAGGGCCGGTACATGAAGAGGGAAAAACTGGGCGTCGGCATGCACATTGCCGCCCAGAAAGGCCAGGGCGGAAAGCCCCATGACCACCGCCGCCACCTTGACCACAAATCCCCGCACCCCTTCACGCCCGCCCAGCACCGTGAGCAGGGCCGCGACCCCGAAAGGAAACAGGATCAAAAAAAGAATCAGGTTTAGCATGCGGAAGCTCGATGACCCGGGCCCCGCAAGACAGCGGAGCCCGGGCCCCGAAAGTTATTCTGTCACTTCGATACAGGTCACCGGGCACTGCGCCGCGGCATCACGCACCTGATCTTCACTACCCGCCGGCACGTCCTCGGCCTTCACCTTGGACAGGTTGTCGTCCCCCATCTCAAACACCGCGGGACAGACATCCGCACACACCCCGCATCCAGTGCAGGTACTCTCATCTACTTTAACCTTCATACTCGCATCTCCTCCCAATAAATCCGCACTCAGGCCTGATCGCGCAAGACGGCCTTGTAGCTTTCCAACACCTTGATGTAATTCGCCCGCTCGTAGGCGCTGGGATCAGCCACATGCTGCTGGCTCAGGCAGCCCCGCATCTGGCGCACCGATCCGTACTCGTGAGCCTCCATCCATTGTTGGAGATCGTGCAACATCACGCGCAGGTGATCAATGCCGCTCTGCAGCAAGGCGGAGGTGGTCATGGCGACATCCGCGCCGGCCATGATGTATTTGATGACCTCGGTGGCGCTGTGCACGCCGCGGGTGGCCCCCAGCGAACACTTCACCTTGCCGTGCAACATCGCAATCCACAGCAGGGGCAGGCGGATTTCATACGGTGTGCTGAGATTCAGCTGCGGCACCACCTCCAGCTCCTCCAGATCGAAGTCCGGCTGATAGAACCGGTTGAAGAGCACCAGGGCATCGACGCCCTGATCATCCACCCGTTTGGCAAAGTTCGCAAAGGAGCTGAAGAATGGGCTCAGCTTGAGGGCCACCGGAATTTTCACCGCGCCCTTTACGGCCTTGACGATATCCAGATAGCGTTGCTCCACCTCGGCCCCGGTCAACGCGGGGTCGGCGGGAATCCAGTACACATTCAACTCCAGCCCCTTGGCCCCCGCCTGCTCGATGCTCTTGGCGTAATTGATCCATCCCTCATTGGTCACGCCGTTCAGGCTGCCGATGATGGGGATCTGGGTGGCCTTGCTGGCCTTCTCGATGATCTGCAGGTAGCGGTCGGGCTTGACCTGGTAATCCTCCATGGCCGGGAAATAGGACAGGGCCTCGCCGAAACTGTCCGTGCCCGCGTTCAGGGCATATTCCAGCACCGCGGATTCCTGGCGCAGTTGTTCCTCGAACACCGAGAACATCACCACCGCGGATGCGCCCGCGTCTTCCATGCGCTTGATCTTGTCCACGCTTTCCGACAGCGGGGAGGCGGAAGCCACGAGGGGGTTCTTCAGCGAGAGCCCCATATAGGTTGTGCGTAGGTCCATGGTCGTTTCCTCTCCTTATCCCTGGGCCGGGGCGCTGCCGCGGCCGGCCATTTCCTCGTAGAGCTTCCACCGACGCTGCACGTCTTCCTGGCCCAGCTTGAGCAAGCGGGCCGCCTCGTCGGGCGAGCTGTGACTGAGCATGCGGTAGCGCACCTCGTTGTAGACGTAATCCTTGAGCGGTATGGAAGGCGCCTTGGAATCCAGTTGGAACGGATTCTGCCCCTGGGCCGCCAAATCGGGATGGTAGCGGAACAGCGGCCAGTGCCCGGAATCCACGGCCAACTTCTGCTGCTTCAGGCCCGCCGCCATGTCAATGCCGTGCGCGATGCAATGGCTGTAGGCCAGGATGAGCGACGGTCCATCGTACGCTTCGGCCTCCGCGATGGCGCGCAGGGTCTGGCGCGGATTGGAACCCATGGCCACGCGGGCCACATACACATTGCCGTAGGCCATGGCCAGCAGGCCGAGATCCTTCTTGCCGCCCTTCTTGCCGCTGGCAGCAAACTTGGCTACCGCGCCGCGCGGAGTGGACTTGGACGCCTGACCGCCCGTGTTGGAGTACACCTCGGTGTCGAGCACCAGCACATTCACATTGCGCCCGGAAGCCAGGACGTGATCGAGGCCGCCGTACCCGATGTCGTAGGCCCAGCCG
>CAYTVN010000052.1:0-14006 GCA_964441655.1 uncultured Verrucomicrobiota bacterium | reverse complement strand
CCATGGGCCGCATGTAGGGACCCATCATGCCGGTGATAAAAAACATGGGCAGAAAAGCGGCGATCACCGAGAGGGTGGCCAGGATGACCGGCGGCATGACTTCTTTCATGGCCGTGCTGATGGCGTCCAGCTTGGATTGTTTGCGCAGGCCCAGATGGCGGTAGATGTTTTCCACGGCCACAATGGGGTCGTCCACCAGCAGGCCCAGGGCCAGGATCAACGCGAACAGGGTGACCCGGTTGATGGTATAGCCGGCCAACAGATTGACCAGCAGGGTCAGGGCGTAGGTGATGGGCACGGCAAGCGCCACGATAAGTCCCACCCGCCAGTTCATGACAAAAGCGATCAGGGCGATAACGGTGATGATGGCCTCCATCAGGTTGGTCACCAGGTCGTTGACCTTCTCGTTGGCGGTGGCGCCATAATCGCGCGTCACCCGCACCTGGACCTCGTCGGGAATGATGCTGCCTCGCAGACCGTCCAGCGCCTTCTGCACCTCGCGGGTCAGGGTCACGGCATTGCTGCCCTTTTTCTTGGCGACCGCGATGGTGACGGCGGGAAGGGATACTGAATTTTCGGATTTCGGATTTCGGATTTCGGATTTTCCACTTTCGGCTGGGCCAAAACCTATCCGGGTGTAGCTGTCCACCTCGGCCGGGCCGTCTTCGATGCGGGCCACGTCCCGCAGGTAGACGGGGCGATTGTCGTGCAGGCCCACCACCAGATTTTGCACCTCGCGGGCATCGCGCAGGAAGGGACCGGTCTCCACCCGTACCGAGGCGTCACCCTGTTCAAACGTACCGCCTTCCAGTTGCGCGTTGGACAACTGGAGGGCGCCCGCCAATTCGAGCGCGGATACGCCATAGGCGGACAGGCGCTCGGGATCGAGGTAGATATGGACCACCCGGCGCTGACCGCCGTGGATGGTGATGGTGGAGGTGTCCGGTACGTGCTGCAGCTTGTCCACTGCCTCCTCGGCCACGCGGTACAATTCGTGGGTGTCATAGCGGTCGCTGAACAGGGTGGCCGTCATCACCGGCACATCGTCAATTTCCACCGGCTTCACCACCCAGCCCGCGATGCCCGGGGTGGTCTTGTCCAAATTCTGGAAGATTTTGTTGTAGAGCTTGATCAGGCTCTGCTCACGATTCTGTCCCACGTAGAAGCGGACGGTGACCACCGCGGAGCCCGGCCGCGACATGGAATAGACGTATTCCACGCCGTCAATCTGGTAGAGCATGCGTTCCAGGCGGGCGGCCACGAGTTTCTCCACTTCCTCGGCGGAACCACCCGGATAGGAAATCAACACGTCGGCCAGCGGCACTACGATCTGCGGTTCCTCTTCGCGCGGGGTGAGCAGCAGGGCCGCGCCGCCCACAGTCAGACTGAGCAGGATGAACAGCACGGCCAGGTTGCCGCGCAGGAAGGCGTCGATAATTCCGCCCAAAAAGGAGGGTTTTTCTTGCATAATCAACTCCCGGCGGACGGCACCACCACCACCTCACCGCCCTGCAAACCGGACAGGATTTCCACCCGCGTCTCATCCAGCGGACGCGCGCGTACCAGGCGTCGCACCACCCGGCTCCCCTGTACCAGCTCCACCGTTTCCAACTGGCCCTCACGGCGGACGGCCGCGGCCGGCAGGGTCACACCTTCGTGGGCGAGGTCGTCCACCCACACCCGACCGAACGCACCGGGCAAAATGTCGCCCGTCTCGTCCTTCAGCAGCAGCTTGACCTTCTGGGTCCGACTGCGCGGATCAATCTCGCTGACGATCTCCACCACTTCCGCGGGTACCGTACGGGCGGGATGATCCAGCTTCACCTCGATGGCCTGGCCGACGGCGAAGCGGGACAACAAACGCACCGGCACCGGCACTTCGAGGCGCATGCGAGCGGGATCGTAGACCGCGAGCAACACCTGGCCCGGACTGGCCAGGTCGCCCACCTCCACCCGTCGTTCCGTTACCACGCCATCGAGAGGCGCGGTGACCTGGGCGTACGACATCAACACCCGCATGCGATCCACCTGGGCCCGGCTGGATTGGAAACCCGACTCGGCCGCGGTCAACTCCTGCTCACTGACGGAATGAGATTCGAACAGCTGGCGAGCCCGCTTGTATTCGGATTCCGCCTGCTTCAGCTGGGCCTCGGCGGCGGTCAGCTGTTCGCGAATTTCCCGGTCATCCAACGCAATCAGCAGGGCGCCGGCTTTAACCCGGTCTCCGGCTGTGGCGCGAACGTCCTGCACGTATGCGCTCAGGCGGGCGCTCAGATTCACAGAACGATCGGACGCCGCGGTGCCCACCATATCCACCCGCGCGGCCAGCGAGGTGCGAACGGTCGTCACCGTGCTTTCACCGGACCGCAGCGCGCGGCCGGGCTCCGCCTCCACCGAGCCAGGACGCACCTTGCGATGACAGGCGCCACCGGAATAAACCATCAACCCGGCCAGGGCCGCCACGCCCAACCCGGCCTTCCACCAACCACGGATATTCTTCATCAGCACGCACTCCTCTTTTCACGGATGCAGTTGAGTACCCCGAGGCAGCGCCGATCGGCGATGTCGTACCAGATTTCGCGCCCGCGCCGCTCGGCCTCCACCAGCCCGGCCCGCCGCATCAGATTCAAGTGCTGGGATGTAGGGGCCTGGGGCAGGTCAATTTTTTTCATAAGCTCATAGACTGGCTGGGGACCTCCCACGTCCAGGGCTTCCACGATCTTCAGGCGGTGCGAGTGGGCCAGCAGCTTGAGCATGCGGGCCACCCGCTCCAGATAGGCTATGGTCAGTTCGCCCGCGCCGACCGCAGTGGATTTCGATACATTCATATATTTATATATTACAATATGTTGATATATTGTCAAGGGGTCGCTTGCGGGGACCGGCTCAGGGATTCCCTTAGGTTCTGGACGTGGCCGTCGGAGCGACTACTATGGCGGCGGGTTTCCCATGACTTCTGCGCGATCGCATAAACGCCCGCCCTCGGTCCCCAAAGGCCGCTCCGCACCCGTTGCGGAAACGACCGCCAGCGAGGCCCGCCTGCTCGCGATCATCAACACCGTGGTGGACGGCATCATCACCATCGATGAGCACGGCCAGATGGAATCGGTAAACCCGGCCGCCGAGCGCATCTTCGGCTACAAGGCGCGCGAGCTGGTGGGCCACAACATTTCCAAACTCATGCCCGCGCCGTTCAGCCAGCAACACGACGGCTACATCCAGCGCTTCCTGCGCACCGGCCAGGCCCACATCATCGGGATCGGACGCGAAGTGGTGGGCCTGCGCAAGGACGGCCAGATATTCCCCCTCGACCTGGCGGTAAGTGAGTGGCGGCTGGGCAACCGGCGCATGTTCACCGGCGTGGTGCGCGACATCACGGAGCGCAAGCGGACCGAACAGGCCATCGCGGCAGTCAGCGAGAACGAGCGCCGCCGCTTCGGCAGCGAACTGCACGACGGACTCGGCCAGCAACTCACCGGGGTGGCCCTGCTGGCCAAAGCCCTGCAAAACAAACTGACCAAGCAAAACCATCCCGCGGCCACGGAGGCGGGCGACATTGCCTACCTGTCCAGCCAGACCCTGAACGAGCTGAAACGACAGGCCCATGGTCTGTACCCCGTCGAGCTGGAGCGGCACGGTCTCACCGCCGCCCTGGAAGAGCTGGCCGCCAACCAGCGCACGCGCTTCGGCATCCGCTGCACCTTCGCCGCCAGCGGGGTCATCCCTCCCCTCGACACCACCATTTCCCTGCAAATCTACCGGATCGCCCAGGAGGCGGTGCACAACAGCATCAAGCATGGGCAAGCGACAGGGATTTCTGTACGATTGGAGCGGCAGGAGTCTATGATGAGCCTGCAGGTGGAGGATGACGGGATCGGACTGCCGGCTCGGCGCAAGCCCACCGGCATGGGCCTGACCATCATGAAACACCGCGCCGCGGCTCTGGGGGGTTCGCTGGAAATCGGTCCGGGGACGGAGCGGGGAACTCTGGTGCGCGCACGCTGGAGGCTGGCCGAGCAAAAGGAAAAGATTTGATGAAAAAAGAGACCAAAAAAGAAGCGCCCGAAATCAAACGCATCATGATCGTGGACGACCACCCGATCGTGCGTCAGGGAGTCCGCCACGTCATCGAACAGGAACCGGACCTGCGCATCTGTGCCGAAGCGGAAAGCGCGACCGAGGCCCTACAGGCCCTGCAACAACATCAGCCCGACCTGGCCATCGTGGACATTTCCCTGAAGGGCACGGACGGCCTGGAGCTGACCAAGTGGATCCGGGCCCAGAATGACCAGGTCCCGGTGCTGATCATGTCCATGCACGACGAATCCCTCTACGCGGAGCGAGTCCTGCGGGCGGGGGCCCACGGCTACGTCATGAAGGCTGAAGTCGCAGACAAAATCGTGGACGCCATCCGCAAGGTGTTGAAAGGCGAAATTTACCTGAGCGAAAAAGTCGGCCAGAACATTCTGCAGGAAGTTAGCGGTCGCAGCACCGCCATTGATGAGTCGCCCATCCGTCAGCTGAGCGACCGCGAGCTGGAGGTGTTCCGTCTCATCGGCCAGGGTCACGGCACCCGCGATATCGCATCCCTGCTCCACCTGAGTGTCAAGACCATCGAAACCTACCGCTCGCACATCAAAGAGAAGCTGGGCCTGACCAGCGCCACCCAGTTGGTGCGTTACGCGGCGCAGTGGAACGAGCACTAAGCCGTTCCCATCGGTTTTCCCCCGATAGCAGGTTCGGCTACACCCCGATGGCGGACCGGCGGGTGCCACAGGCACACTTGCGCCGGCATGAAAGAACGTATCCGGATGGTGCTCGTTGATTCCCACACCCTGGTTCGCAAGGCGGTGCGCCGTCTGCTGGTGGTGGATCCGGCGATCACAGTAAGCGCGGAAGCGGAAACCCCCGAGCACATGGAGCGGGCCCTGCGCCGCCATCACCCGGATATCCTCATCCTGGATCCCGCCCTGCAGAACGATGACAGCCTGACCCTGATTCGCGTGGTGCGGGCGCGTTATCCCGCCCTGCCCATCCTCATTTTAAGCCAGCACAAGGAAACGTTGTTTGCCGAGGCCACCCTGCGCGCCGGCGCCCAGGGGTACCTGATGAAAAGCGATGCCCCAGAGTATCTGATGGAGGCAGTCTACCAGGTGGTGCGCGGCCAGATCTACGTAAGTGAAACCATCCGTCAGGGCATCTTCTCCAAGATGCGACTGGATGCGGCGCGGCGCCCCGGCACGCGCACCGGCCCCGCGCCGGACTGGACCCGCACGAGCCTGCCGGCCCCGGCCCGCAGCCACTCTGCCCACCTGCACAGCTAACCCGGCCGGGCGCGTAACGCGCTCACAGTCCGAATTCGTAGGTCAACACGCTGAGCGCATACAAGGCGGCCGTTTCACTGCGCAGGGTGCGCGCGCCCAGGCTGACCGGGCGGGCTCCCGCGTTGCGGGCCACGGCACGTTCGCGGGCACTGAAATCACCTTCCGGGCCGACCACCAGGGCCAGGGATCGCGGTTGTACGGACCGCAGCGCCTGCACGGTTTCGCGCAAGGAGCGGGCGTCGGGATCCAGCGAGCACAGCAACGAAACCACCGGCGCGGGCAACGAGGTCAGGGCCGTCTCCAGGTCCTGCACGGGCCCGATCTCGGGCAACCAGGCCGTGCCACATTGCTTGGCGGCATTCAAGGCGATGCGCTGCCAGCGTTCGCGCTTGCTGTCCTCGTTATCGCTGCGCACCTGCATGACCGCGTGGTCGGCGCGAACAGGGAGGATGCGGACCACGCCCAGTTCGGTGGCCTTCTGCACCACCAGGTCCATCTTCTGCTCCCGCGGCACCCCCTGGACCAGGATCAATTCCAGCACCGCCCGCGGCTCGGCGTTCTGCTGCAACACGCGGACCCGCGCGGTATGGCGCTCGAGCGCGATCACCTCGGCCTCCGCCGTGCGGCCCTGCCCGTCGAACAAACCCACCGGCTGCCCCACCCGCCCCCTCAGCACCGTCCGCAGGTGATGCGCCTCCTCGCCGGCCAGTTCCACTTCGGCCGCGTTCCAGTTTTCCGGCTCAACAAAACAACGCATGGTGATGCCGCCCTAGCCATCCTTCTTCATGGCCGCTTTATGGGCATAAAATTCGTCGGCCTGCCGCCGCACTTCGCGCAAACCCGGATACTGCTCATCGCGCGCACTCTCGGCCAGATGGCGCAGCCATTCCTTCTGCTCACGGTCCAGGCGGTCCGGCACCTCGATGCGCAGGCGCACGTGCTGGTCGCCCGCCCCGTAGCCCTGCAGCGCGGTCACCCCTTTGCCCTTGATACGCAACACGGTGCCGCTTTCCGTACCCGACGCCACCTTGAGCTTGGCGTAGCCGTGCAGGGTGGGCACCTCGATTTCGCCCCCCAGGGCGGCCACATGAAAGGGCACCGGCATGTCGCAATAGATGTCGTCCCCGCGCCGCTGGAAAAAGGCGTGCGTCCGCACATGGATCACCACGTACAAATCACCCGCCTCGCCACCCCGCGAGCCGCCTTCACCTTTGCCGGCCAGACGCAACCGCGATCCCGTTTCAACGCCGGCGGGTATTTTGAGCGAAATGGCGCGGCGCGCCTTCACCCGGCCCTCCCCGCGGCACTCGCGGCAGGGTTTGCTGATGATCTGCCCCGCGCCTCCGCAGGCCGGACAGGTCTGGCGCACCTGAAAGAAGCCGCCGCCGCTGATCACCATGCCGGAGCCGCCGCACCGGCGGCAGGTTTCCGGTTTGGAGCCGGGTTCGCCGCCGCTGCCCTTGCAGACACCGCACTCGTCCATCATGGTCAGCGTCATCTCGCGCTGGGAGCCGAACACGGCCTCCTCAAAATCTATTTCGAGATCCACGCGCAGATCGGAACCACGCGCCGAACCGTCGCGGGAACGACCACCTCCGTGGAAGAAGTCGTCAAAAATGCCGCCCCCACCCCCACCGCCCATGGCCCCCATGAAGGTGCGCAGCGCCTCTTCCAGATCAATCCCGCCGAACCCGCCGCCGCCAAAGCCGCCCGGTCCACCGCCGCCCCCGCCGCCGCCCAGTCCGGCGTGGCCGAACTGGTCGTAGCGCTGCCGCTTGTCGGTGTCGCTGAGAATTTCGTAAGCCTCGGAGATCTCCTTGAATTTCTCCTCGGCCTCCTTGTTGCCCGGGTTTTTGTCCGGGTGATACTGGACGGCCAGTTTGCGGTAGGCCTTTTTGATATCTTCCGGCGCGGCCGTTTTCGCCACCCCGAGCACTTCGTAATAATCGCGTTTGGCAGCCATATTCTTATCCGCCTGGCGCCGGGGATACCGCTGGGGCATCCGGAGGGCCGCTGGAAACCACGACCTGGGCCGGTCGCAGCAGTTTCTCGCCCAGCCGATAGCCGCGCCGGAGCTGGGTCACAATGGTATCCGCCGGATACTCGGCCGACGGGACATGGGTGACCGCCTCGTGCAGATGCGGATCAAACGGACCGCTGGCTTCAAACGGGATGACGCCGACCTTGCGCAGCACCGCCTGCAACTGGTCGAAGACCATCTGGAAGCCATCGCGCACCGCCGGCGCGGCCTGCTGGGTGGCCGTGGAGCGGAGGCCCAGCTCAAAGTTGTCGAGCACGGGCAGCAATTCCGCGGCCAGATCCTCGGTGGCGCGCACCTGCAGTTCGCCCCGCTCGCGCTGGGTGCGCTTGCGGAAATTATCGAAGTCCGCCTGCAGGCGCAGGTGGCGGTCCTTCAAGGTTTCAAATTCCGCCTGCGCCTTGTCGTCCTGCAGCGGTATCACCGGCTCCAGCACCGCCGGCTCCTCGGGAGCGGGCGCGGCCGGCACGGGTTCTGTACTGGATTCATTCATAAAGCATCACACGTTACCTGATGGGAAGGGTCCCCCACAAGCAGCGGGATGGGACCGGAGGGAAAAGATACGGATCAAATCAGCTTCGTCAACCGCAAGCAGTTGCCAGAACTGGTTCCGCGTTCGTAGGTGACGTCGTCCACAAAGCGTTTGATGATATACATGCCCAGCCCGCGATTGCGCTCGGCCTCCACGTACTGGTCGGGGTTCAAGGTCATATGGCTGTCAAAATCGAAGCCGCGACCCCGGTCAAATATTTCCACCGCAATGCGGTCGCGGCATTGCATCAGGTTGATGCGCAGTCCGGGGTGGTTGGGATTGTTCAGGGCCGCCGCCTCCCCGCCATAACTGTGCTCAATCACGTTGGCGCAGGCCTCATCCACCGCCATTTCCAGCTGGGCGGTCTTGAATTCAGAAAGGCCGGAGCGTGCGCTCATGTCCACCACCGACTGGCGGATCATGCGCAAATAACTGTAACGACAGGGCAGATGCAGGGTCACAAACCCATCAATCGCCACGTTATGATCGGGACTCGCCATGGTGGGCGCTGTTTTCAGGGGTTGAACTTGGCGATGGCCAGCGCGTTGTCGGGAAAGATCTGCAGAATTTTGTCGAATCCCAGCAACTCCACAATGCTGTAAATCTTGGGGGTGAGCGAAGCCAGCTTGAGGTCGCCACCGGTCTCCCGGGAACGGCGTGCGTAACCGATTAAGGCGCCAAGAGCCGCGCTGTTTACATACTCCAGGGAGGCGCAATCCAACACCACACGATGGCGGCCAGCCTCGCGCAGATTGGTCAGGGCTGATTCCAGGCGTGGAAAGGAATAGGCATCAAGCGCGCCGTCCAGATACAGGATGTCCACGCTTTCGCGTGCTTCGTGTTTGATGTGGCACTCTCTCATTGATCTCCTAATCTAGCGCACCAGTCGCAAGGCGAGCAAGGTCATATCGTCATATTGTGCTCGTTCACCCACCCACCGGCGCAACCGGGTTTGTACATTGTTCAGCACGCTGTGGGCGCCATCCAGGGAGGCCACCTGACAGGCCTCCACTAACTCGGGCAGGCCCCACTCCTGGGCATCCTTGTTCATGGCCTCGGTGATCCCGTCCGTATAGGCCACCACTACATCGCCCGGCTCCAACTGCACACTGGTCTCCCCCAGCTCGGATTCAAAGGTCGCGATGTCGGTCATGCCAATGGCCAGCCCGGATGAATCCAGATGACGGACCGCCCCCGCCGGCGAAAGCCAGATGGGCCGTTCGTGCCCGGCCCGGGCCAGGACCAGTTGGCGGGTATCCAGATGCAACACCATGTACAGCATGGTCACAAACATGTCCTCGGTCAGGTCGGGCGCCATCACGCGATTGAGCGACTTCAAGACCGCGGACGGACTCAAATTGCCGGGCGCCTGCGCGCGCAGCACGCTGCGGCACACCGACATCAGCATGGCGCCGCCAATACCCTTGCCGGAAACATCCGCCACGGCAATCCCCAGATGCTGCTCATCAATGACCACCACGTCGTAGTAATCCCCGCCAATCTGCTGGGCCGGCTCATTAAAGGCGGCCAATTCCACCCCCGGCGGATGCGGCAGCTCGTCGGGCAGCAGCGAGGTCTGAATGCGGCGGGCCACCCCGAGGTCGTGGTCAATACGCTGCTTCTCGTCCAGCGCTCCCCGCAGGCCGACATAGTGAACGGAGGCCGAGGCCTGGTCCGCCAGAGCCTGCAAAAGATTCTCGTCGGTTTCGTCAAAGGAACTGCCATCGGAACGATTCACCACCACCAGCACGCCCAACACCTTCTGATGAAAACGCATGGGCACCAGCAACAGGGAGTGGATCTTGAGGAAATCCAAGGCGTGCTGCGGAACCCGCGGATCGCGCTCCGCATCCGGCACCAGCAAGGCGGACGCCGTATCCGCCACCATGCCCACCAGGCCCTCGCCCTTGGCAATGGCGCGGGTGCGGACCAGATTCTCCACATGCCGGGCCCGGCTCAAGCCGGGATCCGTCCGGCCATCCACCGCATCCACCAGCGGCGGGAACACCCCGGACAAAGCCCGCGCATGCAGCAGGTCGTTTCCCTCCTCCTGCAAATAGATGGCGCCCGCCGTGGCCTTGGTGGTGCGCAGGGCATAAAAAAGGACCCGCTTCAACAGCAGGTCCGCATCAATGTCCTCCGCCTCCGCGAACACTTCACCCACGTCATGCACGAACCCGAAGATGACCTCCTTTTCCTTCAGCAATTCATCGCACTGGCGCCGGGCCCGCTGCCAGCGAAAGTACATGTAGGCGCCACCCGCGACCAGCAGCAGCTCGGTCGCCACCATCATGTAGATGAGAGAACTGCTGAGACCCGCAGCATCCGGGGTCATGTGCGCTCCGGGGGTTCTCCAGATTTTTTGTGCAGGTCCTCGCGCAGATACAACAGCACATCCTTGAACCGCGGCAGATTCTCCGGGGCCAGCTTGACCAGGTTTTCGTGGGCCTCCAGCATGGTTTCCGTCGTGGTGGCCCGGCTTTCCTTGCGCGGCTCAAGGGCGGACAACCCCTCGGACAAGGCCGCCACCTCCCAGAGTTCCCGCGGCAACTCGCCCACTTCATACGCCTTTACGATCCGGTCCAACCCCAGCGTCGCCACCAGGCCCCGCGTGCGCGAATTCAGGTTGATCAGGACCAGCTGACCGGACGCCTGCTGCCGCAGCCGGGTGGCCCAGCCGGCCAATACGCCCATGAAGGTGCTGTCCATGCCCACGCAGCTGCCCATATCAAGCACCGCCATGGTGGTTCCGGACTGTAGGGCGGCCTGCCCAAATTCCTTGAGCGACGTGCTGACCTTGAAGGAACCGCGACCTTCCACCCGGACCAGCGCCCAATGCTGATGCACGGCCACCCAGACGCGGTCATCGGGTTTTTGAGGATCAGCCACGGTTGCTATCTCCACGCCGCCGAGCGCTGTTCATCCAACACCTGGCCCTGATACAAAAGCTGGACCCGCCAGGCCGAAATCCGATCGCGCACCGGGTCCGTCATGGCCACCGCAAAACGGGTCTGCTGCCGACCGGTCACCGCGCGCTCGTAACGCCGGTCCTGCTTGCGCACCGTATCCGAGCCGGGCTGCCGATAGCTGAATTGAACCAGACCTCCCGGGGGCAAGGCGCGCACCGTCTGCCAGTCCACCACCACAACTGCCTGCGGAATTCGTCGCCCTTCCGGTGCAAATTTGGGAACACGCCGCCCCTCCAACGACCGAAAGTTGGATTCAACCACCACGACGTCGGTGGTCGCTTTGATGCCGAGAATCCGGGCTTCCACCGGGGCCTGCGCCTGTACCGCCGTGGACCCGCAACACGCAACCATCGCTCCTAGAAGGAGAAAGCGTTTCACAGTGAACATACATCATCCTTGTGCCGCGACACTAGCACCCGCAAAAAGCAGTGTCCAGTGATCAGTCTCTTCATCCCGGTGTCGCCGCCGCGTCGGGTGATTCATCTTCCGACGGATCGCCTTCGTCCGGCCAGTCCGCCAATACCGCACCCTCGCCGGGTTCGATCACCACCACCAGCTCGCCCTTGACCGTGCGCTTGGCAAACGCCGCGCGAATGTCGGCCGGAACACCCTCAATCACTTCTTCAAAATGCTTGGTCAATTCGCGCGCCACCACCATGCGGCGCGCTCCCAACACCGCCTCCACATCATCCGCAAGCTTCAGCAACCGGTACGGCGACTCGAACAAAACCACCGGTAGACTGCCCTGCCCCAATTCGGCCAGGCGGCGACGACGCGCCCCCGACTTGTTGGGCAGAAAGCCACCAAATACAAAACCACCGGAGGCAAAACCCGCCAGCGCCACCGCCGAGGTTACCGCGGATGGTCCCGGCACCACGAAGACCTTTAACCCCGCCGCCCGGCACGCCGTTACCACCCGCGCACCCGGATCGGAAACGCCCGGCATCCCGGCGTCCGTCACCAACGCAATGGCCGCCCCGCCGCGCACGCGATCCACCACCTCCTGCACACGCGCCGCCTCGTTGAACTTGTGGTAACTCAGCATCGGCGTGTTCAGCCCATGCCGCTCCAATAGCTTCCGACTCTGCCTCGTATCCTCAGCCAGAATCAGCGATGCCCCACGCAAGGTGTCCAAGGCCCGCAACGTGATGTCCTGCAGATTGCCAATCGGCGTGCCTACAATATAAAGCCCCGGTTCCATCCCGTTAAATTATCGCAAATTTTTAATCAAAGCAAGCAATCAATATGTGCAACACATTGATGGCGTTGCAAATGTGCGTATTTGTCAAATGTCAAGACTCGACCCCGCCATCTTTCCCCGCCATCTTTGTTGATTAGGTGAAGAGGCCGGAAGGAGGGAGATCGCGCAGGCGGGGAAGTTTCTGGTCCCGGGCGGACAGCGAGACGTCGGCGACGGGCCACGCGATGCCGATGTCGGGATCGTCCCACGCAATGCCGCGTTCGTCCGCCGCGTCGTACAACTGGGTGCACTTATACATGAATTCCACTTCCTCGCTCAGCACGCAGAACCCGTGGGCGAAACCGGGCGGCACCCACATCTGGTGATGATTCTGGTCGTTTAATGTGCGACCCACCCACTTCCCAAACGTGGGCGATGAGCGCCGCGCGTCCACCGCCACATCAAACACTTCTCCGCGCGCCACAAACACCAGCTTGCCCTGCGGATTCTTGAGCTGGAAATGCATCCCGCGCAAAACCCCGCGCCGCGAATAGGAAAAATTGTCCTGGATAAACGGCCCCGGTATGCCGGCCGCCGCGTACTTCGCAGCATGAAAGGTTTCCTGGAAAAAACCGCGCGCGTCGCCAAACACGTCCGGCTCAACCAGCATCACATCGGGAATTTCAAGGGGGGTGAATTTCATAAACCGTAATCTGTAATCCGTTATCCGTCATCCGCTCGGATCACGGATAACGGATCACGCTGCACCTACTCCTCCAACATCCTCAACAAATACTGGCCATACTCATTCTTGGCCAGCGGCGCCGCCAGACGCCGCACCTGGGCGGCATCAATCCAGCCCTGGCTGTAGGCAATCTCTTCCAGACAGGCCATCTTCAAGCCCTGCCGCTCTTCAATGGTCTGCACAAAATTGCCCGCCTGCAGCAACGATTCGTGGGTGCCGGTGTCCAGCCAGGCAATGCCGCGACTCAACAGCTCCACCCGCAAGGTGCCCCGGCGCAAAAACTCGCGGTTCACGTCCGTAATCTCGTATTCTCCGCGCGACGAGGGCTTCAGGTTGGCGGCCACCTCCACCACCGAGTTGTCATAAAAATACAGCCCGGGCACCGCATAACGCGACTTGGGTTTGGCCGGCTTTTCCTCGATGTCCAACACCCGGCCGGTGGCGTCGAAGGAAACCACCCCGTAGCGCTCGGGATCCCTGACCCGGTAGCCGAATACCAGCCCGCCCGAAGTCAGGTCGCCCGCGATCTTCAGGGTGCGCGTCAGGTCGTGCCCGAAGAAAATGTTGTCACCCAGAATCAGGCAGGTGGAATCGTCGCCGATAAAATCCCGCCCGATGACAAAGGCCTGGGCCAGTCCGTTCGGGTTGGGCTGCTCGGCATAGCTGAGCCGGAGGCCAAACTGGGATCCGTCCCCAAACAGTTCGCGGAAGCGCGGCAGATCGGCCGGCGTGGAAATGATCAGAATCTCCCGCATGCCAGCCAGCATCAGCACGGACAGCGGATAGTAAATCATCGGCTTGTCATACACCGGCAACAACTGCTTGCTGACCACGCGCGTGATGGGATAGAGCCGAGTGCCGGAACCACCGGCGAGAATGATGCCTTTCATGGTGGTGCGTTGATACCACGTCGCAACCCGCAGCGACCAGCGCAAAGGCGGCTCATCCGTAATGCTGCTCAATCCATTTCTGGTAGTCGCCCGAGCGGACGTGGCTGACCCAGCCGGCCCCGAGGGCCTGGCGTCCCTCCACCCGGCTCACGGTCAGGGCGTCGCCCGCCAGCGCGGCCAGCCGCAGATCGGGCCCCAGCGACTTCGAGAAGGAACGCACCACGGCCCAGGGCCCCGGACCGCCGGCCAGGGACAGCGCCGGGGTGCCCGCCACCAGGCTGGCGTGGTCGTCCTCGACCAGGAGCACGCCCGGGTGGCGGGCCAGGAG
>CAYTVN010000051.1:0-14113 GCA_964441655.1 uncultured Verrucomicrobiota bacterium | reverse complement strand
GTACGAACGCGTGCTGGTGCCCACGCCTTTTTCGTCTTCCCGCAGTTCGACATGAATGATCCGGGTTCCGATTTCCAATCCGCTGAGGATGCTGGACTCTTCGCTGGCGGTTGCGGCTACCGGTGTGGCGGCTTGGGTCCCCAAGGCGCTGAAGCAGATGGTTGCGGCGGCAAGTAGCATACGTTTCATAAGAATGACCTTTCTTTAATGAGCCCCTCGCAGAGGTGGCGCCCGTACCCTCCGGCGCTCACACAATGCGCGGAGGACCATACCGAATCTGGTAAAAAATGCCATAGCCAAGTAGGCCCCGCCTGGCGCGATGGCCGGTTTTCATTTGCGGGCAAGGGTTTCGCATTGCTACCTTGCCTTCCGTTCCACGTCCACCTTTGGCATGAGCATAAACGTCATAGCGGAGACCACGCCCTCGCCGGCAGAGCCCCGTTTGTCCAACGAACGGAAATTTATCGCCCCGGCCCGTTCGGCGGAACTGGCGCTGACCGTGCTGGAGCCCCTCCTGCTGCCGGACGGTGAGTATCCGGTCAACACGATCACCAGTATTTACTACGAAACGCGCGACCTGCTGCGCTATGCCGAAAAGTCGGACGGGGATAACCTGAAGCACAAGGTTCGCCTGCGCTGGTACAGTTCCGATGATCCGGCGGCATCCCGTGTGACCCGGGCATTTCTGGAGGTGAAGTTCCGCGTGGGGAGCGCGCGCCACAAGTCGCGCCACGATTTGCATCTGGATCGCGCCTGGCTGGAATCCACCCCCCTGACCGATCCCCGCTTGCTGGATGTACTGGCGCTGGCCGGTGAGGCTGAAAAGCCGTGGATGGTGCCCCAGCTCGTTCCGGCCGTTTGTATTTCCTACGACCGTCATCGCTACCGCTGTCCCTACACGGGTGGGCGAGTCGCCGTGGATCAGCATATTCGGATTTCCCGTTTTCATCCGGAACTTTTCCCGTTGGGTGTTCCCTTGGTGTTGGATGCCACGGTGTGTGAATACAAGGATGCCGCCCAGGTGGACATTCCGTGGGCCCGGCATTTGTACGATGCGGGCTTCCGCCTGCGCAGTTTTTCCAAATTTGGTGAAGCAATCCGTCTGTTGCAACTAGGAGGCGCCCCCGCATGAAGAGTCCCACCGTGTTCAAGGCCTTGGAAGATTTTCAACAGGTGCGCGATCAACTCGATCCGTCCCTGTTTGTGCTGGCCCTGCTGGCCTCCCTGGCTGCCGCATTTGTAGCCTCGTGGTTGTACCGCTTCTTCTACGAGCGCCGCGGCACCGGCAGTCAGGTGCATCGCGCCTTCCCCCTGCTGGGGATCTCCATCACCACCCTGTTTATCGCGGTGCAGATATCCATCCCGTTGTCTCTCGGCCTGCTCGGTGCACTCTCCATCATCCGTTTCCGCACGCCCATCAAGGAACCGGAGGAAGTGGGTTTCATCATGCTGTTGATCGCGGCCTCGGTGTCCGCCGCCACCTTCAATTTCCTGTTTATGACGCTGCTCATGGTGGTGGCCGTGGTGGCGCTCCTGCTGGTGCGTGGAGCGCGTACGTGGAAGATGGCCACCCGGGACGGGATGCTGGTGGTCCAGCTGCCGGATGCCGAGGCGGTACAGGCCTGGCCGCGGGTGGAAGCCTGCCTGAAGAACCACCTGGGCCGCATCATGCTCGAGAGCTCGTCCAGCCGCGACGGTCAGACCAGCCTGCATCTGGCGTTTTCCGGCTTGAAGACCAACGCCGCGGATTTGCAGGCCGCCTTGCGTGCGGTGGCCACCGTGGGGACCATTAATCTGTTCCTGGACCGTCCGGGCGGCTTGCGGTGACATGCGGCGGCGCTTCATTACCGCGATAGTATGGATCGGCCTCCTGGTCGGCCTGGTGGATCTGTACCGATCCGATCGGGCGCTTTTTCGTTATCCCATGGAGAAGCTTCAGCGCGCCACCGCCCGCGTGGTGCGGGCCCTGCCGCCCTCCGTGGCCATGCTGTATACCGCCGATGATCTCCCCGGTTCGGATTGGGTGAGTGGACAGCCAGTGGAGCTGGTAGAAACGACCTCGCGCCGGGGCCGGTTTGGCACCGCGCTTCACCTGGATGGACGTCGTCGCAGTTTCGCCATTCTCCCGCTGCGCTGGTCGGACCTGGGTGCATCGTTTTCCATCTCGCTGTGGCTGCGACTGGACAAGGCCTCGCCGGACCAGGAAATACTGTTTACGCGCGAAGACCATCCGCTGGGCCTCAAGCTGGACCGCGGCCGCATGGTCTTCTTCGTCACCAGCCCCGGCCAGTTTCCGGGCGTGTCTTATGCCTTCACCAACTATGAGCACTATGTACACGTGGTGGCGGTGGTGGATGCAGACGCGGGCGCCACGCGGTTATACGAAAACGGGCATCTGATGGCGGAGATGAAGGGCGCATCCTATGCGACTTCGCGATCACGGATGACCTTGGGCCGCGGGTCGAGTGAGGTCATCACTGATCCGTTTATGGGGGATGCGGACGAACTGATCGTTTGGAAAAAAGCATTGTCCGCCGGGGAGATTTCCACCCTGGCATCGCAGGATCAAGCGGCTCTGGAATGGATGGCCCCCCAGGCGTGGCGCTCCTATCGAAGCGCACAGATGCTCCAGTCCGCCATCCAGCAGACGTTGAAACTGGTGGATCTGTTCAATCCGGCCATGCATCCCGCGCGAGCCCGGCGTGTTGAATTGCCGGAGATTAATCTGGTGCTCTCGAAGCCCGACACCAAGGCCCTGATCCGGGCTCACCGGCGCGCGATGCGGGATGGCCATGTGACCAGTGAGAACGCAGTCGCGCGTGCCATCGATGTGATTGAACAGGGACATGGATTCCGAGCCCGCCTGCAATTGACCGACGGGGTGGACGGGAATCTCCGGCGTGCCCGCCGTTCGTTCATTCTCGAACCTGATGAGGGATCCACCGTGTTGGGGCTTCAGCGCGTCCGCCTGATGCCGCCCGAATCCGCGGGCTGGCTTAAGCCCCTGCTTGAGACCGAAGTAGCGAATCAGCTGGGCCTACCGACCATCAGCAACGGCCTGTGTCGTTTGGTCATTAACGGCGAGTCAGCGGGCCTGTATTATTACGAGGACTACGCGACGCTTGGCGTGCCCAGCGGTTTCGGGGCGCGTCGGTTCGAAGGCGTCTCCACCCGCACCAACTGGTTGCGGGTATGTGTGTCCGCGCCGCCCGTGCTGAAACGCGATGAGTTGTTGCGTATGCGGGACCAGTTGACCGAGCGCTTACGGTCCTGGCTGGTGCGGGATTCAAAAAGCCCCCTGAGCGGTCGTGAAATCCAGTATCAGTTGCGCGAAGATAAACGCCGTGTGGAACGTTGGTCGCTTAACGAGAGGGGGCTGCTGGACAGTCCCGCCAAACGGGTAACCAACGAGTGGCTGACCGCTTTTTTTGTGCTGGGTTCCAATCGCTCGCCCGACTTCCTGGTGCACGATCTGGATTTGCGGGTGAAGCTGCCGGAAGGGGCTGCGGTGCGCTGGACGTCCAGCGATCCATCGGTGCTGACGAATGAGGGCCGGATTGTGCCTCCGACCAATGGCTCGCCGAAGGCTGTCACCCTGACGGCCCATCTTTCGGACGCAACGTTTGTGGGCTCACTGGACCTGAACTTTCGGGTCATGCCTGCGGAACGCAAGCTCCCGGCCTATTTCCTCTGGACGGACACGGTGTTGCAACGGCTGGCCCGGGCCAACTGTGCGGTGGAATATCTTCCGGCCGGGACGAGCCAGCAGCCGCGGCATTGGCTAGCCGCCGGGGAGAATAGGGCGGGCGTATCCTGGCGTGGCCACACCAGCATGAAGCAGCCCAAGAAGCCGCTCGGCCTGCGGCTTGCCGAACCACACGGGCTGTGGGGCACGACGAATGTCGTCAAAATTAATTTGGTGAATCCGTTCCGCGATCCCGCCTATATGCGAAACCGGCTGAGCTACGACCTGTTCCATCGGTTTGGTGGTCCGGGGCAGCGTCGCGACGGCCTCCCGGGCGATTGGGCTGAAGTATTTGTGAATGGAAAATACTACGGCCTCTACGAAGCATGTCCCCCGGTGCGGGCCGAATGGCTGGAGCTGCCGCCGTATGAGAAGGGGGATGAACAACCTACAATGATTTTCAAGGCCCAGGCCAATCCGCCCAGCCTGTCGCCGGATCAGAAATGGTTCATGCGCCAGACGGAGCCGTCTCGCCGTCACGGGCAATGGATGGATGAAGTCATCGACTTGCAGCGTTTTCTTACCGAGTCATCATCGAAAGATTTCGTCGAAAACCTTGAAAACTGGATGGATGTGGACAACCTGCTGGATTTTCATCTGCTGCTGAACGTCACGGAAAACTACAATGGCTGGCCTTTCCATCACATTGTTCACGACATTTTGGTGCGTCCGGCCGGCCAGCAGCGCTACTTCCTGGTGCCTTATGACTTCGACACCACCTGGGATCCAGATCCGGTGGGGCTCTATCACACGGTGGTGTTTACCCGGCTGATGAATGAATATCCCGGCTACAACGAACGACTGGCCCGGCGCTGGCGGGAGTTGCGGCAGGGGCCTCTGGCCTTGTCCGCGCTCGAGGCGGATATTCGCCGCTACGAAAATATGTTGCAGGATTATGTGGCGTGGAACGACCTCCGTTGGACCTGGCCCGAAAAAGCGCCCTATGCAGACCGGGTGAATGCCTTGAGGCGAGCCATACAACGCCGGGTGGCGGAGTTGGACGCGCTCTATGCCGAAGACGAGCAACCGCGCTGATGTGGGCTATGGTTGAACCGGCGGGCTCACGTCCAGCACATCGCTGAACATCACGCTGCGATTCCACTTCGCTTTCGTGCCCCAGACCAGAATCCGCTTGGCTTTGGATTTGCGCACCAGACCCATGGATAGATCGTAGGAACCGGATGGGGCATTGGTGGGGATTGTTACCTGGCGAATCACACGCAACGGTGCATCCACCGGTTGTCGACGAATGCGCGATTCTGTTACGCCAGTGAACACGGAGTGGTCATCCTGCCAGATGATGCTGCCGTGGCGATAATGTACGAAGGTATTGAGGTCGTCATACGCCACCGTTCGGGGTGCCTGCCAATAGAAGGTCACGGTAACCGTCTGGCCCGGCGATGCCGAGGCCGGCTCCACGCTGCACCCCAACAGTCTAATGCCATTTGAAAACCGAACTTTGCAGGGGTGTTCGGGTTGGGTCAGGCGTTTCAAGTCTTGCTGTCGGGCGGCATAGGCGGGGTGTTCAGGGCTGGCCAGGCTGAGCCAGCGTTGCAGGGCGGGGGCATGGCTGGGATCTGTTTCCAGACAGGCTTCGAGCAGGTGTAGCGCGGCTTCGGTGCGATTGGACTGAACCCGTTCCGCCTGCAGGAACAGGTTGTGGGCATAGAATAATTCGTCGCCCGGCTCCCGCAGGGCGAATAGCGCGTCTCCGAACCAGGCTACCGGACCGCGGCCCGGCACTCCTGCATCCGACGGATCGCTCAGCATCAACAAGGTGCCCAGCGAGGTGGTGCGGCGCTCCGGGTGAAAACCTAGATCGCGCAACTGCTGCTCGGTACTGGACGCCGCGCCTGGTGGCAGCAGGAGGGCGGTGCCCACGCCCAGATCGGCCAGGGTGTAGATGGGATCGTCATCCTGCGGGGGATCATCCACATCGCGGTTCAAATCCGCCGAACTGCGCACCCGCAGCGTGTGGCCGGTCCGGGCGGCGATGCGATCCGACACCCAGCGGTCGGCCAGCACATCGGTCATGCCCGCCTGTTGCAGCAGTTGGATTAGCTCATCCACTTCGCCGGAAAGCGGTTGTCGTGTTTTCTCATCCGCTGCGGGATCCACGGCGAGCAGCGAGACTTCGGAGATGCGGATGCGATAGAATGAACGTTTCTCTGAAGGCGGGAAGCGGAGCCGCACCTCGCTGGCCGTTACGGGTGCCATCCGTGTCTCCATGGAATAATAGAGGTTTTGCCAGTAGAGCAGGGCTCCGCTCCAATGGTAGCGCGTGACATAGTGGGGCGCGCGAACTTCGCGCCACTCCTCGTTGTCTGCGCCACGGACGTCCACGGCGAAGTAAAGCGGATAGGCTCCCTCGGCGCTGTAGAATTTCAAGCCCCGCAAGGCTGTGGGTTGCGCGAGCTTGATTACCCACTGCGCGGGCGAAGATCGTGTGCTGTCGCCCCGCCACTTGGTGGCCAGGTTGCCGTCGGTAACCAGCTCTTTCAGGTCTTCGCCTGCTTGATCAGTAATCTGTGAGATTTGATCGCGCCCGAGCAACGTCCAGGCTTGGCTGGGCCGTTGAACATTGTAAATCAGGCCGCCCAGCGGGGAAGGCATGGTCTGGTAGGCGCTGGCCGTTTCGTCGAGGAAAGCCTGCACGCCCTCCGGATTGGACAGCCACGCCGGATGGTCGGCCAGCAGGCCTTGGCGGGCATACCCGTGATAGCGTTCGCCGCGCCCATCCACCACCGCCACCGCTTCCTGGCTGCCGAAATTGAGCCAGTGCAGTCCGTACCAAGCGAAGACCGCGTCAAAGCCCTGTTGCCGTGCCAGCTGGCCGAATTCCATCGCGCGGCGCTGGCTGACCACGGACGCTTCATCGGCTTTCAGGCGGAAATTTCCCGCGGCAATCTGGCCGCCCATCAGGATGCAAAGCAGCACCAGGTGCCCGGCCAGCGGCAGGCGCGTTGTCCATGTTCCCAGCGCCAGGCCCACCAGAATCGCGAGCATGGGGACCAGGGGCAGGAGGTAGCGCAACGTTTCAATGCGGGAGAAGGACGAGCTGACGTAGGAAGCGATAAACAGTGTTACGAACAGCGCCAGCGTGGCGAGATGGAATATGGGATCGGCATCTTTTTGGCGTATGGCCTTTCGCAGGGGCGGGATCATGGCGACCAGCGCGATGATCAGCAGCAGGGAACCGAGCAGAGTAGGATTGTAGCCCGGGCGGCCGAGCCCGGCGATTTCCCAGAGGCGGATCAGCATCAGCGGGAAGGAGTCCTTCAGCTTGATAGCACCCAGGCTGCTGCTCATGGACATGGAAAGCCATTGGTTGTGAGCGTTCCAGATCAGCCAGGGAGCCGCGCCGAGCAAAAATCCAAGCACGCCGGTCACGATCCGTGCATTGAGAATGCGGCCGCGCTGACCGATGGCGATGATGAAGGCGGCCGCCGCCAAGGCTGACACCACGATGGCGCTGGTCCACCAAGCTGCGCCCGCCACCAATCCCAGCAGCGCGTACCAGGCCAAGCCGGGTCGGTCGCCTCGAAATTCGCGGGCGGCCAGGCGGGCCCCCAGATAGAGGCAAGCTGTGCCGAGCAGGGCCACCACCGCATAGCCGCCGCGCGGGTTCCCCATGTAGGCGGAGAATCCCGGTGAGCCGGATACAAAAAAGGCCGCGGCGTACAGGGCGGCCCACGGTCCGGCGATGGCGCGCGCGATGAGCCAGGCTATGGCGGCCACACCGACGGCGGGCAGAGCGGTGCCGAGTCCGGCATGAAAGGCGGAGGTGCCGAATAGCTTGCAGATGAGGGCGCCCACCAGAGGTTCCAGGGAACCCATGTATCCCTGGCCGTAAAAGAAAGTGGGCCACGCGCGGCCTTCCGCCACGTGCTTGCACATCAGTTGGGCGATATCGCGATCCGAGTCGGTGGAGCAACGTTGAACCCAGGCGTAGTGAATACGCCCGGCGAGGACCAAAGCGAAGACAAGGAAAACCAACCAGCGCGGAGGTGCTTTTGTCATAGGCGGGGACAGACTAGCAGCCGGAACCGTTTCTGGAAAGGACCGCGGATGGCGGGGTGGTTGGAAAAGTTCCAACGATAGGAAATCGGCCCATTTCCCATTTCCAACGAGTGGAAATTTTCGCCGCTGAAAAGATGAAGCGGGACGAGGGCGTCCCGGCTCTAGGAGAAGTTGAAGCGATCAGGCTCGTGCCGCTTATGGAGACGGCGTGCCCTCACGCCGTGGTATCGAGGAAGCGGGCGTCCCGGCTCCAAAGGAGCTAAACCGATAAGGCTTATGCTGCCTATGGAGACGGATGCGACCGTTGGCGGGCACGCTGGATGATCTCCGCCTGGGTGGGCATGCGAAAGGAAAACCACCATGCGGTCGAGCCCGCCAGGATCAGCGTCAGTAGATCGAACGGCCAACGGAAACCGAATCGGGTCGAAATGCTGGAACCGCCGGGAAGAAGCCCGGAACCAACTAGAACGTCATGCGACCAGCCGTCCGTCGCCACAAACGACCAGGTCAGGTTTAGAACTATCACGCCCGCCAGGGCACAACCGACGGCCAGCCAGCGCCAACGCTGTTCGATGGGTCGGGCCAGCATGCGGAACAATCCGCCACAGAAGATGCCGATAAAGCAGGCCACTGCGAGGCCGCCATGGTGGACAAAAAAGCCCCCGGCCCAACCCGAGGTCACCGCAGCCATGAGGCAACACAAGCCGCCAAATTTGATCCGTTGCTCGCGGAGCAGCACCGGCCGCATGGCTTGGTACGCGGCGATCAATTCGGAGGAGAAATTCGGACTTTCGCGATGCATGCCAGGGTTGGATCAGCGCCCCAGACGACGGATAACACCGACCACGGGTCCAGCCAGGGTGAAATCGGGGGTGGAATCGTCAATGCACAGGGGTGTATAGGCCGGATTCTCCGGGATCAATTCGTACCCGGCGCTGGTTTTGCGCACACGTTTAACCGTGGCTTCTCCGTTCACATAGGCCACACCCACCGCATTCTGTTCCACGCGTCCGTCCTTCTTCACCACCACGAGATCGCCTTCCAAAATGCCGGCATCGCGCATGCTGTCGCCTTTGACCCGCACGGCAAAGAGATCGGCGGCGCCAAACAACTCCGGCAGGTCCACCGCGCCCTGATGGTTTTCGAGAGCGGTAATCGGAGTACCCGCAGCCACGGTGCCGACAATCGGGATGGCGTCGGGAGCTTGGGTGAGCCGGATATTGCGGGCCTGTCCCGGTTCGCGGTGTAGATAGCCTTTGCGTTCGAGGGCGGCCAGATGGTCGGTGACCCCCTTGGGGGAGGCGATGCGGAAATGGGCCGCAATTTCGCGCACGGAGGGCGGCATGCCGGAGGCGCGCACCGCATCGGTGATGAATTCGAGTATCGATTGCTGGCGCGGCGTCAAAGTCTGCATGGATTGGTCCGTGATCATAGCGCGCGTTTCCTCCGTGTCCACGATGCTTCCTTTTGCTGTTGACTACACATATGTATAGTATACGGTGAAAGAGTCAACTGGAAAGGAAAAGAAGATGTATGCCACTCCGCTGAGCCAGGGCCGCAATGATCTGGGCGCCGTTCACTCGTTGGGCGAAATTCTGCTCAGTCCCTCCGAAATCCAGTGTGTGTGCTGGCATACCCCGGGGGCGTACCGGTTGATTGCCGAAGCGCTGTATGCCACCGGACTGCGACTGGAGGAACTGCTGGAAATCCGGGTGCGCGATGTGGAAGCAGATGGCTGGTGTCTGCTGGTGCGCGATGCGGAGGATGGGGTGGTTCGCCGCCTGCTCTTGCCGCGTGGATTGAGGGATGGCATGCGCGAACATCTGAATCGACTCCAACAATGGCACTCCCAGGAACTAGCCCAGGGCCGCGCGGAACGCTGGAGCATGCAATACATCTTCCCGTCCGCCCGTCGCATGCGCGACACCCAAACCGGTGCGTGGGTCCGTCCTCACCTGGAAGCTGCCACGGTGCAGGCCATGCTGGCCAAGGCGGGGCAGGCCGCCGGCCTGACCAAACCGGTACACGCCCAGGGCCTGCGTCATGCCTTCGCCGTTCGCTACCTTACCCAGGGTCGCCCGCTCACCGATTTGCAACTGCTGATGGGCCATCGCAATCCGGACACCACCCGGCGCTATGTGGAGGTGTTGCAGGAAGCCGCCCGCCTGCGCTCGGAACCGGCGAATGTCTACTGCCGGACTGCTCCTGGCTAGGGGCCGCGTTCCGTCGTGGGCCTGCCGCATTCACTGCGTCAGCCGCTTGCGTAAATACCGTTGCCGGGGTCTCCAAGAATAGTCTACAGCGCGACGTGCGGCGTGTTTGCACACTGGGTGTAGACCTCGATTTCTGTGATGTTCCAGTCGCGTCCAGGCTGCGGTTGGTTGACCTGAAATTTAAGGCCGTCGGCCGGTTCACCATGCATGTCGATAAACTCCGTCAATTGTCCGTAGACGGGGTAGCCATGTTCCATGGAAAATGGCACGGGCTCGACCCGCATCCCATGCGCGAGCGTTAGCCATTCGCCGTGGTTGCGACAAAGCATATCCATGGTTTTGGGATAGTCATGATTCACGCCGTAGTGAATCAACACATGATCGAGAGGGAGGGTGTTGGTCCAGGTTAGTGCGACGGCATCGTGGGAGCAGGCGTCGGAAATACGCCACGGATTGTCCATCGTACCATCGCTCAGACGATCGGCTATTTCAGGTCTCGGAGCGCTAGCCTGGATGGTTTGCGGCGGCAGACGGCAGGCCGTATGTCGGCGGGGCTCATCAAAATCGTAATAGATGCGAAAGGCACCGCTGGTCATGACGTGGGCACTGATCGCCGCCTTCATGAGCTGGGTCTCAAAGGTCGATGGCTTGAGATAACTGATGGCCTCGGTCAGGACGTACGCCACCCGGGGCGATGAAGTGACTGCACAGAGATAAGGTATCGGCCAGCCAAGAAATCGTTCGTTCTTGCGCTGACTGGCCACGACGGTGCCGCCGGATTCGTAGTTGAGTCGGTACGCTGCCCCGTAGGAGGCAAATACGTGATCGATCTGCAGACTCTGCAATCCTTCCAGCGCAGCTTTCAGTTCGGGGACGCTGGCCCTTACGGCAAAGTCCGGCTGTCGCCATGCCTTTGTTACCATCCACACCGTGGGCAGTTGTCCAAGCAACAGTGCGAGTCCCGCGGCCATACCGACGAGGCGCAAAGGCTGTCGATGCTGCCCAAGCAGGGTCGCCACCAAGAGCGGCAGCGCCAATGCGGCCGGCAAGAGATAGCGGGATGAATCGAAGTGAGCGCGCGGGGCTGCGGCGACCAGGGTGAAGTTCAAAAGCAGTATGGCCAGCATGAAGTCTGCGGTTTGCCAGCGCAGCAACTGGCCATGCTTGATGTATTGATGCTGGGCCTGCACGCGCCAGAGAAACGTCGCGCAAAGGAGTATGAAAAGAAATGCGGCAAAGCCTTGTTCAAAGCCGGGAAACGGTGCGGGATGCGGTTCGATGACTGGAAAATCCACTGCACGCAGTCCCTGGGCGATGGGCAGGGCGCCGTGAGGGCCGATGCTCCACCAGCGCGAAACGATATCCGGCCACGGCAGAGAGGCCGTGGCCATTTCGTGGGCGCCGGGAATGGTGAGCCGCGCAATCAGAAAGGGCAGCAGTCCCAACAGAAGTCCTGTACCGGCGGTTACGCATCGTTTACCGGTCGTGCGCACGTCCCGCCCCGTGGTCAGCAGCGCCAGCAGTGCGGGAATGCTGGCACATAGGGAAAGAGTATGAGCGGAGAAGCTTAAGCCGGATAAGAATCCCACCAGCAGTGCTCCTGCGGGCCGGTTGCCCTGGAGTGTGCGTATCGTGATAACAGGCAAGGCCAGACAGGTGAACATCAGGAAGGCATAGCCGGGAAGCGCATAGAAACCCTGCAGCATGAGGACATAGAACGAGGGTATCACAGCCAACAGTCCGCCCAGCCAGCGCGTGCGTCTTCCGCACTCCATGGGCAAAAGCTTCAAGGCAAACCATGTCGTGGCGAGTCCGAGCAGGAGTGCGGTGAGTCGTGCCTGCCCGCCCCCGGGTGGCAACCAGGCCCAGGGCACAGACAGATATGATTCGATGGGAAACAGATATGGCTGCCCCATGAAAAGCAGTGGGAAATGCCCACCGGCAATCTGCCGGGCGAGCAACAAGGTGATACTTTCATCGGAGGATGGGGGCACCAGCCGGGCTCCCACCACCCACATCGCCACACGCATAAGGACGGCCAGACCGAAGAGCAATAGCAGATCGCGGCGCGCAGCCGATGCGCCTGAACCTTCCGGACCATGGGGGGTGGTCGACATATTAGTAATTACGTAATAACTATCCGGACGATTGATTAATCGCACAGATAGGTGGTTTAGGCAATAGCCCGATGGGCCTGGACGTGTGAGCCGGGCCTGGTCGCGCGGAATGCGAGCGGTATCGCTGGTTGCTAGTCCGGCCGGGCGGAGCTGGTCCGCTCGTACAGCTCGATATCTCGAATGTTCCACGCGCGGTCTTCGCGCTGGCAGGTGGAGATCAGGCGGATTCCGTCCGCCATCGCTCCGTCCAGATCGATGCGCTGGTGCAGGCGGCCGTAGCGAGGTTGCTGATGGATGAAGTCCAGGGGCTGCAGGCGGTCATCCAGGTTCAGGGTCGGGCCGGTCCATTCGCCCTGCTGGCGCAGCGTGAGTTGCATGGTCGAGGCGCGGTTGCTGCTGGCCGGGTAAATGATCAGCAGGTGGTCGAGGGGCGCGGTGTTCGACCAAGTCATGGTAATGGCATCCCGCCCCGCCGGTATTCCCGCAGGTAGCGGGTGCGCCCGTAAGTGGGGCGGGGCGGCCGATTGTTCGGTGGGATAAAGTCGTCGTGTGGATACGCTGCCAGGCTGCCGGAAGTTTGCATACACGCGGAAGGCGCCCGCCGTCCATGATTCGGCGCTCAAGCCGGAGTTTCGTAAATCGCGCTCAAAGATTTTTGGTTTGAGGAAGCGGATGGCATCGGTGAGGACGAAGGCGATGCGTGGGGCGGCGTCCACCTCCTCCTTGTAGGGCAGCGCCCATGCCGGGAAGCGCTCGTTCCAGGGCTGACAGGCGGTGATGGCGCCGCCTGACAGATAGGTGATGCGATAGGCTGCACCGTAGGAAGCGACCACGTGCCGGATATCCAATTCGCGCAGTAGGCTCAGTGCAGGCTTCAGGTCGGGTACGCTCACCCGCAGCGCATAGTCGGGTTCCTGCCACTTCTTCAGCACCGCCCAACCGGTCGGCACCTGGGCCAGCAGCAGGGCGACTCCGGCCAGCAGGCCGGTTGCCCGCGCCATCCGGTTCCCGGTGCACGCCATGCTGGCCAGCAAGAGCGGAAGGGCCAGGGCGGCGGGAATAAAATAGCGACTCGCGCCTGAATCGGCCCGGGGCGCGGCGGCAAAAAGCAGGATGTTGAGGGCAATGGTGGCCAGCAGCAGGTCAGGAAGTTGCCAGCGCGGCCAACGTCTGTCCGGTCGCGGCCGTCGATGGATGGCGATGCGCCAGAGCAGGGCGACGGCCAGGATCAAGGCCAAGCCGCAGGCCACGCCGAACCCGGTAATGGGCAGAATAAAGGGGTCCGCTTTGATCGCTGGATGGAAGCTCGGTCTCAAGCCCAACGCCACCGGCAAGGCTCCTTGCGGGCCAATGGTCCACATGCGCTCAAGGATTTCTGCGGGAGGCCGCGCTTCGGTCGCCATGCGATTCGCCCCCTGGATGAAACAGCGGCCCAGGAGATCAGGCAGCAAACCCAGCAGCAATCCACTGGCGCTCCAGGCGAATCTCTTGAGGTTGCGTTGTACGCCGAGGTCCGGCGACAGCAGGGCCAGGCAGGCGGGAACGGTGGCACAAGCCGAGAGCGGATGCGCGGTGAAGCCCAGGCCTGCTACCACGCCCAGCGCGATCAACGTCGGCGGGCGATCATCCGCGGTAGCCTTCAGGGCCAGCAGTGGCATGGCCACGATAATGAGCATCAAAACGGAGTAGCCGGGCAAGGCGTAGAAACCCTGCAGGATGACCACGCTGACTGATGGCAGAACGGCCAGGCATCCGCCTACCCAGCGGGCGATAAGGGAACCCTCGCGCGGGACGAGGCGGAGGGCGAGGGCGGTGGTGATCAGGCCCAGCAGCAAGGCGAGCAGGCGGCTGGTCAGCGCTCCCGGCGGGAGCCCGGCGAACGGGGCCGCCAGGTAGGACTCCAGGGGAAACATATAAGGCTGAGCCATGAACAGCAGGGGAAAATGCCCGTGACGGATCTGGTCCGCCATCAGCATGGCCATGCTTTCGTCCGAGGAGGGTGGGGCGAAGCGATCGCC
>CAYTVN010000050.1:0-14203 GCA_964441655.1 uncultured Verrucomicrobiota bacterium | reverse complement strand
ACAGGCAGTTCAGGTCGGTATGCACCACCACGTTTGCCACGTTGCGGTGCACGAATAGTTCGCCCGGCTGCAGACCCACGATTTCGTTGGCGGGCACCCGGCTGTCCGAGCAGCCGATCCACAGATACTTGGGCGCCTGCTGCTGGGTGAGGCGCTGAAAAAACAAAGGGTCCTGGGCTCGCTGACGCGTCGCCCAAGCCCGGTTGTTGGCAAAGAGTTGGAGCCGTGCTGGCATGGCATCACTGTACCTTCAAACGGTCAGCCGGGCCAGTGGGAATCCGCGCGTTCAAGCCGCTTCAATAAAATCGCGACCGCGCACATACTCGTGCTGCTCCAGCAGGGCGCGTAAATAGTCCGCCGCCCCCGGCTGGGACACATAGGGCAGGACAAAACACGAGCCGGGCGGCGGCAACGCATCGTGGTGCAGAACCGGAGCACCATGGTGAACCCGGCCCACTTTGCGCCGGTCAATGTCCAGGTAGCACTCCACGTCTATGCCCTGTTGGCGGAGACCGTCGACCCGGCGCCGCGTCACCTTCCCGGATCCGATGATCCATACCCGCGGATGATGGGGATTGTGCCGGGCCAGCCAACGGGCCAGATAACCGGCCTTGATGTCGTAGAAGGCTTCCGGGGAATAATTCGCGTGCACCCGGGACAGTCGGTGCGGCGGATCGTTCCAGGTCAATAGTGTTTCCGGCCGCTTGGCGAAGCGAACGCCCGCCTCCAGCCAGCGCAACCACAGCTCGTAATCCTCCGGGAATGCGCCTTCCCGGTAGCCACCGTGCTGATCCAGCAGCACACGTCGGAACATCACCGAGGGATGCGCCAGCGGCGATTCGCGGAAGCGGGCCAGCGCGATATCGTCATGCGTCAACAGGGTGTTGGTCCAGTCCACGTAACGTGCATAGCCGGCGGCCAGCTGTCGGTCACCGCCGAAGGCCACCCGCGTGGCCACCACCCCGAGATCCGACTGGCCGGTCAAGGACTCCACCTGGCGCTGGATGCGTTCGGGATGGCAGACATCGTCCGCATCCATTCGGGCAATCAGTGTTCCGCGCGCCTGCTCCAGCCCGGCCTGCAACGCTCCCACCAACCCCCGGGGCCGGGCCAGCGTGATCACCTGCTGTTGACGCGCGTAGGGATGCCGGGCCAGCAGGACGCCGGTGTCATCGGTGGAAGCATCGTTCACCACGATCAGCTCGGTGTCGGAAAAGGTTTGTTGGGCCAGGCTGTCCAACGCCGCAGACAAATGCACCGCCCCGTTGCGAACGGGCAGCAGGATGGAGACCAGGGGCATGCGGAGGCGGCTGACTAGGAAGGCAAAAGGCGCAGCAGGCCTTTTTTATACAGTAACCGCATGGCCAGACAGTCCAGGGCATGCCCGGCGCGATAGGACGTGATGTGCCCCACCAGGCGGCCTTCTTCCAACAACGCCACCGCGGCGAACAAATCCAGAACCGCGCGATGCCAGACCGCCTCCAGCGACTTGCCTTCGTGGATCAGCTTGGGCTCGTTGATGTACCGGCGGCGTCCGGCGATCAGGATGTTGTCCTTGGTATAACCCAGGTTGCGCAGATCGGCAAAAATCCGCCCGATGGTTTTCACGTACAGCATCTTGCCGTACGGGGTATTGGTGCGGGCTTCCGCGCCGTGCCGGAAATGCTGGTAATTCAGCGGGAACTTGATGCGCTGCCGGCCGATGGCGTTGGGGAAATCCACCGCGCAGTCCACCGTCAATCCCGACTCCGCGGAGACCGCGGGATCGATAATGAGGAAATGACCCTGGCCGCTGGAGATGGTTACGCGCTCCTTCACCGACCAATACTGCACCGGTCGCGAGGTCTCCACCGTACCCGCCGACTCCAGGGCTTCCACCAGATCAAGGCTGCCCCGCTTGAACAACGGCGGATCGCCGGATTCCATGCGGATCAGCACATTGTCCAGCGGCAACCCCATCTTGAGGGCCACAATGTGTTCCACCATGCGGATATAGTTTTGGGGCGGCCCGCTGCGCAGCACGATATTGCTAACCACGTCCCCCGTGGTCCAAACATTGCGAATAGACACCCGGACCGGCAGCGAGTCGGCCAGGTCATCCCGGACAAACCACCAGCCTTCAAGGTCCGTGGGCTCAAACGTCAGGGTACGCGTGGCCTTGCCGAGGAAGGTGCCGGGCCCGGATACCGATACCGATTTGGCCAGGGTACGTTGCAGACGGTGCCCCGCGGGCGCGCCGTTTCCGAGCAAATCCCAATCCACCGACTGCTGCTGCATCCGGTCATAGGCGCGGCGCAGGTCATCCACCGACCCGGCAAGAAGTTGGCCAAAAGGCTCCTGAACCATAAATGTGTTCCTTGAAACGCGCGATGGTAGGCCAAAACCGGGGACCGACTCAACCGGAAGTTTCCGCCCGCAGGAGCGGGGTGCTGGGAACTCGGAACGGTCCGCATCACGCAAACGCGGGGTCGGGGCGGCGAGATTTTCCGCCCAAGGCGGATCCGCCTCTGGCGGAGAACTCCCGACCTCCAGCTCCCCATCGTTCGCCCGCACCGTAAATCGCTCGTGGCCAGCGTGACGATGGGTTAAGCGCCGGACTCTATCATTTGTTACGCCCATATAACGTGGTCCAGCTTTTTACTGCGCAAAATGCAGGCGTAGTGCGTCGGCGAGGGACGCAAACGCGGGGTCGGGGCGGCGAGATTTGAACTCGCGACTTTTTGGTCCCAAACCAAACGCTCTACCAGGCTGAGCCACGCCCCGACTCCGCGCTCGCGCAATCACCATAGAGGGAATCCAAGCGCATCAGGTTCATAGCGCGAGCCGCGGCACGTTGCAAGCTCAGGGGGTGTGCCGGGCCATCCGATAATCAGAGAAGCGGCGCTCCAGCGAGCTGCGGACATCGAGGATGCGCTGGCCCTCCCGCTCCATATCGGCCAGCTGCTGCTCCAGCCTGGCGATTTCGCGGGACAATTTGCGGATTTCGCGTTGAATCATGGCCGGACGAGCCGGCCCCTGGGCTTTCTCCAAGACGACCAATTCGGAATTGGTTGTCCGGCTCATCTCCCCATCCAACGGGGCTGGAGCTGGGAAAACCACCACCAGCTCACCATCCGCGGAAGTGAAATGGCGGGCTTTTTCTTCCAAGTCATTCAGCCGACTGAATTTCTGGTCATAGGTCCTGGCGGCATCCTGATAACGCCGCCGTACATCCGCCTCGTACAGAGCCAAATCCTGCATTATTTCGCGTTCCGGCCGAAAGGCCGAGGCATCTGCTTCGTAAATTCTGCCCTCGTACCACAAATGCAATTTCGCGGCATCTTCCGAGGGCTGCGCCTCCACCACCGTCCGACCGGGCAAGACTCCGGCGCCCTCTTGATGCACAAACAGGGGCACATCACGGCTGGACACAAAAAGGAGGCCGGAAGAGGATCCCAAGTCCCCACCCAAACGCGACCCAAGCGCATCCGGAAGCGGCGCCTGGCCGAAGCAAAACCCGGCCCCCGCCAAGCCCAGTATGGCCCATAAAAACTTCATAACTGAACTAATCTACCCGGAATCGGGGATTTTGATCAGAAAAAAGGGGGCCGGCTGGACCGTGTATCAAGCGCTAACGACCCTGGCAGATCGCGCGGAACCGCCTTCGGGGTTCGTCCCACGGTTCCTTGGCTCCCGGTTCATAGGTAGTCGCCGGGAAGGATCGGGCGACCAGTTCGCGGCCCTGCTCGAGGGAACGGATGGCGCCTGTGGCCAGCATCTGCATCAACACATTGCCCAGCGCGGTAGCTTCCACCGGGCCGGCCATCACGCGACGTTGCAGCGCGTCGGCCGTGAACTGATTCAGGACCGAGTCCCTGGCCCCACCACCGACAACGTGCAGCACGTCATGGCGGCGCCCGGTCAGGTCTTCCAGCTTTTCAAAGACGTCATGGTAGCGGAGCGCCAGGCTTTCATAGATCGCGCGCACAATGGCGCCGGGGGTGGACGGCGGCTTCTGGCCGGTCCGGCGGCAGAACGCCACGATGCGCGCGGGCATGTCGCCCGGGGTGGAAAACTCGGGATCGTCCGGATTGATCAGCGCGGCGAAGGGGCGGGCGGCCTTCGCTTCCGTGCGCAGGTCTTCGAATTCCAGCTTTTTCCCCTGCTGCGCCCATACGCGTCGACATTCCTGGATCAGCCAGAGCCCGCAAATATTTTTGAGCAACCGGATGGTGTCGCACACCCCGCCCTCGTTGGTGAATCCGTAGGCATAGCTCTTGTCCGTGATCACCGGTCGCTTCGTCTCCACCCCCATCAGGGACCAGGTGCCGGAACTCAGATAGACAAAGTCCTTGCCCGAGGCTGGCACCGCGGCCACCGCGGAGGCCGTATCGTGGCAGCCGGGGGCAACCACCTTGATGGCGCCCAGTCCGGTCTCTTCACACACCTGACGGGTCAACCCGCCCAACACGGTGCCGGGCGGCACGATGGGGCCGAATATCCGTTCGGGTAATCCGACTTTGCGAATCAGCGCCCTGGACCAGCGGCGGGTGCGCGCATCCAGCAACTGGCTGGTGCTGGCGATGGTGTATTCGTTTACCGCCTTCCCGCTCAGCCAGAAGTTGATGAGATCGGGCGCAAACAGCAGCTGGCCCGCCGCCGCGAGGGCGGGACCACGGCCCGTTTGCTCGGCCATCAATTGGAACAGCGAGTTGAAGAACATGAATTGAATGCCGGTGGTCTCGTAGACCTGCCGCCTGGGCATGCGGCGAAAGGTGCGCGCCATCATGCCGTCGGTCCGGCCGTCGCGATACTGAAAGGGCATGCCCAGCAGGCACCCGCGACCGTCGAGCAGCCCGTAGTCCACGCCCCAGGTGTCCACGCCCAGACTGGCAATCGAGCGCCCATAGGTGGCCGCCGCCTTGGTCAGGCCGGCTTTGATTTCGGCAAACAGTCCGACAAAGTTCCAATAGAAATGGCCGTTGATCAAGTGGCCGGCATTGGGGAAGCGGTGCACTTCTTCCAGCGTGAGCTGGCGTCCGTCGTGACGGCCGGCCATGACACGCCCGCTGGAGGCGCCCAGATCAATGGCGAGATATACATTGGGTTTCATTTCTTTTCCTTCTTGGCCGGAAAGAATGCACGCCGGAGATCCGCCACCACCCGACTGGACATGGGGCGAACCGGCCCGAGATGTCCGGCGTTGATCAGGGCCTCGGCGGTGGTTTCCAGCACCTCAAGGCGGTCAAAGGCATCCAGCACACTGGTGCCACAGGCCAGGACGCCATCGTTCTCCAGCAGGGCCACGGGCCGTTCCATGGAGAAGCTCGCCGCGAACCCGTCGGGATTGCTGAATTGTGCGCCGTAGGGAATGAGCCCGACGTCTCGCAGGAAGATGTAGCTCTCGGGAATGGTCCGCGCATCGAGCTTTTTGCAGGTCACGCTGAACGCCGTGGCGTTGACTGTATAGGCGTTCACGATGGCGCGCACTTCGGGATTCCGCTTGTAGATGGCGTAGTGGTTGTGGCTCGCCCGACTGGGCATCTTGCCCTCCTCCGCGGCCCCCTGCCGAACCAGCACCAGATCCTCCAGTCGAAGGGTGCGCCGGTCCACGCGGTACGGGGTGATTAAAAAACTGTCCGCATCGAGCCGGGCGGAAAAACTCCCCTCGGTGCTGATGAGCAGGCGCTGTTCGTAGCCACGCTGCACAAAGGCACACAACTGGTGACGCAACTCCCGCTCCCGACTGGTGGCCACGGCGCGCGGGCAAAACGGCAGGGGTCGGGCCGTGCGATGCGGCAGCTCAACCTGGGCGTCGCTCAGATAGTGTACGCGACCGAGCTGGCGGGCTTTGATGATCGTCTTGGCCGTAAACTCCAGGGTTTCGAATCGCTGGAACGCGGCCTGCAGGTCATCGCCACCCACGACCACGCCGTGATTCTCAAGGACCACGCAGTGAAAGCCCCCGGCAAAGGCGTCCGCAATATGACGGCCCAAAACATCGCTGCCCGGCAGCGCGTAGTCCGCCAAACCGATCTCTCCGCACACGTGGCGGGCCTGGTGCAGCAGGCGCGTATCGGGCACCTCACGGCAAATGCTGAAGGCCACCAGCGCCACCGGATGGGCATGGACGATGGCGCGCAGCTCGGGACGCGCGGCATAGATGGCGCGGTGGAACGGCAGCTCGGAGGAAGGGCGATGCACCCCCTCCACGCGACCGGACGGGTCAACGCGCACGATGTCATCCCGCCGCAGCGAGCCTTTGTCGATGCGGGCGGGCGTGATCCAGATGGTGCCGTCGGGCTCGCGGATGGAGAGGTTTCCACCCGACGTGGTGGTCATACGGTAGCGATAAATGCGCTGCATGGTCTGCAGGATTTCATCGCGCGGATGGATCAGGGTATGGCTCGGGTTCATGAAGATGGCAGGGGTTTCAAGGCTTGCTGCTCGCGATAGGATTCGACCTCCCACGATTCGATGAAAGCGCGGGCGGCATTGCTCATGAAACGGGCGCCCCCGAATGCGGCCGCCAGTTGCTGGATCAACGCGCCATCCCGCGCCAGGTCGAGGGCCAGGCGGGCCGCCTTGGCGGTGCGCCCCACGCCGAACACGCCCGTCGGCGTAGCGATGACGCGGGGGGCATAGCCGTGCTGCTGCCGGAATTGCTGCACCTTGCGCTCGGTCAATTCCTCTGTAAATGGGAAGGCCTTGGCATAGACCATGTGGTCGGGGCTCAGCGGGCCAGTCGCCACGGCAAACGGCGCGCTGACCTCCACGGCCCCGGCATCCGCTCCCAACAAAGAGTGCAGCAAATCCATGAGCGCGGGCACCGCCTCGGTCGGGACAGGAGCCCCGTAGTTCAGCTCCCGCGCTATCCCCGCCTGGATATAAGCCGCGTTCAACGCATCCAGCACACGGCGATAATGGTGGCGAATTTCCTCCGGCGTGGAACCGGAAACAAAGATGCCGTGATTTTCCAACAAGATCACCGCGGGCTGCGCTCCGTGCCTGCGTGCATACTCGGCGAGCCGGGAACGGATCTCCATGGACAACGTATAGCCGGGGTCAATATAGGGCACCCACAGTGCCTCCGGAAACAGGCGGGCCGCCACCGCCGCGCCATCCCGACTACAGGTGAGACCGTTGACCAGCTCGGCATGGGTGTGGACCACGAACGTACCTTCCAGCAGGTCGTGCAGCGGTGACTCCACCGAAGGACGGCCGGTTTGACCGGGCGCCCGCGCGGCCATCATCAATTCCTGCACCTCCCGCTCACGGACGGCGGAGTCCGGGTCGGGCGAATAGGCATAAACCCCGCCCAGGCGGGCTCGATCCAGGGCCACGAAGCGGGCCGGGGTCATTTCCTGCAACGCAGTGCCCGAGGGCTTGATCCACAGGGTGGAGGCGGATTTGGCAGATGTATTGCCGCCGCCGCCCTTGACATAGGCGGGGCCTCCAAATTCACGGGATAAGGCGGCCAGGGTTTCCAGCATACTCTCGGCTTGGGCGGTCATGAGATGATTTATGGGTTAATGAAAGGACTCGGCGCGTACGAGCGCGAGGCCGAGCTGTTGCATGGAATGGCAGAATTCGGGATCGGCTTTGTCGTCCGTGATGATGCGGGTAAACGCGGTGGGCGGCGCGATGACGGACAGCGAGCGCAGGCCCAGCTTGCTGCTGTCCATCAGAAGATTGCACTCATCGGAGATCTCCATCATGACACGCCGCACCATGGCCTGCTCTTCGCTGATGTCACACGCGCCGCGTTGAAGATCGAACGCTCGGCAGGACATGAACAGACGCCGGGCATGATAGCGACGCAGGGCCAGTTGGGCCTCCGATCCGACAAAGGACAGGGAGGCATGCACCAGGGTGCCGCCAGGCGAAATCACCTTGCAGTGGGCGCGCTCTCCCAGCACCAGCATTACCTGCAAGGAGTTGGTGATGACAGTCAACGGAACATCCGGAAGACGCCGGGCCAGGAACCACGAGGTGGAGCTGGCATCCAGAATCAGGGTATCCCCCTCCTCCAGAAGTTTGGCCGCTTCGCGGGCAATGGCGTCCTTCTGCTGGGCATTCACAAACTCACGCTGCCAGTAGGGCGTTTCGGCTTCACCCTGAATCACGGCGCCGCCATGGCTGCGCACCAGCTTTCCATCCGACTCCAGCTTGTCCAGATCGCGGCGGATCGTTTCCTCGGTCACATCAAAACGCTGGGCCAACTCGGTGACCCGCACTCCGCCTTTTTCGGCCAATACGGCCAGAATTTCACGTTGTCGTTCCAAGGCCAGCATACGATCCTCCCGCATCAGCTGCGCTTCGCCAAAACATCCCGCTCGTAGTGTTCCACCTCGGCATACCACGCCAGACCCGTCGGCACGCCGGCCCGCAGGCACGCCATATCCCATACCGCGCCAAACGGCAGCGTTTTCTGGGCTTCCATGAGGGCCAGCTTGTGGGCGCCCCGGCCCTGGAGCTCCAGCTCCCGCAGGCGGTTGGTGGGATCGAGCAACGCGGCCAGCAAGGCCTGCCGGGTAGCCCGCGCCCCGATGAGGTAGGCGGCCAGGCGGTTGATGCTGGCATCAAAGAAATCCAACGCGATATAGACGCGATCCAGCGCGCCGCCGCGCACCACCTCAAGGAAGACATTGCGCACATCGTCATTAAAGATCACCACGTGATCACTGTCCCAGCGCAGCGGGCGACTGGTATGGATCAGCAACTTGGGATGGAATTGCAGCAACGCGGATACTTTGTCAGCGATGGTTTCCGTGGGATGGTAGTGCCCCATGTCGAGGCACTGCACCAGGCCGCGCGATAGCGTATAGCCGGTATAGAACTCCATTGAGCCCGCCACATAATCCTCGCTGCCCAGCCCGAACAATTTGCTCTCCACCGCGTCCACGCAATGCGCACGGTCAAGGCCCAGGTCGGCGGCGAAAATCCTGTCGAACGACTCCACCAGGCGCTGGCGCGGCGACCAGCGGTCCGCAGGGGAATCCTTGATGCCGTCGGGAATCCAGTGATTGTTCACACAGGGCGAACCGAGCTTGCGGCTGATGGCCTCCGCGATGCGACGGGAAGCAATGCCGTGGCGGACCCAGAAGTCGCGGATGCCGGAATCCGCATGGGATAGCGTCAGCCCGTCCGCAGCCTTGGCATGGGCAAAATAGGTCGGGTTAAAATCCAGCCCGATGCCGCGCGCCTGGGCCCACTCCATCCACCGCGCAAAATGCTCCGGCCCCAGTTCGTCACGGTCCACCCGCTTTCCCGCCGTCTCCGCATAACACGCGTGTACGTTCACCCGATGCCGCCCGGGCAGCAATCGCATAACTTCCTGCAGGTCAGCGCGCACTTCGTCCCCATTGCGGGCGCGGCCAGGATAATTCCCCGTGGCCATGATCCCCCCGCCCGGAACTCCGTCCGCCTTCACTTCGAAACCACCTACATCATCCGCCTGCCAGCAGTGCAGGGAAATCGGCACTTGGAGCACCCGCGTCACCGCGGCCTCGACGTCCACCCCCATCTCGGCATAACGCGAAACCGCAAGCTCATACGCCTGCATGACCGGCCGATCCGAATTCAGTTGGGTCGTCTTCATTATGGTTTTGCCTTCGATAAAACTTATCTTGTGCTACTGAATATCTTTGTTAACTTATTTATCAGAAATATTCCACTACAAAATCAACATATTCAAAAGCATTCAAAGATATGATGCCGAACATCAACGTTCCCGCATGGGAATGCGAATTGGATCGATTGGACCGCAGCTCGCGGGATCATGCGCTGGCGAAATTATATAGCGAAGCGCCCAGACTGGCCTCGACGCTACCGCCCTCCATCCAACCGGGCAACCTGCATGCCCACACGTTTCATTCGTTCAACTGCTATGGCTACTCGCCCGCGCGCTACGCCCTCATGGCGCGACGTCACGGCATGGAGGTGGCCGGCATTGTGGACTTCGACGTGCTGGACGCCATGGACGAGTTTCATGGAGCCGGCCGGCTGCTGAACCTGAAAACCGTGGTCAGTCTGGAAACCCGCGCCTACGTGCCCGAATTCTCGACGCGCGTCATCAACTCACCGGGCGAGCCCGGCGTGGCTTACCACATGGCGGTCGGCTTTGCCCGCCTCCCTGTCGACCTCAACAGCCTCCGTTTCCTGTCCGATCTGCGCGAGCGCTCCCGCCAGCGCAATCACGTGATGGTGGCCAAGGTCAACGCGTTCCTGGACCCCGTTCAGGTGGACTATGCGACCGATGTCACTCCGCTGACGCCCAACGGCAACGCCACCGAACGGCACCTGGTGCTGGCCTACGCCCGCAAGGCCGCACGTATGATGGGCGCGGAGGAACTGCTGGCTTTCTGGACGATCAAGCTCGGGGCCGGCCTCACCAGCGCGGATTTGCCGGAGACCCCCAAGCTGCTGAACTTGATCCGGGCCAAGACCATGAAACAAGGCGGCCCCGGCTACGTGCGGCCAGATGCCAGCAGCTTCCCCGCTATGGCGGACGTCAATCGGTTCGCCCTCGCCTGCGGCGCCATTCCCACCGTGGCCTGGCTGGACGGCACGTCGGCCGGCGAGCAGGCGATGGATGAATTGTGCTCCGTGGCCGCCCACAGCGGCGCGTGCGCGCTGAACATCATTCCCGACCGCAATTTCACACCCGGCGTGAAGGACCAGAAACTTCAAAACCTCTACGACGTGATGGCGCTGGCCGAACGTCTGCACTGGCCGGTCATCGCGGGCACCGAGATGAACAGCCCCGGCCAGAAATTCGTGGATGATTTCGACTCCGCCGAACTACGTCCGCTGGTTCCCGCCTTCCAGCGCGGCGCGCGCATTCTCTACGCCCACACCGCCCTGCAACGCGCCGCCGGCATCGGCTATGTCAGCCCGTGGGCCGAACGCCACCTGCCGCGGCGGGAGGACCGCAACACATTCTTCGAAAGCCTCGGCCACATCCTGACCCCGGCCACGGAAGGCAAGCTGGCCGGCTTGGACGAAAGCCGCGCGCCAGCATCAATCACGAAACTGCTGCACTAGGATGGCAGCCATTGGAATCATCAAAGGAAACCCCATGAACATCCCCTCCACCCAGCGTGCCGTGCAACTGGTCGGCCCCGACCAACTCCAGCTCAACACGAACAAAGAAGTGTTCGAACCCGCTGAGCATCAGATACTGGGCCGGGTGGAAGTGACCGGCCTCTGCTTTTCTGATCTTAAATTGCTGAAGCAGTTCCACGGTCATGTGCGCAAGTCGAACATCCTCGAAGGCCTGCCCCTGGGCCTGCTGGCCACCGTGCCCAGCTACGTACCCGGCGAGAAGCCCACGGTGCCCGGCCACGAAACCGTGGTGCGCATTGTAAAGGTGGGACCGGGCGTGACCAGCGCAAAGGTCGGCGACCGGCGTCTGGTGCAGACCGATTACCGCTGGCTGAAAACCGCCAATTCCAACGCCGCGTTCGGCTACAATTTCGAGGGCGCGCTGCAGGAATACGTGCTCATGGACGAGCGCGCCATCACCTCGCCGGAGGGCGAATCCATGCTGCTGCCCGCCTCCGAAGGGCTGGCCGCCTCCGCTATCGCCCTGGTCGAACCGTGGGCGTGCGTGGAGGATTCCTACGTGGTGCGCGAACGCCGCGGCCTGACCCCGGGCGGGCACCTGCTCGTGGCGGGAAAACCCGACAAGATTGACTGGGAGGCGGTGTTCAGCTCATTTGGCCGACCCGCCACCATGAGTTTCCTGGCCGAAGCTCCACCTTCTGTGAATCAGGTGGCCACCCGCCACCTCTCCGATCTCGAATTGGTGGGCGATGAAACGGTCAACGACATCATCCTGTTTGGCGCCGATGCCGAACTGGCGGAGAAGCTTTTCCCCAAGCTGGCCAAAGGCGGCTTGATCAATCTCGTCTTGCAGGGTGAAGCCTTCGCCCGGCCCGTGGTCACCCCGGTGGGCCGGGTACACTATGGCGGCGTGCGCATCACCGGATCCGTTGGCGCTGATGTGGCCGCAGGGTACCGCGCGATTCCGGAAACCGGCGAGATCAAAGCGGGAAACCGCATCAATGTCATCGGTGCGGCCGGCCCCATGGGCACTATGCATGTCTTGCGCGACCTGTGCCAGGGCGTACCCGGCGTCTCCGTTTACGGCGGCGACATGAGCGAGGAGCGGCTGGCCGCCCTGGAACGGCTGGCCCGCCCGCTGGCCGTGGCCAACCGGCTTTCCTTCTCCACCTACCACGCCCAGAAGAATCCGCCCGCGGGCCCGTTTGACTACATCGCCATCATGGTTCCCGCCCCCGCCCTGGTGGCCTCCGCGGTGTCCAGCACGGCGCCCGGCGCGATCATCAACATCTTTGCCGGCATCCCGGCCACCGTGAGTCACCCCATTGATCTTCAGTGCCTCGTGGAGCGCGGCGCGCATTTCATCGGCACCAGCGGATCGGATCTGAACGACATGAAGATCGTGCTGCGCAAGGTGGAAGCCCGCACCCTGGATACCAACCTTTCCGTGGCCGCGGTGAGCGGACTCGACGGGGCGATTGACGGCATCCGGGCCGTGGAAAAACAACTGATCGCCGGGAAAATCCTGGTCTATCCGTCGTGCCGCGGCCTCAAGCTGACCCCGCTGGCGGAACTCGCCACCACGCTGCCCACCGTGGCTGCGAAATTGAAGAACGGCGTGTGGACCCGCGAGGCGGAAGCCGAGTTGTTGAAACAGTACGAAGGAAAGTAATCATGAACCAGCTTGCGAACAAGGTAGCGGTGATCACAGGCGGCGCCCAGGGCCTTGGGGCCGCGCTCAGCGAACGGCTCGCCCGCGAAGGCTGCCGGGTGGCCATCTTTGACCTGAAGGAAGAAGCGGTGCGGAAAACCGCGGACGCCATCGCCGCCGCCACCGGGCAGAAAACTCTGGCCGTCGCCGGGGACGTGACCAAAGAGACGGATATCGAGCGGCTATTTTCCGAAGCGCAGAAGGCCTTCGGGGCAATTGATATCGTGGTGGCCAACGCGGCCATCCTGATTGCCGAGCCCATCTGCGAAGCGGATGCCGAAAAATGGCGCACCGTGATGAACGTCAACCTGTTCGGCCAGTTTCTCACTATCAAGCACGCCTGCCGGGCCATGAAAAACCGGAAGGCCGGGTCCATCATCCAGATCAACTCCAAGTCCGGTAAAAAGGGCAGCGCGGCCAACTCGGCCTACGCGGCAAGCAAGTTCGGCGGGATTGGCCTGGTGCAAAGCGTGGCCCTCGAAATGGCGCCACACGGCATTCGCGTGAACGCCATCTGCCCGGGCAATCTGCTGGAGTCGCCCCTGTGGACCGATCCGGAGCGCGGCTTGTTTGTGCAGTACTTCAAGGCCGGCAAAGTGCCCGGCGCAAAATCGCTCGAGGATGTGCGCGCCCATTACGTCGGCCAGGTGCCGCTCCGGCGCGGCTGCACCTACGACGACATCGGCAACGTGGTGACCTTCCTGTCCTCCGATCAATCCAGCTACATGACCGGGCAGGCCATTAACGTGACCGGCGGCCAGGAGATGCGCTAGACTTGGGGGCATGTCGAATCACGCGCCCATCCTGTGCCTGGCCGTCACCCCCGCGGTTCAACGCACCCAGTTTTTCGCGACCCTTCAACCCGGCGAGGTCAACCGCATCCGGCGCACCATCGTGACCGCATCCGGCAAGGGTGTGAATGTGGCGCTGGGCCTCAAACGGCTGGACGGACAGCCCCGCCTGCTCGGGTTCTGCGGAGGCGACAGCGGCCGGTTTATTGCCGCGGAGATGCAGCGGCTCGGTATCACCGCGCGCTGGATCGAGGTGCCCGCACCGACACGGCACTGCCATACATTGATCGAGGATGACACCGGACGCGTCACGGAACTGGTGGAGGAAGCCACCCCACCCGCCCCCGATGCGTGGGCGCAATTTGCCCGCGCGCTGGACGAATCCTTAACCGGGTGCGGCTGGCTCGCGGTCAGTGGCGCCCTGCCCCCGGGCGCACCCGCCGATGCGCTGGCTGGATTCTGTCGCGCAGCCGCCGCTCGTGGGGTAAGGCTGTGCGTGGATTCCCAAGGCGACCCTCTCCTGCAAACGCTGGTCGCCAAACCCACCCTGGTGAAGCTGAACACCGAGGAACTGGAGCGAACCTGCCGCCTCCCCGATCGCTCACCCGCCTCGCTGCAACGCGGCGCTACGGTGTTATTGGCGCAAGGTGCAGGC
>CAYTVN010000049.1:0-14227 GCA_964441655.1 uncultured Verrucomicrobiota bacterium | reverse complement strand
TTGTACAACCAAGTTGTCCCCATTGGCATGGCTGTGTCAAAAAGGATGATCGCCCTTCTCGTACGATCTTCTCTGCGGCCTCCGCGTCTCCGCGGTGAAATATCCGGGTCGGGCGAGCGTGCGCCGGTTTTCAGGTGCTGGTGGCGCGCGCCGCGGAATTCGGTTAGCGTCCAGTCCATGGAAGCGCGGGAACTCCTGGTCACAGGCGCAGTGCAAGGCGTGGGCTTCAGGCCCTTCGCCTACCGGCTGGCCCATGAGCTGAGCCTGGGCGGTTTTGTCCGCAACGAGGCCCGCGGCGTGTTCCTCCACCTCACCGGACCGGCCCCCGCGCTCGAGGCCTTCGCGATTCGCCTGTGCAGCGACGCACTACCGCCCATCCGGGTGGAGGCCGTGACCGTACTGCAACGCGGACCGGCCGCTGATCACCTGCCGTTCCAGATCCTGGCCAGCGACTCCGCCGGCCCGCCCGAGGCCGTGATCATGGCCGACCTCGCCACCTGCCCGGCCTGCCTGCGCGAAGTGCTGGACCCGGCCAACCGGCGCCACCGCTACCCCTTCACCAACTGCACGCACTGTGGACCGCGCTTCAGCATCATCCAGGGCATCCCCTACGACCGAGCCCGGACCACCATGCGCGAATTCACCCCGTGTCCGGCCTGCCGGGCCGAATACGAAAACCCCGCGGACCGCCGCTTCCACGCCCAACCCAACGCCTGCCCGGCGTGCGGCCCGCAGTTGGCGTGGTGGAATCCCGCGGGCCAGCTGCTGGCCGAACGCGAGGACGCCCTGCGCGCGGCCGCGAACGCCCTGCGCGCCGGGCAAATCGTCGCCGTCAAAGGACTGGGCGGCTTTCACCTGATGTGCGACGCGCGCAGCGAAACCGCGGTCAACGAATTGCGCGCGCGCAAACACCGCGAGGAAAAACCGTTTGCCGTTATGGCGCCCGACCTGGAGGGCATCCGCGCCCTGTGCGAGGTCAGCGACGAGGAGGCCGCCCTGCTGCAAAGCCCCGCCGCCCCCATCGTCCTGCTGGCCCGGCGCGCGCAGACTGGTGTGAGCGAAGCCGTTGCCCCCGGCAATCCCTCGCTGGGCGTCCTGCTGCCCTACACGCCGCTGCACCATCTGCTGCTGCGCGATCTTGGCTTCCCCGTGGTGGCCACCAGCGGCAACCTGTCCGACGAACCCATCTGCACCGACGAACACGAAGCGTTGCTGCGCCTGCGCGGGCTGGCCGATTTCTTCCTGGTCCACAACCGGCCCATCGCGCGCCCGCTGGATGACTCGATCGCCCGCATCATCGCCGGCAAACCCTGCGTGCTGCGCCGGGCCCGCGGCTACGCGCCCCTGCCCCTCCCGCTGGCCCGCCCCGCCGCCACGCCCGTCCTCGCCGTGGGCGCGCACATGAAGACCACGGTGACCCTGATGCTGGGGGCGCGCGCGATGATCGGTCCGCACATCGGCGACCTCGATACGCTGGAGGCCCGGCGCGCGTTTGATCGCGCGATCGCGGACCTGGGCACGCTGTACGACACCACGCCCGCCCGCTGGGCCTGCGATCGCCATCCCGACTATGCCTCCTCGGCCTACGCGCGCGAACGCGGGCGGGACGTCATCGCGGTGCAGCATCATCACGCCCACATTGCATCCTGCATGGCGGAGCATGGCTTGGACGGACCGGTCTTTGGATTGGCGTGGGACGGCACCGGGCTGGGCGACGACGGGACCCTGTGGGGCGGCGAAAGTCTGCGCGTGTCGCGCGGGAACTGGCAACGCATCGGCACGCTGCGCGGGTTTGCTCTGCCCGGCGGCGATCCGGCCGCGCGCAAGCCGTTGTGGAGCGCGGTGGGCGCCCTGCAGGAATATGTTCCGGACGCGATGCCCGGGCTGGCCGTGGAGCTGCTGGGTCTGCCGGAATCCGAGGTGCGCACCCTGATGGCGGTAATCAGCAAACGCATCAACGCACCGCGCACCAGCAGCGTGGGGCGATGGTTCGATGTGGTGGCCGCGCTGACCGGGGTGTGCCGGTTCAGCAGTTTCGAGGGACAAGCCGCCATGGCGCTGGAATGGAGCGCGACGACGGTGTGCTCGGAGCCCTCGCCCTACCCGTTTGATGTGTCGCACGAGAATGGGTTGACCGTGACCAGTCTGAGTCCGGCGCTGCTCGCCGTGATCGCGGACCGGCGCGCCGGAAAAGCGGCGGGCGAAATCGCGGCCCGGTTTCATCAGACCCTGGCCGCCGTGGCCGTGGACCAGGCCCGGCAACAGCCGGAAAAAATCGTGGTCCTGTCCGGCGGTTGTTTTCAGAACCGGTACCTTGCCGAGCGCTGCATCAATGAGTTGCGCACCGCCGGCTACACGCCCTACTGGCATCAACTGGTCCCGCCCAACGATGGCGGCATTTCGCTTGGCCAAGCATGGGTCGCGGCGTATGGTGTGTGAGATATGTGTTTAGGCATTCCAGGACGGCTTGAGAGCATCACCGTGGAGGACCCGTTGTACCGGGCCGGCAAGGTGAGCTTCGGTGGCATCCAGAAGGAAGTGAACCTGGCTTACGTGCCGGAAGCTCAGGTGGGCGACTACGTCATTGTGCACGTCGGCTTCGCCATCAGCCGGGTGGACGAAAAAGAAGCGATGCAGGTGTTCGAGTACCTGCGCGAAATGAACGAGCTGCAGGAACTCGAAACCCCGGTCCCCGCCGATCCCGCCGCTCCGATCCCGCCTCGCGCCTAGCGCGGATATTTCACCGCGGAGACTCGGAGTCCGCAGAGAAGATCGTACGAGATGGGCGATCATCCTTTTTGACACAGCCATGCCAATGGGGACAACTTGGTTGTACAACGTGGCAACTTGGGCGGGCCGCTTCTTCCCATCCGGATTCTTCTCCGCGAACTCTGCGCCTCTGCGGTGATGCAATATGCAGGCTAGAGCGAGGCTCAATCTTCCTGGCCCGCGGCGGAGCGCGGGCCCTACCCAGTCACTTACGGGCGGCCCGCGCCTCGTTTTCCTTCACCCGGAATTTTACGATGCGGGTGATCAGGCGCCGGGGCAGCGGACGATCCAGCGGGAACTTCACCGTGCCGCGCGACTGTTCATAGGGCGCCAGCTCTTCCGCGAATTGTCGGATGCCGGAGGGGGCGGGATAAAACCCAAGGTGGGTTTTCCACGCCGCAAAGTGGACCAGGTTGCCGTGGTGCTTGAAGGTGGGAATCTGGTAGCTGATGGAGGCCGCCGCCTTCGGCGCCGCCGCCTGTATGATCGCGCGCAGGCTGTTCAGCTGGTCGCGTACGTTTTTCGGATGCTGCTTGATGTACGCATCCATGGTCTGCATCTCCGCTCTTTTTGCCTTCATCGTGTCTCCATCGTAAACCGTGTTTCCCACCCGGCGCTTCGTGCAAATCTCCGCCTGACGCCGAGACGAATCACCCGCCGCCTAAAACTTCCAATCGTTGGAACTTCGAAAATGGCCGTTTTCCAATCGTTGGAACTTTTTAGAGCAGATTAAATTGATCTGTAGCCGGTATTTTTTCGTCTCACAAAGTCGCAAAGCCGCAGAGTTTGGGTGCCAGCCCCACCAAAATACTTGGCGTTCTTGGCGACTTGGCGAGAAAAAAAGAAAAGGTAGCAAGGCACTTTTCGAAATTCCACCCAACGGCCCTGCGCCTCTGCGAGAGGCTATGGCTACATTGTTATTTAATTCGTACTAGCGGGCGGTTCCGAGCAAATCGGTGGCGCGGGCTTTTTCCGCGGCCTGCAAAGCTTCCTCGCGTTTGCCCTGTAATTCCAGGGCCACGGCCAGGTTGGCCCAGGCTTCGGATTTGTCGGGCCGGAGCTCAACCGCGTCGCGCAACCGGCGCTCCGCCGCCGCCAGATCACCGGTTTCGCCGTCCAGGATGGCCAGATTGATCAGCGCGTTGACTTCGCGTGGATTGGCCGACACCGCCTGCTCAAAGCGGGCGCGCGCCTGCGCGAGGTCGCCCCGCTCTTTTGCGATCAGTCCCAGCCAGGTGTGGGCGCGCGCGCTGCGCGGTTCGGTGTCTGCGGTGGCGGTCCACAAGGCGGTGTCGTTCCGCCAGCGCAGCAGACTCAGTTGCAGCATCAGCATCCACGGCACGAAGACCGCACCCAGCACACGACGGCGGGCGGGCGTGGCCAGCAGCAGCGGCGTCACCGCCAGGGCGAAGCCGGGCGCGAGTCCATAGAGATAGCGATCCGCCATCGGGTTCAGCAGCGGGATCAGATTCGACACCGGCCCGAAGGCGATGAGCAGCCAGCCCAGGCCCAGCGCGGACAGCGGATGCGTGCACCGCGTCCGCCACGCCAGCACGGACACGGCCAGCAGGGCGGCGGTACAGCCGATGAAGCGTGGGTCCCAGGGGACGGGCACCGGGGCAACCAAGCGATCGGCGAGCAAGGGATGGGGCACAAAAAACAGCGCGACGTAGCGCCACCAGATCCAGGGCGCGGTCCACAGGTTTTCCGGCCAGCGCAGCGAGAGTCCATTCCAGCTCGCGCCTGCGGCCTGCACGGGGCGTCCGGCATAGCCCAGGGCCACGTAGCCGGCCACCAGCAGGACACCGGCCAGCACCGCCAGCAGCACTGCCCGCGGGCGGCGATCCGTGGCCGGCACGCAGAGGCGCATCCAGCCCAGCAGCAGCGGGGCGGCCCACGCCGTTTCCTTGGAGCCCAGGGCGAGGACCAGCGCGGCCAGCTGGACCGGCCAGCGAAGGGCGGGCCGCGCGATGAAGTCGGCGCACAGGTAGGCGAGAACAAAGAACAGGCCCAGCACATCCTCGCGATATGACGGCACCTGCACGGCCTCGCTCCACGCGGGATGCAGGGCCAGCACGATGGCACAGGCCAGGGCTGCGCCGCGGGCCAGCGGGGTGTCGCCGCCGAGTTTGCGCACCAGCTGAAACAGCAGCAACACCACGCCCGCATGCAACGCCAGGTTGGTGGCGTGATGCCGCCAGGGCCGGGGCTCGGCGGAACCGATCCGGTCCAGGAACATGGTCAGCAGCAGCACCGGCCGCTGGCCGTCCAGCACGCGGGGATCGCGCACGGTGGCGAGGGTCACCACCCGGCGCAGGTTGGCCGGCTCGGCCAGAAACTGATTTTCCACGATGGCCCCGTGATCATCGTAGACGAAGGAATGGCGCAGCCCGGGCAGATACGGCAACACGGCCAACAGCAACAGGGACAGAACATGAAGCGGTTTCACCACGGATGGACACGGAGGTACACGGATGGAAGAGGTGGAGGAATTGCCGATCTTCGGCCTATCCGTGTCCATCTGTGTCCATCCGTGGTTTATCTACCTTAATTCGAGTAGCCGAACTTCTTGAGCATCCAGAAGTTCTTGTTCCAATCCTTCTCGATCTTGACCCACAGCTCAACCTGCACGGGCCGGCCGTACATGGTTTCCAGCTCGCCCTCCGCGGAGCGTTTCACCTTGCGCAGGATGCGGCCCTTGGTGCCGATGACAATGCCCTTCTGGGAGGGTTTGGTGACGTAGATCACCGCGTTGACCTTCCAGATGTCGCCGGTGTCGTCAAATTTCTCCACCCACACCGCGACCGCGTGCGGGAGTTCGTCGTGCAGGCTGCCGTAAAGTTTTTCCCGGATCACATCGGCGATGGCGAGCTTGCGCGGGTAGTCGGACAGCACGTCGGCCGGGAACAGATAGGGTCCCACGGGGGCCAGTTCAAAAAGCTTCGCCACCAACTCAGGCACGCCGGCCCCGGTGAGCGCTGCGGTTTCCATCCAGATGGGTTCCGGCGCGGGGCCCGGTTTGACGCCGTCCTGATCGGCGTCGGGAAACTCGGCGGCACGCGCGGAGGCTTCCTTCCAGACACTGCGAAATTGCTCGATCCGGTCGGAGCCGAGGTCGCCCTTGTTCACCACCACCAACACGGGCAGGCCCGCACGCTGCAGGCGGGTCATCCAGCCGCGGTCTTCGTCGCGCGGCGGCTCCGATCCGTCCACCACAAACATCACCGCGTCGCAGCCCTCCACGGAGGCGCGGGCCATGCGGTTCATCATCTTGCCCAGATCGTTGCCGGCCTTGTGGACGCCTGGTGTGTCGAGGAAGACGAGCTGCCCGCGGGGCTCGGTCAGGATGCCGCGCACCACGTTGCGGGTGGTCTGGGCCACGGGGGAAACAATGCTGACTTTTTCCTCCAGGATGGCGTTGATGAGCGATGATTTGCCCACGTTGGCGCGGCCCACGATAGCGATGAGGCCGGCCTTGCCGGTGGGGCTGTTCTGCGGTTCTTGAGGTTCCATGTTACAGCTCCACCACATCGCCCTTGGTGGGCAAATATACATCGCCTGAATTCTCCGCGCGCAGGGCGGCGGCCAGGGCTTCGCGCTGATCCTGTTCGCCGTGGACCAGGTAGGTTTTCCGGGGCCGCACCGCCTTCACATAGCGGATGAGATCGTTGCGATCGGCGTGGGCGCTGAAGGCGTGCAGGCTGGTCACCTCGGCTTTCCGCTCGAACCAGTCGCCGAAGATGCGCACCCGGGTCTGCTGCTCCTGCAACCGGCGACCCAGGGTGTACGAGGCTTGGTAGCCCACCAGCACAATGGCATTGCGCGGGTCGGTGATGCCCGCCTTCAGATGATGCAGGATGCGCCCGTGTTCGCACATGCCGGAGGCGGCGATGACGATGGCGGGTTTGTCGGACCCCGTGATGGCCTTGGACTGGGCCACCGTTTCCGACAACTTGACCCAGGGCGGGCAGGTCAGGCAGCCCATGCTGCGGTAGAGCGATTGCGAATCCTCGTCGAGATACTCGCGGCTGCCGTCGAACACCCTGGAGACCGCGCTGGCCATGGGGCTGTCCAGGAACACGTCCACCCGGGGCAGGCGCCCGGCGACCATGAGGGCGGACAGGTGATAGATGATTTCCTGGGCGCGTTCGAGGGCGAAGGAGGGGATGAGCACCTTGCCGCCGCGGTCGAGGGTGCGCTGGACCACGGCGCGAATCTGCTCCTCGGCCTGGGTCGCGTCGTCGTGGGTGCGATCGCCGTAGGTGCTTTCGATGACCAGGACATCCACCGGCCCCATGGACTCGGGGTCGCGGATGAGGGGCAGGTCGTGACGGCCCAGGTCCACCGCATAACCCACGCGCACCCGGCGGCCCTTTTCCTCCAGCGCGAACGTGGTGAGGGCGGAGCCCAGAATATGCCCGGCGTCGTGGGCCTCCATGGTGAACCCGGGGGCCAGCTCGATGGGCTGGTGGTAGCGATGTCCCTGGAACTGGCGGATCGCAGCCTCGGCATCGCGCATCGTATATAGCGGTTGCACGGCGGGCAGGCCCTTGCGGTTGGTTTTCTGGTTGAGGTAGCCGGCGTCTGATTCCTGGATGTGAGCGGCGTCGCGCAGCATGATTTCGCACAGCCGGGCGGTGGCGGTGGTGGCGTGCACGGGGCCGGCGTACCCTTCGCGCACCAGCAGGGGCAGCATGCCGCAGTGGTCAATGTGGGCGTGGGAGATCAGCACATTCTGGAGCTGGGCGGGGTCCAGCCCGAGGTCGCGGTTGATTTTTTCCGACTCGTCCCGCCGGCCCTGGTACAGGCCGAAATCGCGCACCACGTTGGCGCCGTTGCACGTGATGAGGTGCTTGGAGCCGGTCACGGTATCGCTGCCGCCGAGAAATTGGAGCTGCATGATTGAACTTTCCTTGTGTGGGCGGGCCCGCCAGACTGGGCCACCGCGCGACCCAGAATAGCCCATGCCCGGTCCATCCACCAATGCCAATCCACCGCTGCGCGCGGTCTATCGCACCTTGCACCGCCATTTTGGACCCCAGCACTGGTGGCCGGGCCGCACGCGCTTCGAGGTGATCGTGGGGGCGATCCTGACCCAGAACACGGCCTGGTCCAACGTGGAGAAAGCCATCGCCCGCCTGCGCGCGGCCCGCGTGCTGACCCCGGCCCGGCTGCATGCCCTGCCCCGCGCCCGCCTCGCGGAACTCATCCGGCCCGCCGGCTATTTCAACGTGAAGGCCGACCGCCTGCACGCCTTTACCGCGCTGCTGCACGAGAAGTACGGCGGGTCGCTGTCGCGGCTGTTCCGCCGGCCTACCGGGACCCTGCGCCTCACCCTGCTATCGGTGCCGGGCATCGGTCCCGAAACGGCGGACAGCATCCTGCTCTACGCGGCAGACCGTCCGGTGTTTGTGGTGGACGCCTATACGCGGCGCCTGACCGAGCGGCACGGCTGGACCCACACGCGGGCGACCTACGACGAGGTGGCGCAGCTTTTTACGCGGGTGGTGCCGGCTTCGCGTCCGGTGTATAATGAATACCACGCCCTGCTGGTGGCCCTGGGCAAGCACTACTGCCGGCCCACCCCGCGCTGTGATGAATGTCCGTTGCGCCGGTGGCTGCCCGCGGAGGCGAAGAGAGGAACCGCAGATGGACGCCGATGAACTCAGATTCCAGATGGAGAAGAGAGGTCTCTTCACGTTTCATCTGCGTCCATCCGCGTCCATCTGCGGTTTGTTACTCCTCGCCCTGCTGGGTTGCCGCAGCCCTGCGACGAAGAAAGACGCCCCCCCGCCCCCGCTGGCTGCGGGTGAAATCCTGCGCGTGAACGAAGCGGAGCGTCTGGTCGTGGTTCGCGCTGCGGTCTTGCCAGAAGCAGGCCAGGAGGCCACAGTGTTCGGCAAGGAAGGTGCTGTGGGTCGTATCCGGTTTACGGCTGCGCAGCGCCCGCCTTATACGACTGCCGAAATCCTGGAGGGCCGTCCCCGGCGGGGCGATCAATTCCGGGTGGAAACGGCAGAGAGAGAGCATCGGAGAACACCATGAATCGCCTGGGCCCCACAGAAGTCATCCTGATCCTCGTCGTCCTGATCCTGCTCTTTGGAGCCAAGAAAATTCCCGATCTGGCCCGCTCGCTCGGGCGCAGCCTGAACGAATTCAAGAAGGGGCGCGAGGAAGGCGCCGCGGACGAGACCGACCACAAAGACAAGTCGGCCTAGGTTGCGGCATGCCCGAAGGTTCCTCCCAGCACCAGCCCAACGCGGGCATCCAGCCGCCCAACCAGGACATCTACGGGCAGAACGAGCGCCCGGATGCGGTCAAACGCAGGCGGCGTCACTGGTTTTCCCGCAAGCCCATGCTGCTCGACAAACCCAGTCCGGCGGCAGCGGTCAGCGTGGGCGTGGACACACGCGGTGATACCCCGATGCGGGTGGAGGAGCGGCGGCGGCGACGACGACGACACGGCCATTCGCCTGAGCTGGATCTGATCAACCGTCTGACCTGGATAGCCGTCACGGTGGTCACCCTGTTGTATCTCGGACTACTGGCCGCGGTGGTCCTGTGGCAGCGCACCCACCCCAAGGTCCAGAAAGTCGAAGCCCCCGCGGTGACCGAACCCGAGAGCGCGCAGAAAGCCCGTCTCTCCAGCACCAACGACCCGGCCCGGCCGGTGGGCGAGTTGATTGATGTATGGAAACGCGGGCTGCGTGCGCTGGACGATCTCCACAAACTGAAAACCAAACAGCATCCCGCGGACACGGCGGATGCGCTGGAAAAGGTGTTGGCCGACATTCCCAACTTCACCCAGGCGCGGCTTGAACTGGCGCTGGCCCTGGAAGGACAGAACCAATTCGCGGAGGCGCGCGACCAGCTCCTCGAAGTATTGAATCACACTCCCGAATCGCTCGATGCGCAGCAAGCCCTGGGCCGCGTCTATCTGGCGCTGAACCAACCCAACCAGGCCCTGGAGCTGGCCCGCTGGATGGTGGACAACGACCCCTACTCCACCCCCGCCCACGAACTGGCGGCCGAGGCCCTGCTGAAACAGGGCATCACCGTGGATGCCATTGTGCACCTGAAGAAGCTGGCCAGCCTGAACCGCGACAACCTCACCCTGCAAAACAACCTGGGCGCGGCTTACGTCAAGGTGGGCGATTACCGGTCCGCGCTGCAAACGTTCCGCGAAGTGCTGCGCATGGACGAAGGAAACTCGGTGGCCCACTTCAACATGGCCGTGGCCTACGCCCAGCAGAACCAGGCCAGCAATTCGGTGGATGTGCTTACCCAGGCGGCCCGTCGTTTCGGCCATCCTTTTGTGATCACATGGACCCGCGGCGCGGAGTTTGACCCCGTGCGCGACGATCCGATGTTCGTGCAGTTCATCGGACATCCCGAAGCGCTCACCGAAGAGGCGGCGAGCACCAACGCCCCCTGAGCGCGGTCAGCGCGCCAGCTCCGCCAGTCCCTCCGGCAACAACAGCCCCGGTTCTTCAACGCGCAGGCGGCGCACCACGCGCGCGGCATCCTCCGTCCGTCCCTGTTGCAGGTAGGCGCGGGCCAGGTGAATGCCGAGATCGCGACGAATCGCCGGAACTTCGGTGACGGACCGCGCGAAGGCATTTTCGTACCACGTCAGCGCTTCGACCGCACGCTGCTGGGCTTGCAGCACATACCCTACGGTGTGGAGGACGCGGGGATTGGTGGGTTCCCGCCGGGCCGCGCTGCGGGCCAGGGTTTCCGCCTCCGCCAGGTCGCGCCCCTGTTCGGCCAGCAGAAAAGCCAGGTTGTTGGCCGCGCGCACGTGGCCGGCATCCCGGTCCAGGGCGCGCCGCCACAGCACCTCGGCCTCCGCGGGCCGACCGCGCATCCGCTCCCGCACGCCCACCACCACGCACAGCTCGGGATTCCTTCCGTCCTTCAACAACGCCTGGGCGGCATCCGCGTCCGCCCGGGCGGTCAGGCCGGCGGCGTCCAGGTATTGCATGCGGCTCACGTGCTCAAACGCGGTCAGCGACCAGCGTCCGCGTTCCGGTCGGCAGGCGGTCATCATCCAATAGTGCGCGGGGGCCCAGTCGCGCTGCAAAAAAGTTTCCTCCTGATCCACCGCCTGGCCGCGGGCATTCAGCACCCGGTACACGCTGCGGTTGGTGTGAAAGGCGGTGACCACGACAAACGCGCCGTCGTCCCGGTCGGGCGGGGCGGTAAACTGAATGAGCACCGGGACCCCGGCTTTCAGCCGCTCCTTGAGCAGGTAAGGGGTTCCGTATTGGGCGTGCACCCACAGGTCGTAGCGCCGGGCCACCACGGCGACCGATTCTTCCAGGCTGACCTGATTACCCTCCTGCTCCCGGAGTTGGGCCGCCACGGTCGCCACATCCGCGGTGCGTCCGGCGCCCTGCAGGAGCTGGGTCAACGCGTCGCCCGCCGGGCGTCCGGTTTTACGGCGCAGTGGAACGATGCGCTCCGGCGTGGCGCCAGGCGCGGGCGTCACGGCGGGCGCGGGGGCCTGGGGCGTCGAGGCGGGTTGCGGGTGCTGGCAGCCGACGGCGCAGAACGCCAGCGTCATCAGGGCCAGACAACCGGCCACAGACTGGCGGGAGACATGCATGACGATGCGGAGGCGGGACCTAGTAATCGCGCAACCGATCCACCACGTCGCGCACACCGCTGGTGGAACGGGCGATGGCCAGGGCGCGGGCGCGTTGCGCCTCGGTGTGCACCATGCCGTGCAGGGTGACCACGCCATCCTTGCTGCTGGCCATCAGGGCGCCGCGGGACAACATCATTTCCTGGGTCAGTCGATCCATCACCGCCTGCTCAATGACCGCATCAGGACTTTGAGGCGATTCGTCCACCGTGGCGCAGCCCGGCCCCAGGGCCAGGACGGCCAAGACGACAGTGCCCGCCAGCCACCCGTACATTCGCTGCATACGCTTCATGGAAATCTCCTTGTTCCAGCACCATCCATAGGGTCAGCCTACACGAAGGCACGCCACTTGCCCAGCGCGGGTTGCCGCCTCTGGACAAGAAGCAGAAACGCCGTATAGTGAAGCACAACAAACTTAACCGAGGAGACCTGATCCATGCCGCACAGCCTGCCTGCCCTGCCGTTTCCGGCCAACGCCCTGGAACCTTTCATCGATGAGCAGACCATGCTCATCCACCATGGCAAACACCACAACGCCTACGTGACCAACCTGAACGCGGCCCTGGAAAAGGCGCCGGCTCTGGCCGGTCTGTCCCTGGAAGCGCTGATCGGCGACCTGAACGCCGTGCCGGCGGACATCCGCGGCCCGGTGCGCAACAACGGCGGCGGCCATTGGAATCACAGCTTCTTCTGGACCCTGCTGAAGAAAAATGACGGCGTCGGGCCCGCGGGCGAACTGGCGGCCGCCATCACGGCCGCGTTCGGCAGCTTCGACAGCTTCAAGGAGCAGTTTGCCAAGGCGGCGGCCACGCGTTTTGGTTCCGGCTGGGCCTGGCTGTGTGTGAAAGAGGACAAGAGCCTGTGCATCTGCTCCTCCCCCAACCAGGACAACCCGCTGATGAAGGGCGTGACGGAATGCGCGGGCCAGCCCATTCTCGGCCTGGACGTGTGGGAGCATGCCTATTACCTCAAGTACCAGAACCGCCGCCCGGATTATGTGACTGCGTTCTGGAATGTGGTGAACTGGGGCAAGGTGGCCGAGCTGTACGCAGCAACCCGCTGACCCGAACCGCACACCATTGAATCGCGCGAGCCCGCTGGTTTATTCCCGCGGGCTCGTTGCTTTTTGAGCCCGGCGCGTGCATACTGCGCAAGGCCTGCGGCCTTCCTCCGGCGCCTCGGGCCCTTGCACGAAAGTTGGACACGACATGGCGGAATCAGGGCCCCTGGACAAAAGGCGAGTCGAGTTGCTGAGCCAGCTCTGCGACCACGCGCAGGACATCATGGCCGTGGTGGACGAGGAGGGCCGCATTCTTTTTATCAACGCCGCGGTGCGCGCCGTGATGGGCTACGAGCCGGAGCATCTGCTGCATCGCAACCTCGCCGAATGGGTGCATCCCGATGATGGCGCGCTGGTGGCGGAGGAGATTCGCCGGACCCTGGACGGCACCAGTGAACGTCAGACCCTGGACGTGCGCTGCCGGCATCACGACGGCGGCTGGCGCACGCTGGAAGTCGCGGCCAACCCGCTGCCCACCAGCCCCCGCCTGGCGGTGACCGCGCGCGATATCAGCCATCGCCGCACCAGCGAAGACCTGCAGCAGGCGGTGGACCGCATGGCCGAAGCCACGCGGGATGCCCGAACCCCGGCGGAACTTTTTGTCGCCGCCCATCGCATCCTGCGCGACTTGGTTCCAGCCGAGAATTTTTTTGTCGCCCTGCAAGATCCCGAAACGGGCTGGCTGAGCTTTCCCTACTGGGTGGATCGCCGCGATCCCGGCCCCACCGCACATCCGCCGGGCCGGGGCATGACGGAGTTTGTCATCCAGAACAACCGCTCCCTGCATCTGACCCCGGAAACGATGCCCACCTTCCTGGCCGGCTCGGGGGCGGAATTGCTGGGCAGCTGTCCGCTGGAGTGGATCGGATGCCCGCTGCGTTCCACCGACCGCGTGTTGGGCGCCCTGGTGCTGCAGAGCTACGAGCCGGCCACCACGCTGGGGCTCCATGCCCTGAAGGTGCTGGAGGTGCTGGCCACGCCCCTCACCCTGGCCCTCAACAGCCTGGCCCAGGAGGAGGCGCGCCGGGACAGCGAACAGAGTTACCAGCTGTTGTTCTCGGAAATGCACGCAGCCTTCTGGGTGGTCGAGCTTGAAAACGGCGCGCACGGAACGGCCCCGCACGCGCACATCGTGGAGTGCAATGCGGCCATGGAGCGGCTCATGCTCCGCTCGCGCGCCCAACTGGTGGGGCGGCGACTGGCTGACGTACTGGCGCCCGAGAACCCGCCCTGGCTGGAGCAACTGTCCGAAATCAATCGCACCGGCGCGCCCATGGTGCAGCAGGACTGGCCGTCCAGACACCTGCAACGCCATTTAACCGTGCACGGCTACCGGATCAGCGCGGGCCGGGTGGCCTGCCTGGCCGAGGACATCAGCGAGCGCAAGCGGTCCGAAAAGGCCCTGCAGCGCCGCGACGCCCTGCTGGAGGCGCTGGCCTTCACCGCGGAACGCTTCCTGCGCACGGCCGATTGGGAGGAATGCGTGCAGGATGTGCTGGCCGCGCTGGGCGAAGCCGCCGAGGTCAGCCGCGTGTATATTTTCCAGGTGGATTGCACACCGGAATCCCGCCTGGAGGCCAACCAGCGTTACGAATGGGTGGCTGAGGGCATTAGCCCGCAGATCGGAAACCCCCGCCTGCAGCATCTGAACATCCTGAATCCCGAATGGACACGCTGGCTTACCGACCTCAAGGAGGGCCGCGTGGTGGCCGGCCACGTCAGCCAGTTTTCAGCGAACGAGCAGAAGCTGT
>CAYTVN010000048.1:0-14400 GCA_964441655.1 uncultured Verrucomicrobiota bacterium | reverse complement strand
GCGTACGAATGAAACGAGTTGCCCCCGCGTGTCCATCAAACCGGAGCAACCTCACTCGATACCGAGACCCGATTCCGACCCCGACGCCGATGGGATTCAATCATCTGATCGGGGTCGGTATCGCTATCGGAATCGGGATCGATCGGCGTTCTCTTATGGGGTCGCGGAGCTGCAGGTTCCACGTTCCAAGTCGGTGCGCGCGTTGGCCCAATCCGCAGGTAGGGCGCTCGCTCCGCGAGCGCCGCGGACGGCACGGAGTGCCGTCCCTACCACCAGCAGCGGGAGAGCCTTTTTCTCGCGTCGCGATCAGCCGCGGCGGGCTTGCAGGCCGAGGCGGATGATGCGTTCCACGAGGGCGGGAAATTCCAGGCCGCCCTTCAAGGCGGATTGTGAAAAATCCTCGTCGGCCGCCAGCATGGGATTCGGGTTGGCCTCGATGAAATAGACCTCGCCCGCCGCGGTCACGCGCAAATCCAGCCGGGCATAGCCGTCAATGGCCAGCAGCCGGTAGATGCGCCGGCAGGTGTCGTTGATCTTGCGCACCAGGGCCGGGTCGAGTCCCTCGGCGAACTGGTTCTGCAGACCCCAGCGCTGCCGGTACTCCTCGTCCCACTTGGCGCGATAGGTGGCGATCTTGGGTTCATCGGGGGGCACCTTGGTGAACACCAGCTCGCGGATGGGGAACACCTGCAGGCGCTGGTTGCCCAGCACGCTGACATAAAGTTCACGGCCCTCGATGTATTCCTCGGCAATCACATCGTTCTCGATCTTCTCGTGCACGAACTGGACGCGCTCCCGGAACTGCTCGTCGTTGCTCACCAGCGAAGCCTGCGCGATGCCCAGCGAGGCCTCCTCCTTCAGCGGCTTGACCAGCAGCGGGAAACGCAATCCGCGGCTGTTCACCCGCTTCTGCCCGCGCGGGATGAGGGCGAAGCCGGGCACGTGAATGCGGTGATAGCTGAGGATTTTCTTGGAGATGCCCTTGTGCTTGCACAGGGTGAGCCCCACCGAGCCGCAGCCGGTGAAGGGGATGTCGTGCATCTCCAGGTAGGACACGATGTTCTGGTCAAAGGCCCGGTTCTTCTTGAACTGGTCGGCCAGATTAAAAATCACATCCGCCTCAAACAGCTGCAGCTTCTGCCGCAGCAGGTCGAGGTCGTCGTACAGGGCCAGGTAGTGCGCGGTGTGTCCGCGCTCGGCCAGCGCGGCCAGCACGTGGGCCTCCGTCTTCCAGTCCGGGGTCTGCAGCTCCAGGCTCAGGTCCTGCTCCAGCGTCATGGGCGATTCCACATCCAGCAGGGTCAGCACCTTGAGTTTCTTTTTCATGGGTTTACTTCGTGCGTTTGAATTTGCCCGTGAACAGATAATTCATGACCAGGGTGGTCAGGTAGGAGGCCAGCTGCACCGCGCACGCGGTGTCCGCCGGGTCCACATGCAGGTCCAGCTGGTCGCAGCGCTCGCGCAGGCGGCTCAGCAGTTTGTTGACCCGGTAGCGCCGCTCGTTGGTCCAGCGATCCACCGCATTCAGCAGCACGCCCTTGTGCTGGCGCAGGTAGGCGGAGGCGCGCACGCGCTGCGCCACCTCGGGCCCGGCGGAAAACAGCTGGCGCAGGTCGTTGTCGTAGAAATCCGGATAGGTGTCCTCGTACAGCTTGCGCTTCTGCCGGTAGTAGGTCTTGAGCTTGATGTTGAGGCAGTCGTAGTCGGCCACCCGGTACGCGGGCTGGTGCACCGGCGGCTGCCCGGCCAGCGACTTCATCAGCTCATCCACATACTCCAGCTTCTGCAGCGCCTTCCATCCGCGATAGCGCATTCGCCAGTCCAGCCCCGGGGTCAGCCACACGGCAAAGGTCTCCGCGAAATCCTCGTCGGGATGGCTCTGCGCATACCAGTCATCCAGGTGCACCACATAGGACCGGCTGTAGGGGCGCGGCCGGTAGAAGGGCGTCTCCTCCGTGGAGGCCAGCCCGAAGGTCTGCTGCCAGCGCCGCTTCTTGTAGAGCTGGTAGGCGTAGGAATAGGCGTGCGCCGCCTCGTGCCGCATCAGGCGCATGAACCACTCCGGCGTCTCGCCCTCCACCTCCAGCATCTGCGCGCGCTCCAGCTTGCGCAGCCGTTCGCGGACCAGGAAGAAGGGGATAAAAATGATGGGCACCCCCACCGGCACGAACCACTCGTCGCCCACGTGGCAGGGCGGATGAAACACCAGGCCCTTCGCGGTAAGCTCGTCGTAAAGTTGCTGCACCAGGGGGAGCAGTCCGCTCGCATCCAGGGTGAGGCCGAGGGACCGGATTTTCACTTCCAGCAACGCCTCGTCCGACAAATGGACCCATTCCGTGAGCGGCATGGGGGCAGCGTACCAGCGCCGCCGCCAACCCTCAAGCGCACACCCCCGTCCCGCCGCGCAAAAAGTTCCAATCGTTGGAAATGGCCAAAAGGCATTTTTCCAATCGTTGGAACTTTTGCCGGCCCCGACCTGCAGGCCAACACATCGATTCCGTAACGGGCCTGGGAGGGACCGCATCCGCATCGGTGCGGTCCGCCCTTTAGCCCGGATATTTCACCGCGGAGACGCGGAGGCCGCAGAGAATATCTTTAAACATGGGCATTCGTCGCTTATTGAGCAGCCAAGCCACGGGGACAACTTGGTGTGCAATGTGGCAAATTAGGCGGTCCTCCTCTTCCCCTCCTACATTCTTCTCCGCGAGCTCTGCGACTTCTATGAGAAGGCTTGTCAAGAGCGTCCGCCGTGGCGGACACCGAACAAGGCCGAAGCCAGAGGATTCGTCAGGCTTCTATTCGCACTCGTCGAGGGATGGTCATTCGCCATCCGGTGCATGATTGAGTCCGTCGTGGGGCTGCCACCTCTGCGGCGCACTTGATGTGCCAGTCGCAAAACGCAGTCACCCGGACGGAACGTCCTCAAAGCTACACGCTGTTGTTGGTGTCTACCGAGTCGAAGGCTCCCTTTTCCTCTTCTTGTTGGTATTCGGTCCGTTTCGTTTCTGATTACGCCGCCGCCGACCACCCGCGGTCCGGCTCATACATCGCTCCACTCTTCCACAACGCATGCAGCAAGACCGCCAGCTTCCGCGCCACCGCGACCACCGCCCGCTTCTTGGCGTTCTTGCCGCCCCGCTTCATCAAAGCCTCCCCGTGCCGCCGTAGGTTGCACGCGGGCCCAAAGGGGCCCAGGATATAATGGGCGCCGTTTACCAGCAGGCTCCGCAGGTAGGTGTTGCCCGCCTTGGTGATCGGCAACTGCCGGTCCGTCTGCCCCGATTGGTCGCGCCGGGGCACCAGCCCTAAATACGCCCCCACCATCCGGCTGTCCTCAAAGCGTTCGGCCTCCTCGATGGTCAGCACGAAGGCCAGCGCGGTCAGGGAACCCACCCCGGTTACCTGGGTCAGCCGCTCCGTTTCCGGATAACGCGCGGCCGTTTCGTCCACCGCCCGGTCGTAAGCCCGAATGCGTTGACTCAACACCTCGATCACCTCCAGCAGGGGATTCAGCGCCGCGTGCAGGCCTTCCGGTATCTGCGCCTTGCGGGCAAAGGCATCGCTACACCCTTTGGTCAAGGGATGCCCGAAGCCCTTGCACACGCTGCGCACATGCAGAATCAGCGCGGAACGTGTACGCACCAGCGCGTCCCGGGCTTTGATAATGGCCAGGTCCTGCTGGGCCTGGGCACTGCGGTGGCGGATGGGCGCCAGCAACTCCGGGTCCATGCGCGCGATCCGCGCGAGCATCTCCGCATCCTTCACGTCGCTCTTTTGCGGATTCTGCCAGATGGCCCGCAGCTTCCGCGCATGGCCCACCAGCACCTTCAGTCCCGCCTCCTGCGCCACTTCACTCACCCACCGCGAGTGCGTTCCGGTCTCCACGGCCAGCAACGCTCCTGGATAGCGCGCGCAATACGCGCGCACGTCCGTCGGTTTGCACGCCACAGCACACTCCTCGATCTTCCGTCCGCGCTCATCCAACACACAGGTCACGTGATTTCGGTCTCCCAAGTCCATCCCGATGGTGATACTTTTCTTCATAGCTGGTCTCCTTCTTCTTGCAGCATTATGACTGCGGGCTTGAGTGTGCTTATGCACGACTCTCAGAAGAGGAGACCAGCCTTCTCATTCAACCTCTGCGGTGATGCATTATGCAGGTTAGTTGCGTCCGCCTTGGGGGCCGGGGTCAAAACGGTTGCTCATCCGGCCCGGGCGGGGCATAGTGAGGGCTTATGCGTAGACCTTGTCTATTTTTACTGATGGCCAGTCTGTGCGTGCCGGGGCTTTCGCGCAGCTATGCGAACGAAAAGGCCCAGGCCGTGGACGGCTTCGCGGCGGTGGTCAACGAGCGGGTGATCACCATGGGCGATGTGCTGGACTTCATCCAGCCGAACATCCTGCAACTGCGCGACGTCTACGCGGGCGAGGAACTGGAGCGGAAGCGCGAGGAGGCCTACACCACGGGCTTGCAGCTGCTGGTGGATCAGGCCTTGATCGTGGAGGAATTCAAGAAGTCGGGCGGCACCATCCCGGACCGGCTGGTCAACGACCGCATCAACGAAGTGATTTTCGACCAGTTCGAAAACGACCGCGCCAAATTCCTGGCCGCGCTGGCCGAGGAGCAGATCACCCTCGAGGATTGGCGCGAACGCATCCGGGAACGCCTCATCGTCAGCGCGTTGCGCCAGCAGGAAATCAACGACCGCGTACAGGTCACGCCGGACAACCTGCGCCAGGCCTACGAAAAGAGCCGGGCCAAATTCTCCCGCCCCCAGCAGGTCAAGCTGAGCATGATCACGCTGCGCAAGGACCGCTCCGCCGATGAAACCGCGGCTCGCGAGGAGGCGGTGCGACTGCGAGGCCGGCTGCTGACCGGGGAAAACTTCGCCGCCCTGGCCAAGGAATTTTCGCACGATCCCAAGGCGGTCAACGGCGGCGACTGGGGCTGGATCACGACCAAGGACCTGCGCGCGGAATTGCGCCAGGGCCTGGACACCCTGAAGGTGGGCGACATCAGCGACATCCTGGAAACTCCTGATGCCTTCTACGTGGCCCGCATCGAGGAACAGCGGGCGGCCTATCAGCCCACCCTCGAAGAACTCCGGCCGGAGCTGGAAAAAGATGTGCGCCGGGCCGAGGCGGACCGCCTGTATCAGGCCTGGATGGAACGCCTGAAGCGCAAACACGCCATCAAGATTTTCTAATGTCCGCCCGCATCGGCATCACCCTGGGCGATGTCAACGGCATCGGCCCCGAAGTCACCCTCCGCGCGGTGCTGCAACACCGCTGGCCGGCCGGTGTCCGCTTTGTCCTCATCGGCAGCCCCGAGGTGCTCGCGGCCCAAGCCCGTCAACTGAACCTCACGCCGCCCCCCGTGGTTCGCGCGCTATCGGAACGCACGCGCGCGCGGGTGGTCATCTGGGACCCGGCACATTCCAAACTGCGCTGGACGCCGGGCCGCCTGGTGACCGCCGCCTCCACAGCCGCGGCAGCCTGGATCACCGCCGCGGTGCAGGCCTGTCGCAGCGGCGAGCTGGATGGCATGGTCACCGCTCCCATCAGCAAGGAAGGTTTTCATCGCGCCGGCGTGCAGGTGCCGGGGCATACGGAAATGCTGGCGGACCTGTGCGGCACGCGCCGCTTTGCCATGATGCTTTTTGGCGGACCGCTGCGCGTGGTCCTGGCCACCCGCCACATCCCGCTGGCCGAAGTGCCGCGCGCGCTCACCGCCGTCGAGCTGGAAAAAGCCATCCGCCTCACCGCCGAGGCCCTGCCCTGGCTGGGCGCGCGCCGGAGCCGGGTGGCGGTGTGCGGACTCAATCCGCACGCGGGCGAAGGCGGCGACCTGGGCCGCGAAGAATTGGACCTCATGGCGCCGGTGATTCGCACCTTGAAAAAAAGCGGCGTGCGCGTGCACGGCCCGCTCCCCGGCGACACGGTGTTTCACGAGGCCGCCCGGGGCGACTACGACGCGGTGGTGGCGATGTATCACGACCAGGGCCTCGCGCCACTGAAACTGATCGCCTTCGATTCCGGCGTGAACCTCACCCTCGGCCTGCCCATCGTACGCACGTCGCCCGACCACGGCACCGCGTTCGCCATCGCGGGCAAGAAACAGGCCCGCCCGAACAGCATGCGGGAGGCCATCCGCTGGGCCATCCGGCTGGCCGGGAAAAAGAATCCGTGGCGGAAATGAGTTCCAAGTTCCAAGTTGCAGGTTGCAAGTTTGTGTCCTTCAACGTGGAACCTGGAACTTGCAACTTGCAACTATTATGCGCCTGACCAGCCCCACCGAAGTACGCGCCCTGCTGGACCACATGGCGTTCAAGCCCAGCCGCATTCTGGGCCAGAACTTTTTGATCGATGGCAACATCCTCGACATCCTGCTCGGCCTGGCCGAACTGAAACCGGACGACCAGGTGCTCGAAATCGGCCCCGGCCTGGGCGTGCTCACCGGCCCGTTGCTGGAGCGGGTGGCCCGCGTGGTTGCCATTGAGAAGGATGACGTGCTGCACGAGCACCTGGTGGGTACGCTAGGCGACCGCGCGAATTTCACCCTGATCCATAACGACGCCTTGCAGGAGGATCTGCCGGGCCTGCTGGCGGGCGGCATCAACAAGGTGGTGGCCAACCTGCCCTACTCGGTGGGCAGCCGCCTGCTGATCGAACTGGCCCTCGCCCCCCGGCGTCCCGCCTGCATGGTGGTCACCGTGCAACGCGAAGTGGCGGACCGCATGGTGGCCAAGCCGGGCAGCCAGGATTTCGGGGTGCTCTCGGTTTTCCTGCAACTGGACTACGAGGCGTTCCTGCGCAAGAAGGTGTCGCGCACCTGTTTCTTCCCCGCGCCCCAGGTGGAATCCGCGCTGGTGGAACTGCGCCGCCGCCCGGCCCGGGTCATCGAATTACAGTCCGAGTCGGTCTTCCGCGAGGTGGTGAAGACCTGCTTTTCCCATCGGCGCAAGCAGCTGGCCGCCATTCTGCGCCAGCCCGAGGCCATTCAAGCGGCCGGACTCGACCCCAGGCAACGCCCGGAAACACTGGGCGTGGCGGACTGGATCCGACTGGCCAACGCGCTCGCGCCCGGCTCACCGGCGCACTAGTCCGGATATTTCACCGCAGAGGCACAGAGGACGCAGAGTTTGGGTGCCACCCCCCCCAACAAAATACTTGGCGTTCTTCGCGGCTTGGCGAGAAAAACAAGAAAGGCTCTTTCGAAATTCTACCCCTGCGCCTCTGCGAGAGGTTACGGCTGCATCGTTATTTCATTCGCACTAAATCGCGCACCTGCACGGTGGTGAAGTCGCGGTGCACATCCACCACGTGTTCTGGAATGACGCCACCACGGCTGTGCCCGGTGATGGCGTAACAGGTCATGCCGGCCCGACGGGCGGCCTCGAATCCCGCGGCGGAATCCTCGAACACCAGACACTGGTCGGGCGGACAATTAAGCCGCTGGGCCGCCAGCAGGAAGAGTTCGGGGTCCGGTTTTCCCACCCGCACATCCTCGCGGGCCAGCACCGCGCCCAGCTTGTCCCGGATGCCCAGTCCGTCCACCACAAAATCCACGTTGACGCGTTCCGCATTGGAGGCGGCCGCGCAGGCCAGACCCGCCTGGACCAACTGATTCAGCAACGTGCGCAGGCCGGGCATCTCCACCATCTTGGGCCGGTACAGGTCGCGGTAGATGGCTTCCTTTTCGATGGCCCATCGCTCGATTTCATCGGCGGTTATCTGCTCGCCCAGCAGGGTGCGCAGGATGCGGTCGTTGCTGCGCGCATACAGGTGTTCCCGGTAGAAGGCGTGATCGATCTCGTGGTGGTGGCGGGCCGCCCACACCATCCACGCGGTTTCGTGGGCCTCGTGGTTGTCCACCAGGGTTCCATCCACATCAAAGAGTACGGCACGCACGCTCATCGGGGGAACGCGATCAGTGGGTGGACAGCCACTGCCGAACCACGGCGGCGGCCGGCTCGTGGGGAGCCAGTTTCAAATAGTTTTCGTAGGCCTGGCGGGCCTGGCCCAGGGCGCCGGGCGAGCGGGCGTAGATCATGCCCAGGGTGTAATGCGCGGCCGCGTAATCCGGTTTCTGGCGCACCACCTCGGACAGCATTTTTTCGGCGGAGGGCAGATCGCCCGCCTGGAAATACAGCAGGGCCAGGTTGTAGCGGGCGCTGACCAAATCCGGCTGCAACTGCAGGGCGCGCAGATAGGCATCCTTGGCCAGGTCTGCCTCGCCCCGACCCGCATAGGCGCTGCCCAGGTTGTAGAAGGTGGTGCCCAGCCGGTCGTCGTTTTCCAGCGAGCGCAGATAATAGTAAATGGCGCTGTCCCAGTTGCCCTGCTGCTGGTACTCGGCGCCCTGGTTGAAGGCCAGCAGGGCGGCCCGCGGATTGGGCGTCACCGGCGCCTTGTACTTCACCTGGCGGGTCGGGCGCGCCGGGGTATCGGTGCGGGCCGGGAAGGTGATCAACGTGGCGCGCGTGGTATTCACGTTCACGGGCGGAGCGACGGAAACGGGCCGCTCAAGCACGGGCGCGGCGGGCGCCGTGCGAGGTGGCGCGACGGGGACGGCGGGCTGAACCGCCGCCAGGGCCCGCGCCCGCTCCGCCGCCTGCAACACGCGCGGATCGCCGGGGAACATCCGCTCAAAATCCCGGTAGGTGTCGAGCGCGCGCTCGGTGTTTTTCATTTTATCGTCGAGCAAGCGGGCCAACTCCCACACTGCCTCGGCATCACGCGGGTCCGCCTTGGCGGCGGATTGAAAACCCACCAGGGCCGCATCGTACTCGCCGGTTTGCAGCGCCGCCCGGGCCAGCGCCATGTGGGCGGCCGCGTAGTTGCGATCCAGCGTGGTGGCCTGCTTGAAGGATTTCAGCGCGGCCTCCGCGTTGTTCTGGCTCATGAGCAGTCGGCCCAGTTCAAAGTGAGCCCGCGGCTCATCGAAGCACAGGCGCGCGGCATCCTGAATGTATTTTACCTGTTCCTCGACACGTCCCTTGCGGCGCGCGATCTCCGCCGATTCCAGCAGCAGATTCAAGGCCGCCGGACTGTCGCCCTGGTCGGCCAGCCGGGCCGCCCGACGCACCACCGCCTGCACGGAATCCTCGGCGGGCGGCGGCGGTGCCGGCGTGGGCACCGGTTCTGCCTTCACCACCACGGGCGGCGGCACCGGGGCGACGGGCGGGATTTCATCCACGGCAGCCGGGCTCTCCGTGCCCGCGGTCACAACCGGGGCGGGCGCGCTGCGGTCGGATTCAATGCGCTGCAGGGCGCGGCGGGCAAAATCCGCCTGGGGTCCCGAGCCGGATACGCCGAGGAAACGCCGGTAGAAGGAGCGCGCATGCGGCGCATCCTGCAGACGAGTGTCGTAAATCAGGGCCAGGTTAAACAGGGCGGGCGCGTAACGCGCATTGTGCTCCAACGCGCGCAGCAATGTTTCGAGGGCCACGGTGGGACCCTGGGATTGCAGCTGCACATTGGCGATGGCGGTGTGCAGGCGCGGCAGGTCGGGCGAGCGGTCCAGCGCGGCGTACAGCACGCGGCGCGCTTCCGGCCACTGCTGGCGCTGGCTGTAGAGCACCGCCATGAGTTCCAGCGCGCGCGTGTCGTGTTCGTCCATGCGCGCGGCCTCCTCCAGCAATTTGAGCGCGCGCAGTTGATCTCCGGAGGACGAGGCCAGCTGGGCCAGATTCAGTACCGGCTCCAGCAGCTTGGGCCCCAGGCGATGGCTGTCCTCAAAGGCTTCCTGGGCGGTCTGGAACTGACCCAGCTTGCCCGCGGCCACGCCGAGATAGTTGTAGGCCAGGGCATTTTCCTCCGCGCCCGGACGACGCGCGATGGATTTCTCCAGCAGCGCCTTGGCGCGCACCGCGTTGTTGCGCTTCAGCTCGTAGAGGGCGCGATCGTATTCCCCCTGGCCCGGCGGCTTGCTGCAACTTCCCGCGCCCGCAACCATCAGGCCGAGCAACAGCAGTCCAAAAATAAAAGTGCGATTCATGAAAAGAAGATATCCGTAAAAGAGCATCGTACCGACCCCCACCCGCAGCGGCAAGCCAGAGCATTTTTTCCAATTCGATATCCGATCCGAGAAGCCTGCGGCGTGGGGGCACGCCGCCTCCAGCCTGCTTCTTCTGGAGACGGGACGCCCTCGTCCCGCAATCTGCGATGAGGCTACGCCGAAGCGCTCAGGGCGCGAGGAGGTATTCCACCCGAAAGACGGGCGCGGTACCGGGGCCGGCCACGGGAACGCGGTAGAATTCCGTGCCGGGCGATGGATCGGTGCGCAGCCGGTTGGTCACGCCCGGCCAGGTGGCGGCGGGCAGCTTCACGTCCGCATCCACTTCGTAGCGAGCCCAGGGTGCGGCGGCCCACGCCACGGTGACCGTGCCGCCGGCCTGGGTGATGGAGGTGATGGCGAAGCGTGAGGCCAGGTTGGTGGGCTGGGTCATGGAATAATATTCGATCAGGTTGGATACGCCGTCTTCGTCCGCATCGCCCGCGGCATCGTTGGTCAGGGCGCCAAAGTGTTGGGTCTCCCAGGCATCGGGCAGGCCATCGCCATCCACGTCCTGAAAGTTGAGCGGCGACACCGCGACCTGATAGCTGCCGGTCGTGAAATCCAGCAGGCCGCGCACCCCGACGTAACAAGGCCCCGCGGCCCCCGGATTGGTCCAGGTCAGGCTCGCTTTGGCCGGATTTCCCGTGAAGGCGGAGTTGGTTTTCGACCACAGCGTCTGGCCGTCGGGGGCGCGCAACTCCAGCGACACATCCCACACTCCGGTCGTGATGGCGTCCACCCGGTAGACGATGCCGGGCAAGGCGGTGAACCGATACCAGTCGGCGTCCGTATCCACCTCCACCGCGCCCGCCACCTGCACGGTGCCTGTGCCCACGAGCACGACGGTTGACTCCACCGGCTCATCGCCGACGTCGTCCGGATACAAATCGGCAGCCCACACGGGCGGGCTCAAACACACGAGCAGCAGCAAGAGCTTCTTCATGAGAACCCTCGCGCGCCACGAAGTTTCCCCACCGCAAGACAAGCGGCGGCCACGGTGCCGGCGGTGCCCAATCGCCAGGCCGCGCGCATGCAATGCGCAAAACGCGCCCCGCCGGGCAAACCGGCGGGAGGGATGAGATAACGCTGTGCATCCGTCCAGCGTCGCCAGCGGAATCCGCCCGCCGTTTCCAGTGCTGAAATTCCGGATGCCGCGCGCGGCCCATCCAACCACGGCGCCGGATTACGCGCGCCCGCGCACCAATAGGCCGTCGCCTCGCCCAAGCCCCAGGGTTTCGCCGCGTCTTCCAGCGCGCTGTGGTCAGCGCGTTGATCCTGGGCGGCCAGCATGAGTCCCAGATCGAGCAGGCCCAACAGCTGGCCGACCGCGGCGACGCGGGCCCACGGCGCGGGCCCCGGCTCGACACACTCTTTTTCGAGATGCGCCACCTGGAGCAGCACCTCGTGTTCCGGCGCGGGGACCCGCCACCGTACACCGCCGTTCGACACCACCTGCGACCGGGCAAAGAGATCATCGTAGGCGATGCGGTGGGAAACAAACGGATGATCCACCGCCCAATGCAGATCGAGCAACAGCCCGCGTTCCGGTTGAATCAAGGGATAGTGCAGGTGAACGGCCCGGTAAAAAGCGTCCGGCATTGCGGGCTGGCGCGGTTGATAGCCCAGCCGATCCATCACCTCGCGCGCCCGTACCAACGCGGCCCGCGGCACCAGCACATCCACATCGGTGAACCAGCGGCGACCCACATCGCCGTGCCAGCGATGCCCCGCGAACGGACCCCGCATGGGCAGGGCGGGAATGCCGACCTCTTCCAGCGCATGGACCGCGCGCAAAGCCTCGTGCAACGCCTTCTCCCCGCGGGCCAGGCCATGCAGATAGGCGTCGCGTCCCGCCTCGCTGACCCCCCAGGCAAACAGCAGCGGCTCCAACCGGTGCCGGGCGGCAAAGGCATCCACCTCGTCCCGCCACGCCGCCGGGACCGCTGGCGCGGCCACGCCACGGCACAGCGCGGCCACCGCATCGACCCACCACCGCGTTGCTGAGGAAACTTCGGTCATGATTATTTCTTCAAAGCGGGATCGCCCAGGATGCCGTAGAACCACAGCTCATGGGAACTAGGATTGGATTGCCACACCCTGGTCAGCCCCGCGCTGAGCGAATCGCCCAAACGGGTGGTCTGGTTGGTAAACTCACGGAAGAAACCCACCGCCAATTCATTGGCGCGCGCCTGAATGGATTCCGACGCGGGCGCCATGACCGCCACCGCTCCGTTGGTCGTTTGTTCCAGAAATTGCTCGGCCAGGCATTCCGAACCCGGGTCTTCAAAGGAACCATTCTGACAGCTGAAAATGGTAACGATGGGGAAGCGTGAGTTGGTGAGAGAGGCAATATCGCCGGTGTTCCAGACATCCTCCGCGCACCAAAGAGTGGTGTTGCCGTGGCCAAAATAGGTGACCAGGTGCCGGCCACTGTTGATGGTAGTGCGAATACTGTTGCGAACCGTATTGGTGTTACTGCCTTCCAGATAAGCCTTGGCGATAAAGTAGCCAGCGGGAAACAATCGGTTGTAGATATTGCTGTCGCTGTCGGCGCCGAAGTAGTAGCCGGAGGTTACATCGTTGTTGTCCGCCACCAGCGTCGCATTGGTGATCCGGGTGGCCTGTTCGAAGGCGATGGTTTTTCGCACCACGCGCGAGATGCCGTTGGTGGTGGTGGCGGCGATACGCCCGATCACGACATCCACCAGTTGATCCGCCCCGTTCACCATGCCGAACCAGTTGTCGCGCGGCGACCAGGAAAAGGAGGTCGGCCCCAGCTTGACCGGCAGCAGGAATCCCGCCGGTTTGGTGCCCAAATTGTTGCGTGGGTCGTAGGTGCCCTCGCCCATCAGCACGGCATAGCGCGGAGGCGCATTGGACCAGTGATGAAACGCATACCCGATGAAGTGCTGAATGGGAGCCGCGTCCTCGATGCCATAGCCGAACTCGTTGTACACATCCTCCAGCGGAGCCACCGCGACCGAGAGGCCGTTGCTGGCCCGATGTTTGAGCAGGCGATACGCCGGCTCACGGAAAGCATAGGGCGTGATGACCAGATAATCGGCCTGCCGGTTGGTATCGGCCAGATCGCGAAAAAAAACTCGGCGCGGCGCTTCAGCCGTATGCACCACACCCGGCGCGGCCACCAGGTAGCGCGAACTGTTGGTGGTCTCGGTTCGGAAGTGAACCGCCACATTGGTGCCGCTCCCGCTGAACGAAAGATTGGTGAGCAAAATCGGCTCAGCGTGTTGCGAAATATCGAGTACCCGGACTCCGGTATTGGTAGCCAGACCGACCACGGTGTAAACATTGGTGCCCGGCTGGCCGCAGAAGGTCAACCAGCCGTTGCGCACGCCCAGGGTGCGCGGATAACACAGAGAGAAATAGTCGAGGTAAGCCTTGTCATCGGTCACCCCGGTTTGCGTCTGGATCAAGCTGACGGTGCTGATGCCGCTATTGAGGAAGGTCGATGAAAGGCGCCCCGTGACCAGTACGTCGTTTTCACCGTCATAGGTGAAATTGGTCAAAAAACTGTTTACGGAAACCTGGGTCTTGTGGTCGGGGTTGACGGCCGCATCCGTGGTCAGACCAAACAGTTTTACCGCGATAAGAACATTGCTGCCCGTCAAACGCCGATCGGTGGTAACTGGAATGGCCGTGGTGCCGGATTTCTGCAACAGGGCCGCGAACCAATGATCGAAGCCGTCTTCCAGCGGGCGATAGAAATCGCGGTAGAGCAGGTCCGGGGCGTACTCGACGACTTCATCGTGGGTGGTCACGGCCGTGCCGCCGCTGTTGGTGGAAGCGTCCAGGGTGGCCATGCGCAAACCCGTGCCGCTGGCGGCCAGCCAGTACACATTGGTCGGCGTGTAATAACCGCGGTGGCCGGTGCCGTAGAACTCGAGGTAGTCGCCGGAGGTGAACAGGCCGTCGGTGGAGGTCAGGACCGCCACTTCCTGGGTGCGGCAAAACAGGCGGAGCTGGCTGCCTACGATGGCATCACTCGCCATGCCCGCCGCCACCAACTGGGGCTGGGTTACGCGATAGAGGCCGGACGATGCCACGCCAAAGCGAATGTCCGCGCCAACCGACGCACCGGCCCGGCGAGGCGCGAACTGGGAAGCCTGCCCGGTGTTGCCCGGAATGACATCCGGCGACCACTCGGTTCCACAGGTGGGACACTGCGCGCTCGCGGGCTGGCCCACGGCCAGTACGGCGCACAATCCACCCACGACAATAATCGTTCTAAAAAACAAAACCGCCCCCACTACTCTGGCTGATAGACCAAATCCACCACCAACCGCTCGTGTATTCTCAATACGTCCGTCTTCGGATTCCAC
>CAYTVN010000047.1:0-14460 GCA_964441655.1 uncultured Verrucomicrobiota bacterium | reverse complement strand
GCCAAGTATTTTGGTGGAGGTTGACACACCCAAACTCTGCGTCTTTGCGCCTTTGCGAGATGAAAAATACCGGCTACAGATCAATTTAATCTGCTCTAAACCGAAGCTGCGACCGCTGGTCGCGGATGCATGAATAACGCGGTCAGCGACCGCGTCTACAGCAGCCGCGCCCCCGGAAGGATGAAGCAACATGACTTTTACTTGCCCCCACTGCAGTCAATCACTTGAGCTGGACGACCATCACGCAGGTCGTGAATTTCAATGCCCCTCCTGCGGGCGTTACATCAAGGCGCCGGGCCAGCCGTCCACACCGTCAACTCCACCACCAACGCCCGCCACCGCCGCCCCGCCAACGTTTCCGCGACCTGCCCCCACGCCTCCGCAACGGGTGCATGTGATCGACTTCGATATGCCGTTTGGCTCGATGGTCATGTTCATGATCAAGTGGGCCCTGGCGGCCATTCCCGCCATGATCATCCTGTTCCTCGTATACATGCTCATCGCAGGCACGCTGATCGGCGGTTGTGCGTCCCTGTTCATGAGCATGAAATAGACGACCCTTATGAGTATTACCACAAACGACGAAGGCGCGACGGTCGTCATCACGCACCGGGTTCGCGACGACAAACACGCGGACTACGAAGCCTGGCTCACGGAGATTTCGCCGGCCTGCCGGGCCGCACCCGGCCACCTGGACTGGCATATCGTCCGCCCGATTCCCGGGCTGACCGCGACCTACACCATCATCATCCGGTTCGATACCGTGGCCCATGTGCAGGCGTGGATGCAGTCGCCGGAGCGCGCCCGCCTGATCGAAAAGGCGCAACCGCTGTTTGTCAGCGGCGACGAGTATTTTATCAGCAGCGGACTGGATTTCTGGTTCCAACCCGCCGGCAGCAAAACCAGAGTCCCGGTGCGTTGGAAGCAGTACCTGGTGACGTGGTCGGCGATTTTCCCCCTGGCCGTCGCCGTGCCTCACGCAATGCTGCCCATCCTGCGCCACCTGGGCGTGCCCGGCTATCCGCTCTTGAATACCCTGTTCATTACCGGGGTCGTCGTCTTTCTCATGGTGTACGTCGTCATGCCCCGCTACACAAAACTCCTCCAGCGCTGGCTGTTCACCTGATCCGGGCCCGGTGGCGTCGTTTTACCGGTAGCGCGCTTCGCCCCGCCCCGCTATGCTAAACGCCGACAACACAGGCTGTTTATCGACCGGGTGGATTGGTCCGATCCGGGAATTAAAGGGTGCTCCTACATGATGAAAACAACGGCTGGGCTGCGCGTGGTCGGATGTGTCGCGGGGATGCTGGTGATGGTGCACGGTGCGCTGGCGGGGGATCCCGCAGGAAGCGGACCGGCCCGCACCACGCCACTGGTGGTCGGCGTTGATGCCAATTACTCGCTGGATATGGAAACGGCGGGGACCACGTGGCGCTGGGACGGCGAGGCCACCGACTTGTTCAAAGGACTGGCCCGCCAGGGTGTGCAGGATTTTCGCGTCCGCCTGTGGACCAAGGACGACGGGCCCCACGGCAAGAACTACGCCACCAAGGTGGTGAAGCGCGCGCTGGACGCCGGGCTGAATCCATACCTGGTCATCTTCCTGAGCGAAGATTGGTCGGACATGATGAAGCAGCCGCTGCCCGAGGCCTGGAAAAATCTGTCCTTCGATGAACGCGCCGCCGCCGTTCAGACCTACTCAAAAGACATCGTCACCCACTTCCGGCAGGAAGGACTGCGGAACCACCTGTACGAAATCGGCAACGAAATTGATTACGGCATCTGCGGCGAATACCCAGGGAAAAGCACGAAGAAGAATGCCGCCTCCCTGAGCCAGCACCTCTGGCCGCGCTCCGCTCAACTCATCCGCGCCAGCCAGGCGGGCGTCCTGGCGGCCGATCCCGAGGCAAAATTCCTGCTCCACATTGCCCACTGGTGGGACGCGGATTTCTGTGTCGCCTTCTTCCGCCACATGCTCGACCAGGGCGTGCGCGTTGACTATGCAGGCCTCTCCTACTTCCCGTCCTCCAACATCGGCGGCTCGCTCGAAATGGAGCAGTTCGGCGCCACCGCCACCCGCGTGGCCCAGGCCATCGGCCGGCCCGTGATCGTGCCGGAAACCGCCTATCCCAGCACGCGCGACTTCAAAGGACAGTTCTCCCGGTGGAAATACGACGTGCTGGGCTATCCGCTGAGCCCGGAGGGACAGCAGCGCTGGCTGGCTGACTTCCTCGCCTACTGTCACCGCCACCCCGACATTTACGGCGTGTATTACTGGAGCCCCGAATGGTGCGGCGAAGGCATGTGGAAGGCCTTTGCTCTCTTCGATCCGAAGGGTGACGCCAAACCCGCGTGGGCTTCGTTTTCCCCGTCCAGCTGGACCAATCGCACCCTGCTCAACCCGGTCTACCTCGAGGTGAGTTCCAACCGGTTTTACGAGGTGCCGGTGCAGGAGGCCAAGGCGCGGATGGTTCCCCTGGTCCAGCAATTGCGCGAAAAAACCGGCGGCGTAACGGTGGAGCATATCGCCCTGCTGACCAATACCGCGCTGACCGTCGGTTCGTACGCCGTGAACCTCAAGGCCTCCCTCCAGCAGAACCTGAGCGTGACCCGCATCCCCGGCAGCCCCGGCCTTTCACTGGAAAACGCCGAGGGCCCCGACAGCCTGGCCGCCTGGGCCGACCACCTGGACGCAACGCGCGACCGGGTGATCCTGGTGGTGCGCGAAGATTCGCCCGCCACAGTGACACAAGCCCTGGACCTGTTCGCGCGCCGAAATATCCAGGCCACCCAACACCCCCTGTACACCGACACCCCCCTGCGCTTCGGCATGTGCGGAGCCTTCGCAGCCGCGGACTAATCGCCTCACCCCGTCCATCCCGGTGGCGCGCGTTGGTCCAACGCGCGCCCTACTTGGTCAATGAAATCCCAATTTTGCCTCGGCCTACCTTCCCTCTTGCTGCTTCCCAAATTTGTTTTTGAATTCATCAGCCTCTTGATTGGGAGGGCAACTATATGGGATTCTGTCTTACATGAAGTCTAGCTTCGTGAACTCCGACAGAGTCACCTCCACGACGCGCCCATTGACCTGCATCGAAATCTGTGCAGGCGCGGGGGGACAAGCCCTTGGACTGGAGATGGCGGGCTTTGAGGCTTTGGCGCATGTCGAGTACGATGCCCACGCTTGCGCAACCCTTCGATTGAATCGGCCGCATTGGAATGTAATTGAGGGTGATGTCCGAAGGTTTTCTGCCCATCCGTTTGTAGGCGTTGATTTGCTTGCGGGTGGGGTGCCCTGTCCGCCGTTTTCAAAAGCGGGCAAGCAACTAGGGCACAATGATGAGCGCGATCTTTTCCCGGAAGCTCTTCGCTTGGTGGAAGAGTGTCGCCCAAAAGCTGTGATGTTGGAGAATGTTCGGGGGTTCTTGGATGCTATCTTTACAGATTACCGCCTTCACTTAAAAGGCCGCCTGCGGGCTTTAGGTTATGAAGCAAGTTGGCACCTGCTAAACGCTTCTGATTTTGGTGTTCCCCAGCTCAGACCGCGAGTTGTGGTGATAGCGATTCGAGAAGACCTAGCAGCAAATTTTCAAGCTCCGCTGCCACTGACGGATGGGGTTCTACCTAAAACCGTTGGGGAAACTTTGGTTGACTTGATGGCGGCGGATGGCTGGGAAGGCGCTCTTGAGTGGGCGGCAAAAGCTAATGAAATTGCCCCAACACTAGTTGGTGGCTCCAAGAAACATGGAGGCGCCGATCTCGGACCCACGCGGTCACGCAAGGCATGGGCATCTCTCGGTGTTAACGGCATATCTCTTGCCAACGCAGCGCCCCCGCGCGGATTTACAGGGATGCCAAGGCTTACCGTGCGCATGGCCGCGCGAATTCAGGGCTTTCCGGATAGCTGGCAATTTGCAGGAGGAAAAACGGCCTCCTATCGACAGATTGGCAACGCATTCCCCCCACCAGTGGCACGCGCTGTGGCCCAAAGAATCAGTGAAGCGATAAGCCAAAAGACCATCGAACATCCCACCAAACATCGCGCCGCCCGATGAGTCCTCAACCACCCAAAAGCAAGGTGGCTTCAGGCGACGACCAGCTGGGACGAGTGGTAAATTTCTTTCTTCAACAAAATGGTTTTGCTGCCCAAGCAGCCGAGACCCTCCGGCGTGCTCTTGATGAAGTAATCGACGGGATGCGCACGGGGCGCTGGTCGGTTGACGCTCTTGAAAAGACAGAAAAGACTTACATTGGCACCAAAGTTGAAATCCTTTTCAAGTTTGACTTTGAATTGCCTGACGGCAAGACGCTCGACACAAGCATTCAAGGCGAGGAAGTTGATATCAAATGTACCGTTCTTAAGGATTGGATGATCCCCAAAGAGGCTGTGGGTAAGCTTTGCCTACTCGTTCGTATTGATGACAACATCTCCCGTTTTTGGATTGGTCTTGTGCGTGCCAGCCCCGACGTGCTCCGAAAGGCGCCAAACCGTGACGGCAAGCTATCGATCAGTTCGGATGGCAAGAGGTCCATCCGCTGGCTTGTCAAAGAAGGTGTGTTGCCGTCTAATTTTTTAGCGCAGATTGATGACGACACCCGACAGCGCATTTTTTCACATTCGAGCGGCCAGCTTCGCGTCACCGAACTTTTTCGTCTAGTGCAGAGGAAAATAATACCTCGCGTTGCCATTGAAACTGTTGCAAGACAAAAAGATCCAATGAAGCGTATGCGTGATGCACGCAAGGCTCTTCGGCGTGAGGGAATCCTCGTCCTTGGCCATCAAGGAGAGGACCCCAAAATTGCGACCAAGCTTGGTTGTCCCATTCCCCGCAAAGGCGAGGCCATTTCTATTCTCCTACCTTGAATTCTGCAACGGATGGGGACCTGCAGTTGTTGGGATCGGTCGTTTATCCTAGATATGCCGAGAATTCAGTTCTGCACACATCCATTTCAGAGCGCGGCACCGCCAGCCCTTTCCCCACATCACCCCGCCTTAGTCGGGAACCGGCGCAGCAAGGCCTCGCGGCGGTAGGCGAAGATGGCTTCCACCTGGCGGCGGACGAACAGGCGGTGGATCAGCTCGCCGCCGGGTACGATGTAGAGCACGCGGTCCTTGCTCAGGGTACCGCCATCCTTTTCGAGGAATGTATGGGAGTGGACCCATTGCCGGTACGGGCCGCTCAACTGTCCTCTGTCTGAACATTTTACAAGGAGTCGCATCGCCGGCGCACTATGCTATTAATATCTCCATGGCACGGATGTACGGAATAAGCGGTGCATGGCGAAGCATTCAATCGGATCTTCCAGATTTAGGGGTCGAGATCGCTCACCCACAGGACATTGCGAAGGTTCTTGGCAAGTTGAAGCTTACGTATACCGAGCGTGTTGAAAATATTGCACGCATCGTTGAAACAAGAATACAAGATCAGGAGAATTCGGTCCTTCGTATCGAGGACACGGCCAAATCCAATATCGCCGCACGAGAGGCGCAAGCGAAGGACACATGCGACCAAATCGCGAATAAGCTTAATCAACTTCGGGCTGCAACTGGTCCATTGAATTCGCTGCTAAAACCCTTTCTGTTTATTGCGCCACACATTAAACGTCGACTCTTGATTCGCGACCTGGAGGAATATCGTGCGAGCCAGAATAGACAAGCGATAAGCGCGAGAGATCAACTGAACTGTTTGATCGGCGATAAAGAATCGAACATTTGCAGACAGCGACAAGCGCTTGATGATGTAATGGAGCGGGTGAATGCCGTATTGCAATCGCAGGAGTTGGCGGGTGCACTTGCTGAGATGGAGGTGGCCCGCTGCCTCTCCATGCTACCGAACGCATACCATGTATTCTCAGATGTGATGCTGGAGGCCGATCACTTTATGCGCTTCAATGGAGAGCCGCTTCAGTCTGCTCAGGTGGATTACGCTGTATTATCACCTTATGGCGTTTTTATTGTTGAAGTGAAAAATTGGAGCGCTCGGTTTGCAGAAAGCGGTGACTATCACAACCCGTACGCGCAAGTTAGCCGCGCGCGATTCCTCTGCCAAGTGTTGTTGCGCGACAGAGGACACGACGTGAAGGTGCGCGGGCTGATTGCGTCAGCTGGGCAGCTTCCACCAAGAGAGGCGGGACAGTATACTAAAGTACTCCGCCCAACAGATCTTATCGGCTACATTACCTGGTTCAGAGACAAGCCGTTTCTGGCTGATAGCTTCAATGAAATAAGAGATTTCTTGGAGTTACGGGTCCAATAGGCAGCCCAGTGTGAGCTAGCCTGTCCGTGGTCGGACCTCGCTAACTTCCCGTACCCTAATCGGGTAGGCCTGTTTTCGCCGCTCCAAAAGGGCTTATGGCGCGGTTTTGGGGGCCGGAAAGGGGTAGGTGGATTTTGGATTTGCGATGTCGGATTTCGGTTTTTTGAAGACTGGCGATCCGCTTCACCGCGACCTTTTCGCGTGCTTTTGCGTGTTTAGCGGGCCGGCCGGGCAGAGAATATTGGAGTTTGGATGTGCGATTTCGGGTTTTTGAAAGGCAGTCCGGAATCCTGATCATCCCGTGTATCCCGTCACCGGCCCAATCCCCGGCCCACGACGGAGCGCGAGCCCTACCCTGTTGGGGTCGCTATATGAATCGATCCCGAGACCCGATTCCGACCCCGAGACCGACAAGCATAAAAGCCTTAATACTTGTCAATATTGATTGCTCATCTATTTTGACAAGACCGCTTGCAGGCCCTATCTTTGTGGCAGATCACACGCGGGAGGGACACGTCATGATCAAATCCGTTAACAAGAACTTGCGGCGGTTGCGTACCCTGAAGGGGTTGGACCAGGGCGAACTGGCCGAAGCGGCGGGTATCAGCCGCAACGCGTACCGGGCCATGGAAACCGGAGCCTCGGAGCCCCTGGTGGGCAATCTGCAAAAAATCGCCGAAGCACTCGGGGTGCCCATGGTGGAACTCTTCCGCGAGGTGCCTCAGCTGAAAACCCTGCGCTTCCGCTCGCTGAAAACCAGAAGCGCGCAACAGGAAGCCGAACGCGATGAAATCGTCACCCGGGTGGCTCTCTGGCTGAAGGATTTTACCGAACTGGAAGACGAACTTGGCCGCAAGTCGCCCCTCAAGATTCAGGGCCTTATCGGCAAGGAGTCCAACCCCGAGCACATGGCCCGGCGGGCTCGCGAAAAACTCGGCTTGGCACCTGACACCCCGGTTACCGACATCTGCGATGAGTTGGAGGAGGCGGGCATCAAACTGATGCTGACCCCATCCAAGTCCGAGGTCTTTTTCGGTCTTTCGGTCGGCCTGGATGACGATGGCCCGGCGGTGGCCATCAATACCCGTTCCGATATTCCGGTGGAGCGCCGCATCTTTTCCACCGCCCACGAGTTGGGTCACCTGCTGCTGCATCCCAGTAGCTACGACGGTGAATTGGTCGAGGAGTCCGAAAAGGCCCCCGAAGAACAGCAGGCCAATATATTCGCCTCGCACTTCTTGATGCCACAGGAAGCCTTTACTGCGAAGTGGAACGAGTATGCCGGCCTGCACTTCGTGGACCGGGTAATGAAAATGAAGCGCCACTTCTTGGTCAGCTATAAGACCGTGTTGCGCCGACTAATTGAGCTGGGCGTAGTGGACAAAGAAATCTGGCGGGTCTTTGGAAGGTTCTATCAGTCCCGGTTCGACAAGCCCCTGAAGGGTTCCAAGGATGAACCCTTCCCGCTGGCCGAACCCGATTTCCGGGAAGACCGACTGGACCTGCTGGTCCGGCAGGCGTGGGAGAAGCGGCTGATCAGTCTGGACCGGGCGGCCGAGATTCTAGGTCTTTCGCTGGAAGACATGCGTGAGCGCATGGAATCCTGGGCGGCCGTTCGGTGAGCGAAGAGCCTCCAGATTCGTTGATCAGCGATGCCAATGTGCTCATTGACTTCGCGACGACGGATTTGGAGGTGCTCGAAATCCTGGCTCGCTCGCTGGGCCGGGTCCACGTGGCGCGGGATGTCCTGCGCGAAGTCAAAGCACTCACCGAAACCGAGGCCAAGCGACTCGGCTTGCTCATTTGTGATCCTTCTCTGGAAGAAATCATGGAGGCCTCGACCCGCGGCGGAGCCCTGTCGGCCCGCGACAAACTCTGCCTCGCCATGGCCAGAAACCGCGGCTGGGCGTGCCTGACCAACGATCAATTATTGCGCAAAAAGTGCGGCGAATTCGGGGTCACGCCCGTATGGGGGCTGGAGGCGCTCGTCATCCTGGTCCGGAAAGGCCATTTGCCCAAAGCGCGCGCAGCAAAAACCGCCCACCTGATACAGCGGAATAATCCACATCACATCACGGCAGATATTGTGACACGATTTCTGGCTTTGCTGGCGGATGTTAAATAAATCAGCAGATCCGTTTGTCCCAACAAACGCGACCGGCTCCTTGGCTAAAATCTTATTCCACCTGCCTTGCGGCTTTGGCGATGACCACGAAAAGGATGGCTACCATGGCGAGGATGGCCAGGACCATCAGGGCGCGGCCTGAACGCGGGGCTTTGGGCGGGGCGGGTTCGCGGTAGGCCGGATTGGCGGCGGACGGGGATGCCGTCCACAGCTGCGGCTCCGGGCGCGGGCTCGCCGCCAGCACGGCGCCAATGTCGTACTGGGGCGCCACAGCCAGCGGGCCGCCGTAAAACAGGCGCACCGGGCCCGCGGGCGGAAAGAACAACGCCTCCCACGTCTCGGCTTCCACCTGGATGGACTCAATATCGAGCGGCGGGTTGTCCTGATTGTGCAGCACGATGCGGTAACGCGCGTAGCGGCGGGGCTCGCCCAGGTCCAGCTTCAGCCGGGGCTGATGTCCGGCCGCCGCCTCGATCCGGGTGAGCGTGGCGTTGGCCAGTCCCTCCCAGCTGGCGTTCGGGCCGGACTCATCGGTGCCGGATACCGTGGCCCGGCGGCTGAAATTGCGGTCGCGCGGATATACCCACACGGCCACCAGCGGCTGACGGCGGGTCACGAATTCCACGCGGGTGACGTGCGCGGTCTCGTCGTTCTGTACGTCAAATTCCGGCACCTCCCGCCGGGCCAGCACCGGTCGCTCGCTTTGCACGCGCTCCTGCTGAATCACCAACTCCAGCCGTTCCACCCGGAAGGGCTCCTGGCGGATGCGCGCGGTTTCGGTCTCGGTGATCTGCTCCGCCCCACCCTGCAGCTGCCGGATGACTTCGGTGAAGACGGCCTTGCGATCCTCGGCCAGGTTGGAAATCTCAATGCGATAGAAGGCCCATTCGCCGGACGGCAGGTTCACCCGGTTGTTCCGGACATCGACGTAGCGCGTGTAGTCGAACACCGGCTGAGCCTCGGTCAGGGTGGTCCAGCTCTGCTGGTCCTGGCTGCCCGAAATGGTGATGCGTTTTTCGTAATTGGCCTGGCCGCTGTGCAGCAGCAGGGCCACCGGTACGCCGGGCTCCGCGGGACGGGCCACGACAAGTTCCGCCCGGTTGTCTTTCATCTCGCGAAAGCTCAGCGGCACCACGGGAAAAATTCGCTCCTCGGTGCGGGTCAACTGCTCGGTCCGAGGCCGCAACAGATACGGCACTTCGCGCTGGTCGGCCTCCAACAGGCGAAGGTTGGTGGCGTGCAGGTTGAGTTCCGCGAACACGTCGTCGCTCAGCACCAGGGCGGCCAGGTCGTCCGGACCGGGCAGCGGATCGGGGGCGCGTACATCCTGGTAGTGGGTGAAGTCGGCGGGGGTCACCGCGGCGTGGGCGCCCAAGGCGAATAGTCCAAGGCAGGCGATCAGAAGGGCCTGTTTCATGAGGGGTCTCCGGATTGGAAGGATGAGCTGGCCCGGATGTAGGCGAACGCGCTGCCCAGCAGGAACAGGCCCACCGCCATAAAGGCGATGACGCGGTACAGGGTGGGCATGCCGGCCAGGTCCACCAGGAACACCTTGGCCACCACCACGATGAAGAGGCCGAGCCCAAGCAGGCGCAACGTCTTCACGCGATGACGCAAGCCCGCGACCAGGAAGGCCACGGCAAACACGGCCCACAACACGGACGTTCCGCCATCCAGAAAGGCGGGCACGGTGGCGTGCAGCAGGCTGCGAATTTCCAGGGTGGCGAAAAAGAACAGCAGGGCCAGTCCACCGTAGCCGAACAGCAGCGCGAGCTGACGCGGTTGGTTCGGTCCGGCCAGCAGACGCCAGCCCGCGGCGAGCAGGGCCAGACTGCCCGCAAAATCCAGCCAGCGCATGGCCACCGCGAGGGCCGTGTAGTCGGACCGGAAGAGCCAGCGGGATCCCAGGCCCCAGGTGTCCATATCCACGGACAGGGTTTTGAGGATGGCCACGGCGAGAAAGCCGGACAGCACGAGCAGCAGATAGGATTTTCCTTCCGTGCGGTAGCGATAGAGGAAGTAGCCCGCCATGGCCGCCCACAGCAGAGTCAGCGCGGGCTGGCGCAGCGGGGTGAAGAAGCCGAGCGCGCGATGAGTCTCCAGCTGCACATAGGCAAAGACAAACAACAGCGCGAACCAATAGAGCACTCCGCGAAACACCGTGCTGAAGGAGCGTTCATCTGTGGCCCGGGCCGCGGGTTCCGGCGGGGGCAGCTTCCGCGCATACGCCCGCTCGAGGTAGAACGCGGCCAGCACGGAACCGATGGAAACCCCGAACGTCCACAAGCGGTCCGCCAGTCCGCGCCGGTAGTCGGCGAAGGTGTCCGCGTGGGCGAGGTGATCAAAGCGGCCCGGCAAATCCAGCAAGGCCAGCCGACCAAACACCAGCACATAGAGAGCGTGGCCGGCGTGCCGCAGGAACGGACTGTCCATCCGGCCCCCCAGCCACAGGAACATCAGGGCCAGCAGCGACCACGCAATGGTCAGCGATTCGCGGGCCAGCACCAACGGAACGGTGAGGGTGGCGAAGAGGGAGGCCAGGGCCAGCAGCGTGACCAGCAGGGCGCGATCCTTCACCTGACGGCGCAGAAAGAGCACCACGTGCAGCACGAAGAACAGGGCCAGGGCCAGGGTGGCCACGGCGGGATAAGGCCGGCCCCACGTGCTGCGGATGATTCCGTAGGCCAGCACGCCGGCCAGCGCGGAATTCGCCACCAGATAGATGATTTCCAGCACGGTGGCCTTCAGGCCGCGGCGGATGTTGTGTCCATAGACCAGCGACGCATGCAGCACGAAAAACGCCGCCAGCGCGCTGATGATCAGCGTGAATTGATCATGGTAGCCGGATGCACGCGGCAGGGCGGCGATGAACAACGCATACGTGAAGAGGAAACTCAGGTAGTTCAACAGGCGCCATTGCCGGGCCTGGGCGATCCACAGGATGCCGAGCCCGAGTACGAGGAGGTAGGCGTAGAGAACGGGCAGATTGGGTTGCGCGGAGTGCAGCAAAACGGGTGTGCAGTAGCCGCCGATGAGGCCGAGGATGGCGACCAGCATGGAGTTCTGTCGCACGGCCAGGAGGCCCACGGCGCCGGTGACCAGGGCCATGAGGCCGAAGGCGCCCACGCGCGGGATCAGGTCGTACATCGGCCCGGCGGCATAGATGCTGAAATAAAGGATGGCGATGCCGCCGCCCATAAAGCCCTGGCCCAGCACCCGCCACTGTTTGCCGAGCATGCGCGTGCCCGCGGTCAACAGGGCCAGTCCGAAGAAGACGCTCAATCCGACGCGGGCTTCGGGTCCCATCAAATTACGGTCCAGCGACCATTTGAGGAAATAGCCGATGCAGGTCACAAGGGCCACAATGCCGGCCCGGATCAGCCAGGTGGTGGCCACCGCGTACTCCATGGAGACGCCGGGCGTACGATGTTCCTCGCCCACCACGATCCAGCTCCAGATGCGCCGCAGTACATCGCGCGCGGCTTCGACGGTGGGATTCGGCGGCCGCGGCGGGGGCGACACAATCCTCGCCATCACAGGCTTGGGCGCGGCCAGTGGAACGGAAGACGTCGCCAACGGCACGGGAGGCGGCTGGGGCGGCGCCGGGTGCGGAGTCGCGCTCGGCGTCACGCTGACCGGCGCGGGCTTGGGTTCGACCGGGGTCGGGGCCACCGGGGATTTATCCTGCTGCCAGGGCAGTTTGCGGCGAAGTTCCCGCAGTCCGCCCTCCAGATCATTCAGGGTCCTTTTGATCTTGCCGAGTTCCACCAGCTGGACGACGGCCAGGACGATAAAGGACAACAACAGGATCTCTTCCATTTCAGGCCTCCGCATTCATGCGAATGATCGTTTGCAACCACGGTCCGCACCGAAACGGTTGCGGACCCTCCCTTCCTCACGCCGGGAGGGACGGCATCGGCGCGCGGCGCGACGTGCCGTCCGGCGTTCTTGCACGAAACTATAGACGGTTGGACTCTGCGGGGCGAGGGTGTAGACAAATGGCCCCAGGTGAAGGACGTTAGGGCCACGAAACAAAGAGGAGCCTGCTTATGCATCGTTGGATTCTGTTGGTTAGCCTGATCCTGCCCCTGGCCCTGCATGCGGAACCCGTGCAGAAGGGACAACCCTTCCCGGTCTACACCCTGAACGATCCGCACGGGGTGGCCCATACCCTGGCCCCGGAAACGCGCTTCGTGATCGTGGCCAGCGAAATGACGGTCTCGAAATCCATCACCGCCTGGCTGAAAGCCAAGGAGCCCGGGTTCCTGGAGGCCAGCCACGCCGAGTACGTTTCCGACATCACCCCCATGCCGGGCATCATCTCGTTCCTGTTCGCCAAGCCCAAGATGCGCAAGTACCCCTTCCGCATGCTGCTGGCCGACGACAAACAGTTCGCCGCCACCTACCCCACCAAGCCCGGCAAACTGGCCCTGTTTGTGCTGGATGAAAACCGCACCGTCGCGGACGTGAAGTTCCTGGACAAGCCGGACGAACTGGACGCCCTGCTGCGATAGGGCAGGTTAATCTAGCGCGTAGCCGGACGACACGGAACCATTTGGCCACAAAAAAGGCACAAAACGCACAAAGCGTTTGTGAATTCTGTGCATTTTGTGGCTATAGAATTTCCTACTATGCTCTAGCCCGCAAATTGCGATTTTTCTACCGCATCGTTCCGCCGCGCGATAGAATCAGGCCGTAGGACGCGAATGCGTGCTGCGTCATGATTACGGCCGGCCAGGCGCGGTGGTTCTTCACAGGCTGGATGTGCATCCGGTCCTGTCTGGCTGCGGACCCCACGGGCACCATTCACCTGGTGGTGCAATGCCCGACGCCGGGCGCCTTGGTCTATCTGGATCGCCAGGTGCTGGGCCGGGTCGGGGCGGAGCTCGACGTGCCGTACGGGCGCGATCTTCACCTGACCGTGCGCGCCCCGCATCACATCTCCGAAACGCTGCTGCTGCCCTGTCTCATGCCCGGCGATCCCGTGCTGGAAATTCCGGTGGACCTCGCGCCCGAACCGGCCGCCCTGCGCATCACGGCGGAGAGCCCCAACCGCATGACGAAAATTTCGCGCGGCTGCCTGACCGTGGACAACGTGGACCTGGGCGAAGTGTATCTGCCGTTTGAAACCAACGACCTTCCGCCCGGCCCCCACACCATCAGTCTCAGCGTAGCGGGCTACAAGAATCCCGTCCGGCAGGTGGTGCAGCTGGACCCTGGCCAGCACGCCGCCGCCACCCTCGCGCTGGCCTACGAAGACGCCTTCCTGGAATTCAATATGGCGCCCACGCAGGCTGAGGTAAGCATCGCGGGCGACGTGGTGGAGGAAGCGCATCACCTGTTCCGGGTGGTGCCCAACCGGTTCTACACCATCCGGATTTCCGCCCCCGGCTACCACGGCACCCGCTTTGAAGCCGCCGCCATGCCCGGCGAACGCAGGCTGCTCAACGTGCGACTCACCCCGCGCACCTACCTGGTTTTCGAACTGACCCCCGCCGATGCCGTGATCTTTACCAAGGGCCGCCGGATCACCGGTCGCGTGCTGGAGGTGAACGGCGGCGAGACCTACCGATTGGAAATCCGCGCGCCCGGCTACGAACCCCATCCGCTGGTGATCACGCCGGAGGCGGGGGAGCAGCGGATAATCCGGGTGGAGCTGACAAAAAAAGGCCTTTGGTGATGTTGTGCTGCCCGACCCCTCGAGCGTATGCTGGATACAGCAGGAGTAACCCATGAGCAAATCGCCTGACATCGCCAATCTCGCCGTATTCTGCGACTTTGAAAACGTCGCGCTCGGCGTGCACGACGCCCATTACGACCGATTCGACATCCGCAAGGTGCTGGAACGCCTGCTGCTCAAGGGCAGCATCGTGGTCAAAAAAGCCTACTGCGATTGGGAACGCTACAAGGAATTCAAGGCCATCATGCACGAGGCGGCCTTCGAGCTGATCGAAATCCCTCACGTGCGCCAGTCCGGCAAGAATTCCGCCGATATCCGCATGGTGGTGGACGCGCTCGACCTTTGCTACACCAAATCCCATGTCGATGCCTTTGTCATCATCAGCGGCGATTCGGACT
>CAYTVN010000046.1:0-14523 GCA_964441655.1 uncultured Verrucomicrobiota bacterium | reverse complement strand
TTGAGGGTACCGCTCCCCGCGGACGGCTCGCGGTCCCCTCACCGCTGACGTTCGACCACAATAATATGGAAGCGGAGAATACATTCCAAAGTCGTCACCCGCTGATCGCATTGGCGATACCATCAGTCATCGCTAGCTCATATTTCGCTTTGTGCCTCGCTTCGATCCGTATACCACCGCTTATCGGAGTAATCCCTGAATTGCCACAAATCGGAATATTTACAGCATATCCGGCACTGTTTATCTGGCGAATTATCCAAGTCATAAAGTGCCAGCAAACAAAGCCAATGATGGCTTTTCTCCTAGTTCTTGCCGCAATCGAGTCGGCAGGTCTCTTTGTGATTCTATTTCTGATAAGCTTTGTTGCGATACTTGGTGGACCGATTAATCCAGGATAAGAATGAAGAGGTCGAACCATGCAGTTGTGGGTACGTTGCCCCGCGGACGGGTCAACGCCCCACACCGCTGACGTTCGACTGAAATGAAAACAATCGGAACAGCTCTTCTCTTGGCACTGTGCGCGAGCAGTATGCTCGGTTGCATGTGTGTCGACAAAGTGAAGAAGATCGGCGTCCACACTCTTCAGCTTTCCCCGCATGCATTTTGGACAAACTCATGCGGCGACCGACTTCTGGAATGCCAGATGACAGACTTCAGACCGGCCTTATCTCGTCGGGTTGACTTGGGCCCCCGATACATTCGCGCAACTCAATCTGCCTGGGTCTCTATCGAGGCACACGAGGCCGCCTTCGCGCGCCCTGGCGACAAAGCCTTTGCAACGATAACAGCCGGATTCATGGAATCCGACCGCACAGACGCCACTCCATATGGATTCGGGCTAGTTCCACCAATAACGGACAAATACCGTGCGGCGCAGCTCCCATCCGAGTGCAGTCCATGGACACAGGTTCCTGATCTTGGAGCTGGGTCATGCCCCCACTATTCAGCGTCGATATCAAACAAGTTATTTATCCTTGTGGTATGCGAGACCCGAATAGCAACAGGTGAGGCGCAACACACTGATGCATGGCATGGACCCGCTCAAATCCTGCTGGTCCCAGCAGTTCTTATAGACATCGTGACATCGCCGATTCAGCTGATCATGATACTGCACGAACTGAGCAAAATAGATGGATGAGTCGAACCACGCGGTCGAGGGTACGGCTCACCCGCGGACGGGTCAACGCCCCACACCGCTGACGTTCGCCGATAATTGACAAAGAGGAGAAGTGCCACTATAGTATCACCATGAAAATGGAACTTGTCACCACTCTCAAACGTCAGGCTACGCGCTTAATCGCCGAAATTCAGGAGGATAGAAACCCGGTCTTGATAACCGAGCACGGACGACCGGCGGCCTATCTTGTTGATGTTCAGACTTTTGACGAACAACAAAGCAGGATTGGAATTCTCGAAGGCATTGCCAGGGGAGAACGGGCGGTGCAGGAAAAGCGAACCGTTACACACGCGCAAGCCAAGACGAGGATGAAGCGATGGCTCGCCTGATTTGGACCGAACCCGCACTCAATGACCTAGAGTCAATTGCTGAGTACATAGCACTCGATAAACCAGATGCGGCTCGAAGATATGTGCGGCGTGTATTCCAAGCCGTTGAACGTCTATCACAGTTTTCGAAATCTGGATCCATATCTCCAGAGGTTCCGCACCTGCCTTATCGCCAAGTAGTCGTTCCGCCCTGTAGAATTTTCTATCGATCAGAAGGTAAAGACATCCTGATCATCTTTGTGATGCGATCCGAGCAGAGGCTGCGTGAGGCTGATCTGACGGAGCGAAATTGAGGCGAACCAGGAGTTGTGGGTAAGCAATCCCACGGCGGGTCTGCGCCCCACAGTCCTCGACGTTGAGTCGAAGAGGACGGGTAAAAAGAGAATAAGGATGACCCGGAATAAGGGAGCGGCGAAGCCGCTCGAAAAAATTTTCCGAACCAGCCCTGCTCACTAGTGTGCAAAACACAGGCCGGAACTGCTGGGCACTTAAAATCGCTCGAACGATCACGTTCCCAGAAGATAACGGATAGAATCCAAGCGATGAATTCGAGGAGGGAATCGCTGGAAATGCTCGAACCACGAGGCAACCAAAAAGGATTGGCCCCAACCCACGCGATTGAGGGTACTGCTCCCCCTGGGTCAGGTCAGGATTCCCGCGAATCCAGCCCAAGGAAAGGCACGTCACATAAAATCCCGCGGAATCCCCGCTTGAGTTGGCCGGGATGGCTGTGTACTAGCGTGGCATGGCCTGGGTGACCTCTGCTTGGCAACATTTGTGCGCGCTGTTTCAGCGGGTGACCGCATCGGGGCGTTATCTTCCGGAAGTGGATGGGCTGCGCGGCATCGCCATTCTGGCCGTCCTTCTTCACCACTTCACCGCCACCTATCTCACCACCACACAGCGTCTGAGCGCGGTGCAATTGCCCGCGGACTGGAAGGTGGTGGTGCCCCAATCGTTCATTGTAGCCTTGGGCTACGCCGCTCACTACGGGGTACAACTGTTCTTTGTCATCAGCGGCTTCGTGCTGGCCCTGCCTTATGTCGAACACTACCGGGCCGGCCAACCCCGCCCGGCGTTGCTGACTTACTATCTGCGGCGCTTGATTCGCCTGGAGCCGGTGTACGTGATCAACATGTTGATCGCCTTTGGTGTCGTCTATCTCACCAATATCGGCTGGCGGGAATTCATTCCCCATCTCGTCCCCAGCCTGCTCTACACCCACGGCCTGATGTTCGGTCAATCCAGCTGGATCAACGGTGTGGCCTGGTCGCTGGAAGTGGAAATCCAGTTTTATCTCCTCATGCCGCTGCTGGCTTGCCTGCTCGCGCACCCCTCCGCACGCTGGCGACGCGGCGTCCTGCTGGCCCTGATGATGGGCCTGGCCATCCTGAGCTCGTACTGGATCGAAGGCGCCGGCCCGCGCTGGGCCAAGAGCCTCCCCCGCTTCCTGCACTTCTTCCTGGCCGGATTCCTGCTGGCAGATCTGTATAACGCGCGTGGCACGTCCGCCCTGCGCCGACACGTGGGCTGGGATGGCGTGACCATCGCCGCCGTGGTCGGCCTGTTTATCATCCTGACCCGCGGGCAGGAACTGCGCTGCCTGACCGTCCTGCTCATCATCGCCCTCTACGTGTCGCTCTACCTGGGCACCGGAGGCCGCCGTATCATCACCAACCCGGCCCTGGTCGCAGTGGGCGGCATCAGCTACACGCTCTACCTCTATCACATGCTGATCTTCAAGCTACTGGCGCCCCGCACCCTGCCCCTGTTGGATTCCGCACGGCCCCTGGCCATCGATCTGGCCCTGCACGGCGCCCTGTTGCTGGGGCCCGCCCTGCTCGTTTCCGCCGCCCTTTACCTCGCCATCGAAAAACCCTTCATGCGCCTCAGCCGCACCCTCAACCGGCGCTTCGAACACACAGGACGCGCCGACCCGGTCCAACCCGGAAGCTGATGTCATCCGCCGGAGGACGCGAGGACGGCCCGGTGGAACGGCCAGTGTTGATAGAGCGAAGAGCAGATGACGCGATTTACGGCCACCATAAAGCCGGCCCGGATCACGTCGCCACCGCGGGCCTTTTCCATCGCGCGACGATGCCAGATCTCGCGTGACCAATCCCACTGCATGTACCGGTCATGCCACTGGATCACCCACGGACCCGCCCAGTCTTGGGGCATCCACGGGACGTGCACCGATTGGTACGGCACCCGCGTCATCAGGTGCGCGATGTAGCCGAAGCTGCTTTGTCCGCTGGTGTAGAGACGTTGCGTGCGGGACAACGCCACCATGTCGGCCAGGGCATCCCGCGCGCCCTCCGCCGGATCACCTTCCGGCCGCCAGGCCTGGTGATGCAGGCGATGCCCGTAACGTCGGCGCAGTTCGCGCTGCACCGGAACGGAATCCGTGGCCAGAAAAATGGACAGATCCGGGGCGGCCTGCAAGGCCCGGTCCACCACGTCACAGAACAGGCCGAGCGGGGAATATACGATGGAGCGCCAGCAGTCGCCGCGCCGCACCTGGAGTCCAATGGCCGCGGTGGGCTGCGCCGCCACACGGGCCAACACCTCGGGCCGGGGCCGGAGCCGGGCAAACTGATCATGGATGGCCTTGCTGAACGAAGCCTGATCCATCCCGGAGGGCCGGATAAAACAGTAGGACTCCAGCACGACCGTTTCGCCCGCCAGCAAGCGGGCCTCCACCTCGGGGGCAGCCCCGGGGACATGATGCTGCACCGGGAACGCCGGGCTGGGATCGGGTCCCTCCCACAGCCACGCGTCAACGCCCTCCAGCACATCGCGGAGCGAATAGAAAGAAAGGGGCAACCACGCCTGACCGCGCCACGCCACCCGGAAGTCGCAGCCCAGTTGCTCCGCCAGAATCCGCGCGGACAGCATGGCCATCAGCCGGTTGCCCAATCCACCGCACGGTATGACAAGCAACAGACCCATGTTAGAGGCTCGGGATTGAGGGCCGCGACCCCCGACGGCCACCACGCCAGGCGACCACAAAACCGGCGGCCAGCCCGGCGGAAAATACCGGCCAGTTGAAACACGCCGGCACATAGCTTCGAAAGGCCGCAGTGACCAGCGCGGTGTGCCGGGCGCGGTCCGGTTCATCGGCCACCACGCGCGCGATGAGCTGAAGCGGCTCTTCCATAAACGACCACAGCACCAGCATCACGCTGGCCGCCAGCCAGGCAACATCGGAGCGCCGGAACCGCAAGCCGGCCTCCGCCAACTGCCAGGCCCCGCACCCCACCGCGCACATCGCCACGCAGTAAAGCAACGGCGCGAGAACCGGGCCCACCCAGGGAACGGGAATCAGGAAAAGAATATCCCAGGTAAACAAGGACTCCGGCCAATCAAGCGCCAGCTTCAGGAACACATAGTACGCCACATCCCAGATGGCGAAGCTCCATAGGAACACCGCGAATTGCCGCAATGCGCCGTTCGCGGCCAGGGCCGCCAGGCCACCCAGCATCAGCAGGGTGCACCCCTCGCGGAATAGTTCGGTCAGATAGATGGCGCGCGGCATGGCGGCCAGCGGGAATACGAATCCGTCCTGATAATACAGGGCGCGCAAATACACCACCACCACGCCTTCCAGCGCTCCCATGGCCACCCCGAAGATCAACAGGGCCAGCCACCACCGCCCTCGTGAACATGTCGACATGCCGGCAATCTACTATCCGCGCCACCCGAACGCGAAACGAAACCCGGCGACGCGCATTGTGAGTTTTCTGCAAAGGGCGGGTCGCGGATTGCGAATCCCGCAGGCCCGGCCTACGTTCCGGCGTTCTGGGACGAATTCCAACGGAGATGACGCATGATCAAACGGCTCGCCCGATCCATTGCCGACAAAGCCACCGGCCGCTCGCGCAAAGCGAAGGCCGCCATGCAAACCCATGCGCCCGTGGTGGAACAGACCCTGGCCGAACCGCAGCAGCCACTGCCCAAATCGCCGGTGCCCGGCCTTATCAAGCAACTGCGCGATCCCGTGGCCGAAGTGGCGCGCGACGCAGCGCTGGCGCTGGGCGAATTAAAGGACACGGCGGCCGTCGATGTGCTGGGCGCCGTGGTGGTGAACCGCGAAAATTATTTCCACAGCGTGGTCCGATCCGCCGCGGCGGAGAGCCTGGGCAAGCTGAAGGAGCGGCGCGCGCTGGACGCGCTGCTGACCGGCATCCGCGACCCCATTGCCGAAGCCAGCCAGAGCGCGATCCGCGCCCTGGGCGAACTCGGCGATGACCGCGCGATCGCCCCGCTCATGGCCGTGGTGCAGAATCAGGACAGCTACTTCCTGCCCACGGTCCGCCAGGCCGCGAGGGAATCCCTCGCCCGCTTTACCACCCCCGTCGCCGTCCACTTTCTCCGCACCCTGCCGGACTGACTCCCCGGCTTGTCAGGGAGGGACCGAATCCGCCTCGGTTCGGTCCGATTGCAGCATCAGTCCCCCTATGGCCCGATACGCCTGAATATGCTATGCATGGCGGATCGGGACGCATGGTGCCGCTGACCTATGAAGGTAGATTCTACATTAACCCCGCTTGGCCTGGGTGTGATCGTCGCCGCCGGCGTGTTTCTATTCCTGCTGCTGGTGCCCGTTTCAATCGAGGGTTCAGGCCGGGTTTTTCATGCGTGGTGGGACTTCGCCCATGTTCCGGCCTTCACCTGCATTGCGCTGGGCGTGCTCACGCTTCTCCGCGCCGGGACATTTTCGCGGCGGCACCGACTGGCGGCCTGGTTGGCCACGCTCCTGGCCGTGCCAGGCATTGAATTCCTGCAAGGCTACCTGGGCCGGGAGCAGTCGGTCATCGACCTCGCCTACGGTTTCATCGGATGCGCCATGGGCGGCGCCCTTTTTATCGCAGAACGAGAAACCGTCCGCTTCGCAAAAGCCGCCCGGTCGCTGGCCCTCCTGCTGGGCCTGTGCGCGCTGGCCTATCCGATGCTGCTGTGGGGGGACGACCGCCGCATTGAGCGCATGTTTCCCGTGATTTCCGCTTTTGATTCCAAGCTGGAGAATACCCGCTGGAGTGTTCAGGGCTGTGAGGTCGAACAGCGTCAGGGCTGGGACGTCACCATCCGGGACGATGTGAAGTATCCGCGCCTGGCCCTGGTGGACAAGCGACGGGACTGGTCATCCGCGACCGGCCTGGGGCTGGACATTGTCCTGCATGGAAATGAACCCATGGACATGACTGTGATCATTGATGACGCACCCGGGGTGCAGTCCTACGAAAACCGTTTCCAGCAATCGGTGATGCTCACCCCCGGCACAAACAACGTTCGCATCGAACGCACGACGCTGGGAAAGAAAACCAGCGGCCAGCCCATGAACCTGAAAAGCATTTCCGGTCTGGGCCTATATTTCAGCCAGCGCGATGCCGGCCGGATGCTGAAGCTGACTAAGGTTTTCCTCGAGACCGATCCAAAATAAGAATTCCAAGCACCTTCGGGCCTCTTCACCAGCAATCACGTCATTGACCTCCCCTCGCGGCGGCTCCATGCTATCCGCATGAAGCACACGATCCTAATCGGCTGTTTGGGTTACGCGGCCCTGGCCATCGGGCTTTGCCGGCCGGCTCGCGGCGAGGAACCGTCAACTCCGCCCACCTGCGCGGTCGAAATTCCCGCCGGCACATCCCTGTTCTGCCCGCCGCTGAACACCGATGGCCGGTTCGATGGCGCGCTCGGCCAGCAACTCGCGGAGGCGGTGGATAAAATCATCGTGATGCGTCCCGGCACCACCAACGCCGTTCATCTTCATCTCGACCTGAAACGCGAGTGGGTGAATGAGTCGAACGCGCGCTACCTCCATCCACTCGATCCCGGGCAGGGATTCATCATTACCCGCCAGGCAGAGGCCCCGGCCACCCTGGTGTTCACCGGCCATGTCGCCGTCGCGCCAAACAACGCCCTCACCATTGTGGAGGGCACCAGCATCATCGGGTTCTCCAGCGGACGCGCGGTGGCGATGGCCACTGCTTTTGAATCCCCCATCACCGGCCGACCGGTTGCTTCGTATGATGAGACAAAGGCGGATACCATGGCGTTTCTGAATGCGGATGGCTCCTGGCGGCGCCTGCTGCGCTTCACCGACCAGGCCTGGTACGACGCCCGGACCCTGACCAACACCACGCTCGTACTGCAGCCCGGCCAGGCCATTTTTTATCAGCGCCAGCCCGGTCACGGCCCGCTGCACGTTCGCTTCTGAAGTCCGCGGCCGGTGCTCCCGCGCCCCCCACGTCGCCTCACCGGCCGGATTTTGAGTTGCGCACCGGTGTGGCAAACCGCCACATTGAGGGCATGATTATCAGGACCAAGGCTTACCCACGCGCCGGGCTGGTAGGAAATCCCTCCGATGGTTATTTCGGTAAAACCATATCGTTCGCCTTCACCGACTTCTGCGCGGAAGTGACGCTCTACGAAACCCCGGAACTGGAGATCCTGCCCGGAGTGCGCGACCATTCCCGCTTCACCTCCATCCACCAGCTCGCGGGCGATGTGCGCCTGCATGGCTACTACGGCGGACTCCGCCTGCTGCGCGCCGCCATCAAGCGCTTCCACGACTATTGCACCGAGCAGGGCATCACGCTGCACGATCGCAACTTCACCCTGCGCTACCAGTCCAACATTCCCCAGCAGGTCGGCCTGGCCGGCTCCAGCGCCATCATCACCGCCTGCCTGCGCGCCCTCATGACCTTCTACGGCGTCAGCATCCCGTTGCCCGCCCAGGCCAACCTGATCCTCTCCGTGGAGACCAAGGAACTCGGCATCCCGGCCGGCCTGCAGGACCGGGTGGCCCAGGTCTACCAGGGCGCCGTGTTCATGGATTTCGATCGCACGCTGATGGCGCGCCAGGGCTACGGCTATTACGAGCCCATCGATCCCGCCTTGCTGCCGCTGATTTACATCGCCTACCGCGACGATTTGTCCGAGGGCACCGAGGTGTTCCACAACAACCTGCGCGCCCGCTGGGAGGCCGGCGAGCCCGCCGTGCTGGAGGCCATGCAGACCTGGGCCGGCCTGGCCGTATCCGTGCGCGACCTGATCAAGGCCGGGCGCGGGAATGAGATCGGCCCCCTGCTGGATCGCAATTTCGACCTGCGCCGCAAGCTGGTGCAACTCGGCGAAGGCAACATACGCATGGTGGAGGCGGCCCGCTCGGTGGGGGCCAGCGCCAAGTTCGCCGGATCCGGCGGGGCCATCGTGGGTACCTGCCGCGACGAGGCCATGTTCCAGGCCCTCGAGAAGCGCCTGGCCAATCTGCACATCAACACCCTGCGTCCTCAACTGGCGCCGCCCACCGGAGAACCTTCATGATCCGTAAAGCCATTATTCCCGCCGCCGGCTTCGGTACCCGCCTGCTGCCCGCCACCAAGTCCCAACCCAAGGAAATGCTGCCCATCGTGGACAAACCGACCATCCAGTACGTGGTCGAGGAGGCGGAGGCCTCCGGCATTCGCGACATCCTGATGATCATCGGACGCGGCAAGCGGGCCATCGAGGAGCACTTTGACCGCAACTTTGAACTGGAGGCCGAGCTGGAGGAAAAGGGCCGCCAGGAGGACCTCGAAGCCATCCGGCGCAGCGCCTCCCTGGCCAACATCCACTTCGTCTGGCAGAAGGAATTGCGCGGCCTGGGCGACGCCGTTTCCTACGCGCGCGACCACGTGGGCCGCGAGCCCTTCGCGGTGCTGCTGGGCGACACCCTGCTGGAATCAGATCGCCCGGTGACCCGCCAGCTCATGGACGTCTACGAGCGCTACCGCGAGTCCGTGGTCGCGCTGGAAGAGGTCCCCATGGAAAAAATTGAGCGCTACGGAGTCATGGATGGCACGCGCGTGGACGGCGAGGTTTTTCTGGTCCGCCGGTTCGTGGAAAAGCCGAGCCGCGCCGAGGCGCCGTCCAACCTGGCCATTGCCGGACGCTATGTTTTTACGCCGGAGATTTTCGATCACCTGGACAAACTTCCGCCCGGCAAGAACAACGAGATTCAGCTGACCGACGCCATGGCCAACATGCTGAAGGAGCGCGCCATGTACGGTCTGCGCTTCAAGGGTACGCGCTGGGACATTGGGAACCGCCTGGATTTCCTCAAGACCAACGTAGCCTTCGGCCTGCGCCGCCCCGACATCGGCCCCGCCTTTCGTACGTTTCTGGAGGACCTGCTCGCCCGGTGAGCGGATGAGCCCCCCCCGGCACGATGTAATCCCGGCCTTGCACGCTTTATTATGAACCGTATCCGCTCGGCGGTGTTTGCCGCCACCATGCTAGTCACCGCCGCGGCAGCCCAAGCTGAATTTGTGCGAGGCGAAATCAATGGCTGGGCCGCCGTATCGCCGATGAGCGCCGACGCCTCCTTCGGCAACGTATGGAAAGTCACCCTGACCTCCTCCATTGACGACAGTTTTAGCGAATACAAATTCGACCGCTACGGCGATGTCGCCTGGACGGAAAATTGGGGGGCAGGCAGCGTCGCCGCCCCGAACAGTTCACCCGGCTCGCTGGTCGGCAGCGGCGGCAACCTCAGCTTCAACCAGCGTAACGGCAAGCGGTACTCCTTCCAGATGACAGCGGACCACGCTGCGCATGTGCTGATGGAAACCGACGCCGACCCCGTAGGCCTCACCGGGGTCTCGGATGATCACGCCACCGCGGGGCCGGGTCCGGTTCAGGTCTCCATCACGCTCAGCGCCCCGCGCAGCGCGCAGGAAACCATCTATGTGCGCTATGCGACGAATATAGCTTTTCCATCCAGCTGGCTGGCCGCGGCCACCGGCAGCGGGGCCAATGTGGTCGCCAACCTTCCGGCGTATACCACCGGCACGCGGGTCTACTACTACCTCCTGTCCTCCACCCTGCCCACCGGGCAGATCCTGGCCGCGGCCGATCTGTGTACCCTGCGCGGCAAAAATGCCGGGACCAGCAACTTCGCCTACGAGGTCAGCGGCAGCTCGTTCACAGGCGTGGTACCCACCACCGAGTTTACCGAGACCAACGCGGCACAGTGGGGCAGCTTTTCCACCGTGGACTTCGCGCCGACCTCGGTCAGCAACGACACCATGCGCGTAAAGATGGGCACCAGCTCCATCCGGTTCGACACCCAGAGCGGCTTCGCCACCGGAGTGCGCTATCCCGCGGCCAGCACCTCGCACTGGGATGTCACCTCGTTCACCCATCTGGAGTTCTGGGCCTACGCCATCAACACCACCACCTTCGGGTTCCAGGACCCTCAGCCCATCGTTCGTCTCATCAGCCCGGCCGGCACCTACACCTACACGCCAGGCGGCATCCTGATGTACAACAACGCCTGGCACCGCTACCGCATCCCGCTCGCGGGCGATGCCACCTGGACCCGCACCATCACGGGGTCGCCCAGCCTGCTTGATGTGACCCAGTTGGAAATCCAACACGACACGTGGGACGCCGGGTTCTCCGTGTTCTACGACGGCCTGCGATTCGTACAATTGAACGCCACCAACCTGCCCCCCGCAGGCCCGCCGCCCCCGCCCGGCGTGAACCCCGATGCCATCGCGCCCAAGGTGCTGCTTTTCATTTACGACCCCATCGTGGAATCCATGGCCTCGCAGCGCATGCACCAGGCCTACGGCTGGACCGATCCCACCTGGCTGGCTCACCAGGCGGCCAGTGACCTGCGCAGCAACAGTCACGACTTGGTACGCTATCAGATCGTGGCCACCAATATCGTGGACGGGTATCCGTACTTCCTCGACGGTTACCAGTTCGACGACGCCTCCTTCCACTCCACGTGGACCAGCCGGGTGGAGCATGCCTCCATGTTCGACTACGCGCGCTTCGTCACCAACTACGGCATCGAAAAACGCATCCAAAGCGGCGAGATCGACGAGGTATGGCTCTACACCATGCCCTTCGTGGGCACCTGGGAATCCACCATGGCGGGCGACGGCGGCTACTGGTGCAACTCCTCCCCGGTGGCCGGCGTGCCCAGCACACGGCTGTTTGTCATCATGGGGCTTAACTACGAGCGCGGGGTGGCCGAGGCCATCCACTCCTACGGGCACCGCGCGGAAAGCATCATGGTGCATTCCTACGGCACCTGGCTGGCCAACACCAACAACGCGTGGAACACCTTCACCCTGTACCACAAGGAGCTGCCCGGCCAGGGCCATGTCGGCAACATCCACTTCCCGGTCAACGGCCAGTCTGACTACGACTACACCAACACCATTGCCGCGCCCAGCTACCACCAGCGCTGGTACAGCTATCCCAACCTCGGCAACGGCGCGGCGGAAATGGTCAACATCGCCACCTGGTCGCCCACCGGCGTGGACCCGCACCGCGATTACCTGAACTGGTGGTACCGCCACCTGCCCCACGTCAGCGGGCGCGGCCCTGATTACTTTCTGAACAACTGGTGGCGCTACATCGCCGACCCGGATCAGTTCAAAAGCGGCGACGGCAACCTGCTGCTCACCGAAGGTGTCCCCACGGCCCAGGTGCTAACGCTGACCAACGGCGCCGAGGTCTGCGGCTTGGTACCGGTCACTGTGACGGCGGCCGCGGAGGGAGCGCTGGGACGCGTGGACCTGTATGTGGATGACCAATACCAAGCGTCGGACACGCTGTCGCCGTACACCTTCACTTGGGATGTGACGGGCTTGTCCGGCTTCCACACATTGGTGGCCAAGGCGGTGGAATTGCAGAACGGCTCCGAGTCCACCTCCGCGGTGGTGAGCGTGAACGTACAGCCCATGGCCCTGAGCACGCTTTCGGCTTCCACGGGCGGCCTATCCATCACCTGGCATTCCTGCGCGAACTGGACGAGCGTGATCCAACGGGCCGGCACCCTGGACGGTCCTTGGGTGACCGACCCCCATACCCTCGCCGTCGCCACCACATCCTCGGCCATTCACACCCGCGCCTTGGTTCCGGATCCCGCCCTGACCGGGGCATACTATCGGGTTTGGTTGCAATCAAGTCCCTGATCCCAGAGCGGGCTTCAGGATCAAGTCCTGTCGGGATGCTTTCCCCGTAGGGGTAGATCCGCGCGATAATTTACCGTCACATGCGGCCACCGACTCAGATCCGGATCCAACGTTCGGGAACGATGTCCTGATCCGTAAACCCTCGCTCGACCCAGGCGGGCCCACCCCAGCTCTTGGGTGCGACCACCACCTTTTCGGGATTGGTATTCAGCCAGGCGCCCCACCAGGAAAAGGTCGAGTTCGCAACGATGTTATGCCGACACTGCGACATCAGGTACATGTCGTGGTGATCCTGCTCACCCTCCACGAAACGAGTGGGCACCCCTAAGTTCAGGTTCTGCCGGCAAAACGGGATGTCGTCCGAAAAGACCAGCACCGATGAAAGGCGTGGCAACCGCGCCAATGCCGCCTGGTAGTAGGCGAGATCACGGTAGAGGTGGTGGAACATCGTGTTGCTCTCCGGCGTGTAGTCAGTCCGCCGGACATGCAGGCTGGCCGTGTTGCCTTTCAACCAATCGGCGTATTTCCGATTGAGGTGCATCCGCTCACTGGCCCGCAATGTAAAGGCCTCCAGGATACGCGGACGGTGCGCGACGAAGTATTTTTCCGACTGGCGAAAACCGTCAATGACGTAGTTCCGGCCGGGCTGGAAAGGAATCGGCTGGAACGAGAAATCGGGCGGATCACCCGGGCAAAGTGGGTTGCGACCAATGCCCAGGAACAGCCGGGTGGGCAGGTTGGGAAAGATCCGGGTGACCTGGTTCGGCCCCTGATGGTCGGGGTTTACGATGTTGAGCCGTTGCCGCTTGGTAAAAACCGGTACGGCCTGATGTTCCCAGGCAAAGGCCATGGCCGTGGCGGCCAGAAACATCTGGTTGCCGAGCCGGCCTCGAAACTGGCAGGTAACGCGCGATCTCACCACCCCTCCCAGAAAACCATGCGACTCTTGTCACACAGATAAGCTGTGGTGTCAATTTACCGCCCACGCGCCCACCTCCCGCTCCCCCGCAGTCGCGAGCAACCGGCTCACAGTGCCACCTGCACTTTGGGAATGACCGTTCGATGAGGCGTGGCTACAATGGTCCGCGGAGTGCTGAAAGGGGGATGATCCCATGAGCAAGGTGCGTTTGCTGGTGGGCACCCGCAAGGGTGCCTTTGTCCTGACATCCGATGGAAAGCGTCAGAAGTGGGAGGTCAGTGGCCCCCATTTCGCGGGCTGGGAGGTCTACCACCTCAAGGCCTCGCCGGTGCAGCCGGACCGCATTTACGCGTCGCAGTCGAGCAGCTGGTTCGGGCAGATCATCCAGCGCTCGGACGACGGCGGGAAGACGTGGAATCCGCCTGGCGGCGAAAAGATGCCGGGCCCCTACGATCCGCCCGGCGGCCTCAGCAACCGGTTTCTCTACGAGGGAGAGGTCGGCAAACATCTCTGGTACGACGGCACCCAGCACCCGTGGGAGTTCAAGCGGGTGTGGCACGTGGAGCCGTCGTTGACCGATCCCGACACCGTCTTCGCGGGCGTCGAGGATGCGGCCCTCTTCCGCTCCACCAACGGAGGTCAAACCTGGCAGGAGTTTCCGGCGCTGCGCGGCGTATCCGGCCATCTGTGGCAGCCGGGCGCGGGCGGCATGTGCCTGCACACCATACTCCAGGCGCCCGGCCGGCCGGACCGCATCTATGTGGCCATCTCCGCGGCTGGCGCCTTTCGCACCGACGACGGCGGGCAGACCTGGCGCGCCATCACGCGCGGGCTGCACTCGCCCTACGAACTGCCGGACCCGAAGGCGGAGGTGGGCCATTGCGTGCATAAGATTGCCCTGCACCCTTCGCGTCCGGATACGCTGTTCATGCAAAAGCACTGGGACGTACTGCGCAGCGACGACGCCGGCGACTCCTGGCACGAGGTGAGCGGCAACCTGCCCAGCGACTTCGGATTCCCCATTGTGGTACACGCCCACGAGCCGGAAACCATCTACGTGGTGCCCATCAAAAGCGATGCGGAGCACTATCCGCCCGAGGGCAAGCTGCGCGTCTACCGCAG
>CAYTVN010000045.1:0-14694 GCA_964441655.1 uncultured Verrucomicrobiota bacterium | reverse complement strand
TTCACCCGCACCTGCCAGCCCGCCTCCACCACGTCGCCGTCCTGGGTCGGCCAGTCGAAGTAGAGCCGGTAGGCCGGACCCTGCGGATTCACGGTGCGCACAATTTCGCGGAAATGACCCTGGGTTTCGGTCATGCTGATATTGGTCCAGGCCCCGCGCTCCAGGCTCGACCATTCGCGCAAGCGCACCCGGATGGTCGCCGTGCCGCCGGTGGGCAGGTTCGCATAGGTGAAGCGCCAGGCCTGCGGGTAGTCGCGGTCCATGTTGTCGGGGTTGGTCAAAAACGCCTTCTGCCAGGACGTCACCCCGTCATCGTCAAAGGTGCTATCGCCATCCAGGTCGGTGAACGGCTCGCCACTGTCGTAGACCCCGTTTCCGTTGGCGTCTGTGTAGGGTTCGAAGCCGGTCCCGTTGCCGTTGGCCTTGCCGGTATCGTTGTCGTCGTTGGAATCATCCGCGTCCTCGATGCGGTACCACACCTCGCGCACCGTGGGATCGGTCCGCACCACCACGCCGTATTCAGAGCCGGACAGGACATCGCCGTTGTTGGCCGGCCACTGCACGTAGCCCTGGGGCGTCGCGGCGTCGAGATAGAAAGTCTGGTTGAACGTGTCGTAAATCGCCGCGCCATCATTCCGATTCAGGAAGGCACGGGCAGAAATGATGTGGAAGCCGTCCTTCAGGCCGGTCGCCGTCGCGCCATAGTCGTTGTGTGGACGATAGCTGATCGTGCTGGCGTTGATGTTGGTCACCTGCCAAACGCCCATCATCGTGGCCATTCGGTTGGTTTCCACCGCGTTGCCCGGCCACACTACATCAAATCCATTCCCGCCGTAGCCCTGCTCGCGAGCCGAGCCCACTTTGTAGCGGAACACCGTGCCCGCGGGCATGGCGGGTACCACCGCCTCCCACCAGTCACTCGTGTTCGCGCCATCCCCCACATAGCTGCACTCCACTACCCGCGTATCTGCATTACCGGCAGCGCCCGCCGCGCCCTCGGGATAGCTCAGCCCGTTGGTGGTGTAGTAGAAGTGAACCCGGTTACCCTGCACCTTGGGCGTCTTAATGCCCACATAGAGGGTCTGGTTGGCCGCGTTGGTCAGCGGGGGGAAGAACTGGCTGAAGCCCGCGCGCGGACCATCCTGGCTGCCCAGCGGATCATGGTAAATCCACGACACGGTGGTCGCGCCGTCGTAATCGTTGATCCCGTTGGACAGGTTGGTGCTGAAACCGGCCTGGCCGATGGTGGCCAGATACGTCTCCGCGCCCGCCGACCCTATCTTGCTGCGATCCGAATTCACCGCGGCAAATTTCTCGGCCCAGATGCGCTTCACATAGGCGGCCTGCTCGTAGCCGAGGAACACATCGTTGGCCACGCCGGGCGGGTTATCGCGTACATCGCCATATACATTCGTGGCTTGATTCAGATTCATCCCGCCATCGAGCTTCATCAGCACGTTGTTCGCCGAGCCATCCACCCGCGCCACAAACGAAAGGTTGGTCGCGCTGGTGACCCGCGGCAGATCGATGGCATAGGAATAATCAGTGGCATTGGTGTCCGCCAGGCCGTAGGGATTGAAATTCTTGTCGCCGTCCGGCCCGTCCTTGCGGATGACGCGCACCTTGCCCACCTGCTGGCCGTTTTCATAGATGGTCACCGGCTGGCCGCCGAAGCCCGACCACAGCGTGGAGGGGTTCGGGTTGTGCCAGGAGAAGATGAAGTAGCCACCCGCCGGCACGATGACGCTGTTGAGCTGGGAGGCGTAGACAGAGAAGCCGCCACCGTAGGAGGAATAATTGTAGAGAAACGCGTCGCCATTATTCACCACCTTGGGGAAGCTGATATTGCCGGTGATGCTGCGGCTCTGACCCGAAGAATAATTGTCATTCAGCATGACCAGCATGGTGACGTGATCGGCCGCGGTGGAGCCACCCTGGCGCCAGTCCAGCCGTTCCCACGCCACATAATCGCCGTCGCTGTAAACCCCGCGCTGGTAGCCGCGCGCGAATTGGTTGTGGTTGTAGAGCAGGTTGGGCACGCGGTTGTCGCCCCACTGCCCGAGGAACGAGGTGTTGGCCCAGCGCGGGAAGGCGCCGCCGCTTTCGCCGAGGGTTTCGGCGTGGAAATTGCCGTCGGTGTACAGCAGGCCAAGTCCCTCGCGCAGGAAATAGAAGGCGTGCTGCAATTCGCGACGCGACGCGTAATCGTTGTCGTGGCTCTGGGCGTGCATGACGCCCAGGTTCGGGGTGAAGCCGCCATAGCCGGGCGCGTCGTAGCCGTTCAACCCGTCCCATACGCTGCCCAACCGGTTGTTCAACTGGCTGCGAAGATCGTTGTCCACCAGCCGCATGCCGGTGGACCAATAGCCGCTGTAGCCGGGCGGCTGACCCAGGTGTTCGCCGAACAGCAGGGCGTCATCGCGCGGAATTTCCGTATTGAAGTTGCTGTCGCGATGATTGCTCCAGTCGGAGAACCCACGCGAAACATTGAACTGCCATTGCACGTTGCCGCAGTAGCCCGCCGAGCTGGAATCGTTGTTGTACGCGCCAAAGAAATAGTCGGGCACATGTTTCACCGCATCCAGGCGCAGGCCGTCCAGCTTGGCTTTCTCCATGATCCAACGCGCGCTGCGCACCAGGTAGGCACCCACGTCCTCTTTGAAGAAGTCCGGGTACTGCGCGATCAAGTTGGTGGTCAGCCCGTTGTTGCTGCCGAAGCCGATGTAGAGGTTGGCGTTGGTGTTGCCGGACCAATCCCAGAAATTCCACAGGTTCTGCGGAGCGTTGGTGTTGGGCATGCGGTCGTAGAATTCGGGATTGTTGGGATGCCGCACAAAACTGGGCTTGGGATTCCAGGAGCCTTCGGTGAGGCCATGGTTTTGATTGGGCGTCTCGTGCGCGATGTCAATCAAGTCGGAGAGGCCCAGGTTCATGACCTGCCAGGCATCCTCCCAGCTGCGCGTATTGTCCCACTTGCGATAGAATCCATCCTCGGTGCGGCGCAGGTGGAAATCTTCCGGCACCATACCGGGATACAAATCCACCGGCGTGCTCTCGTTGTAGCCGGGAATGTCGAAGGCTCGGTGGTTCATGATGTTATCCGCGTACACCCGGATGCCAAACCGGTGCGCGGTTTCGATCATGTTGAGCAGTTCGGCTTCGGTGCCATAGCGGGTGGCCACGAAACCCCGCTGGCTGCGTCCACCCAGATCAAAGGGATCAAACAAGTCGTAGCCAACCGACAATCCACCACTGCCCTTGGTCGGGGGGGGAATCCACAGCGAAGTGTAACCGGCTTCCGCCACTTCGGGCATCTTGTCCGCCATCTCCTTCCAACTCGTGTTGAAATACTGGAGCATGGCTTCGCCAAACGAAGCGGACGGCGCATACGTCACCAGCAAGGCGAGGCTCGCATCCAGAATCCAACGCGACCACTTTGAACGCATCCTCATGACCTGTTCCTCACTGGGTATTAGCAAATCCATCGAAATCCTTACGCCAACCATACACTCAACCCCAACCCCTAACTATATGCTAAACTATCGTTTAACCTGTGTTAAGTTAAAACGCTTTAACTGGGGCGATTATTTCATGGATTTCTATTCGCTCGCCTTCACTGCGAAAACAGGTTAAGTGCGGTATAGACGGGTCTGGTTTGAGCCAAGGAGCGATATGAGCAATGTCCATGTAATCTCGCAACCGCTGGTCCAGCATCACCTCTACCACCTGCGCGACAAAACGACCCCTCCGGCCGAGTTTCGCCGCCTGGTCCAGCGCCTATCCATCCTGCTTGCCTATGAAGCCACGCAGGACTTGCAACTACGTGATACAACGGTAGATACGCCAATGGCCACCGCGCCGGCGCGGGTCCTTGCCCAACGCATCGGCTTGGTCCCCATCCTGCGGGCTGGGCTGGGCATGGTGGACCCCATTCTCAACCTGATTCCGGATGCCGAGGTCTGGCACCTGGGGTTTTACCGGGACGAAAAGACGCTGCGCCCGGTGGAGTACTACAAGAAGCTGCGCGATGGCGGCGCGGTGGATGTGGCGTTTATTCTTGATCCCATGCTGGCCACCGGCGGTTCCGCGATCGCCGCCCTGGAGGCGGTGGAAAAATGGGGCGTAGGCCAGGCCAAGTTGCTTTCCATGCTGGCCGCCCCCGAGGGTGTGGCCAAAGTGCAGGCCCGATTCCCCGACACCAGCATCTATGTGTGCGCCATGGACGAACGCCTGAACGAGCACGGCTTCATCCTGCCCGGCCTGGGCGACGCGGGCGACCGCACGTTCAACGCCCGGGCCTGACGCACGCATGCGCATCCGACCGATCATGGCCCGGTGCGGGTTGGCCATCCTGACCCCCTTCCTGCTGATTGCCCTGCTCGAAGGTGTCCTGCGCCTGCTGGACGTTGGTTATCCGACCTCCTTCCTGCGTCCCGCCACCGGGCAGGGCCGCCCGGTTCTGGTGAACAACCCGTTCTATGGATACCGGTTCTTCCCGCTCCCCATGGCACGCAACCCCGCCCCGCTCAGCCTGGCTCAACCCAAGCCGGCAGGGCGCATCCGCATCGCCGTGCTGGGCGAATCAGCCGCCATGGGCGATCCGGCCATCGAATTCAGCCTGGCCCGGGCGCTGGACAAGATGCTGAATCCTCCGGACACACCGCGGCGCTTCGAGGTGATCAATGCCGCCATGACGGCCATCAGCTCTCCGGTGATTGTGGATATCGCAGGCGAACTGGCCCGCCACGAGGTGGATGTCTTCATCATCTACATGGGCAACAACGAAGTCGTGGGACCATTCGGCCCGGGCACGATGCTGACCGACGGACGCCAGGCGGCATGGCTCACGCCGATGAGGGTGGCGCTCTCCCGTTTACGACTGGCCGGCGTTTTACGCACCATGGCTGGTCGCGCCACACACCCGACGAGCCCTGATGCGCGCGCCTGGTCGGGCATGGAAATGTTCAGGGAAAACCAGCTGACCGTGGATGATCCGCGCCTGGCGCCCATGGCCGCAGGCTTTGAACACAATCTACAGCGCATCCTGGCCATCGCTGCTAAAAACAATATCAAAACAGTTCTCTGTACCATGGCGGTGAACCTCACGGACTGCGCCCCGTTCGGGTCCACCAACCGGGCCGACCTCACCGCCGAACAACGCCAGGCCTGGCAAGCGCTGTTCCGGGAAGGGCGTCGCGCGGCCCAGGACGGACGACCAAACGATGCGCTGGCGGCCTTCACCCGGGCCGCCGCCCTGGATGATCATCATGCGGAATTAGCCTATCGCATGGCCCACCTGCACCGGCAACGCGGGGAAGCCGAAGCGACCGCCCTGCTTTTTGCCAAGGCGCGCGACCTCGACACCCAGCGCTTCCGCACCGATGCCCGCCTCAATGACATCATCCGCCACGTGGCCGCAAATCATCCCGCCGTGCCACTGGCTGACATCGAACAGGAATTCAGGTCGGGCGAGGACCGGGACAACTTCCTGGACCACGTCCACTTTTCCATGCCTGGCCTCTATCACGCATGCCGCCCGATACTGACCTCGCTCGGGTCCTGGTATGAATGTCCCAATGTACCGCCCTATGAAGCCTTGATGGCCCGCCTGCTGCGGACGCCCTGGAGCGATCGCAAAGAGGCGGCCCTCATGCTGGCCCGGCGCGAACGGCCGCCTTTTGCCCTTCAATGGGGCAATCAGGAACACCTGGATCGCCTGCGCCAGCGCATCCGCGACGCCGACACGCAGATCGCGGGTCAGGACCTCGACGCGCTGGCCGAACAGGTACGCCTCCTGCAGGAACAGGATCCGGAGGATCTTTTTCTGGCCCAGCAGTGGGGCCACATTCTCTGCGTGCAAGAGAAGTGGGATCGCGCCGCGCCTGTCCTGCAGGCCGCCACCGATCAATTGAATGGCTATGCGGACGTACACAGCCTGGCTGCCCTGGCCCAGGCCATGACCGGCAACACCGGGCAAGCGGCCGAACTGCTGCTGCGGACCGGTCCCCCCTATGGCTACTACCTCAGTGATGCAGCCCTTCTGATCACGGACACCCTGCAGCGCAGCCAGCATTCGCGCGAAGCCGCCGCCTTCGTGCAGGCTCTGTTGCACGGGGCCGGACGCTTCCCGGGACGGGAGCAGTTACTACGCCCCGCCCCGCGGCCCCTCCACCAACCAAATGACTCCAGTAGCCGCCCATAACTCGGCATACCGATGTCGAAGCTGAAGGCATCTTGCGGTTTTTTTGACGGGATGAACTGGATGTTCAGGATCAGAGAAGCTGGTTATTATTGGCCGATCCTGAACATCCTGTAATCCTGTCCAGCATGGCAATGGGATGATGGCGAAATGAATCAGTCTTCCACCCAGCGTTTTTCGCATACCGTATGGCTGGCCGCGCTGGCCCTGGCCCTGCTCACCCTGGCCGTTTACGCCCCGGCCTTCCAAGCTGATTTTGTGGATTACGACGATCCCCTCTACGTCACCGAAAACGACTGGGTGCAGCAGGGTTTCACCGCGGAAAGCCTTCGGTTGGCCTGGACCGAAAATGTGGCAGGCAACTGGCATCCGATTACCATGCTCTCTCACCTGGCCGATGTGTCCTGGTTTGGCCTCGACCCGCGTGGCCATCACGCCACCAGCCTCCTGCTGCATATCGCAAATACGCTGCTGTTGTTCGGCTTGTTGCGCAGTCTGTTCGGCGGCGTTCTGCGCCCCGCCCTGGCTGCGGCACTGTTCGCCCTGCACCCCTTCAACGTGGATTCCGCCGTATGGATCGCCGAGCGCAAGAATGTGCTGAGCACGTTCTTCTGGCTCACGGCCACCGCATTCTATGTGCGTTATACCCGGCGTGCCTCCGTGCCCGCCCTGCTGGGCACTCTGGCCTGCTTTGCCCTGGGTCTGATGAGCAAGCCGATGCTGGTCACCTTTCCCGTGACCCTGCTCATGCTGGATGTGTGGCCGCTGGGCCGGGTGAAGGGTTGGGGACGCGCCGCCCGCCCGGCGTGGTCCTCTTTGTTCATGGAGAAAATTCCGCTCTTCCTGCTCACCGCCGGCTTTAGCGTGGCCACGGTCATCACCCAATTCCCAAAAGGCTATGTACACAGCACGGCGGAGGTTGCGTGGTGGATGCGTCCGCTGTTCGCCCTCGAACACTACCGCATGTATCTCCAGAAGTTTTTCTGGCCGGACCACTTCAGCGTATTCTATCCCCACCTGCCCCTGCCCCCGCAGGCCACCTCGGTCATCCTGTCCGCTCTGCTGCTGGTCATCATTACGGCGGGCGCCCTGGCCTGCGCGCGGCGTGCCCCGGCCTGGCTGTTCGGCTGGCTATGGTTCCTGGGCACCCTGTTCCCCGTGGTGGGCCTCATCGGCATCGGCCAGCACAGCATCGCCGATCGCTACATGTATGTGCCCATGATCGGCCTGCTCATCGCCCTGGTGTGGGGGTGGCCCGACACCCTCCCGCGCGCCGTGCGACGGCTGCTGGGCCTGCTCGGCGTGCTGGCTCTCACCGGCTGTGTCCTGCGTACCCGCGCTCAACTTCCGTACTGGCAAAACAGCGAAGCCTTGTTTGAACATGCCCTGGCCGTGACCGAGCGCAATCACGTGATGCTGAGTAATCTGGCCCGCGTGCGCATCCTGCAAGGGCGCTCCGAGGAGGCCAACCGCATGCTGGATGAAGCCCTGGCCCTGGACCCGCACCATGTGGGTGCCCTGGTCAACCGGGGCTTCGCCCTGTCCCGGTCCGGAAACCCAGCCGAAGCCCTGCCCTATTTCGAAACGGCTGTGGAATTGAATCCCAACCATGAGGCGGCACGCCGCAACCTGGCCCAATGTCTGGACCAACTCGGCCAGCAGGAACTGGCCCTGCGTCAGTACCAGATTCTGCTACGCATGAAGCCGCGCGATCCCGCCCTGCAGGCCGCCGCACAGGATCTGCGCGCCCGCCTGGGTCTGCGCTCCTCGTGGTGACGACGGCGAATTTCGCCGCCCAGCAAAGGCACGTTATCGGGTAAACGCATGAGGCTTGATCCAGCCCCAGCGGGCCAGCCGAAAAGCCACATCCACGCGCAGGCAGCCCAAGCCGTACACCACGCTGCGCCTGAAATTGATGGAGGACGCCTCCGGGGCATAGCGGGTCGGACAGCTCACTTCGGCCATGGTCAACTTCAGCCACGCGATCTGGGCGAGCATCTCGTGATCGAAAACAAAATCATCGGAATTGCGCTCCAGCGGAAGCTGCTCCAGCAAGCGACGTGAGAAGGCGCGGTAACCGGTATGAAATTCCGATAGTTTGAGTCCCAGCAAGAGGTTGGCCACCGCGGTGAGAAAGCGATTGGCCACATACCGCCAGAGCGGCATGCCGCCAGCCAGCGCACCACCGCCCAGAATACGCGAGCCCAACACGCAGTCATACAATCCACTGCTGATCAATCCCACCATGGCCGGTATCAGGCGCGGGGTATATTGATAGTCTGGATGCACCATGACCACGATGTCCGCCCCCTGCTCGAGGGCCAAGCGATAGCAGGTCTTCTGATTGCCACCGTAGCCCACATTGCGTGCGTGCACATGAACCAGCACCCCGGGCAGCGTACGCGCCACCGCCACCGTATCGTCGTGGCTGCCATCATCCACCACGACAACCTGATCCACCACGCCCTGCGCCATCACCTCGCGATAGGTTTTCTCGAGGGTATGCGCGGCATTGTAGGCGGGCATGACCACGACCACTTTGTGTCCCTGAAGCATGCGGGCAAAATACGGTGAAGCCGGTCCAATGAGGACAAAAAAAGAGCCCCGGTTGCCCGGGGCTCTTTCAAAACTTCGCTAGACGCGAATTACTTGGCCATGCGACGACGGGCCGCCACCAGGCCGATCAGGCCGAGGCTGGCAAGAATCATCGTAGACGGCTCAGGAACAACCGTGAAGGTCGCGCTGAAGAAGTCGCCAGTAGGAGCAACGTCGCCCGGTTCCACGCCGCCACCAATGTCACCCGTGGTGTTCAGGTAGGTGGAGTATGCACCGCCCGACCACGTGTGGGTACGGGACAGATACAGGTCCAACGTGTAGGTGCCAGCGGTGAGCGCGCTGAAATCCGCGCCGCCCGGGTTGCCACGATAGTTTTCGCCGGCCTGAACAAACGAATTGTCAGACAGGGAGCTGAACGAACCGCCATTGAGGCGATAGAACAGGCTCATGTCGGTAAAGGTGTCACCGCCGGGGTTGTTGTTATTGGCATTCACTTCCGCATTCAGGAAGAGTGTGAACGCACCCTCGGTCAGCGTACCCAACGTGCCGTTCAGGCTGCCCGTGAAATCCGGGTTGGCCGACACCGCATTCAGGTCAAAGAAAACGTCCGAAGTACCGTTCCAGAAATAAGCATACGAGCCATTCCACGCCGTATCTGCCATTGCGGTGTGCGCTGCCAGCAGAGCGACCGCCAATACCTTGATCATGTTTTTCATCAACCTACTCCCTTGTTAATCTGTCATTCGCTGCTTGCAGCCTAACCCTCTGCAAGAAATCTGTATGGGAAAGATTGCCCGACCATGTGATTTTGTGCAAGCGCTTTTTCGCATCGTGTAAGAAATTCGCCAACGCAAGTCGCCCGTGAACTCAATGTGTTCATTGACAGGAACTTACGACATCTTCAATTCGGCAGCTTGCGCTCGAGTTCGGCGAGTTGATCCGCGAGGCGACGCGGTAATTTTTCGCGCGAGGCGCGCAGTGGCTCCAAAATGTCTTTCGCTTCCCGGTTTAGACCCCGCTCCAGATAGAAGCGCACCGCATGCAGCACGATGCCGGGATCCTTATTTTTTGATAGTGCCAGGGCTTTTTCCAAGGCGGCCCGCGCGCCATCATTTTGCGCCAGAGTTTCCCTAATGCTGGCCAGGGTATCCCAGTTGTTGGCATTGCCGGGGCCGAGTTCCACGGCCCGCTGGCTCAGCGTCAAAGCCTCCTCGTTTTCACCGCGCTCGTGTAAAATCCAGGCCAGGTCGTTCAAGGCCAGATCGTATTCCCGTGCGGCCAGACATTTGCGCAGCGCGGTCTCGGCCAATTCGTTCCGGCCCGCCGCCAGATGAACGGTGGCGGCAAAATAGTGACCCAGATAATGGTCGGGCTCCACGGCCAGCAGGGCGGCGGTCCGGCGGCGAAGGCCTTCCGCATTGCGCTGGTCAAAATCCATCTGCGCCAGCCGGCCCAGGGTGGGCACATGGGCCGGATCCAACACCAGCACACGTTCAAAATAGCGGCGCGCCTCGTCAACGTTGCCGCCCGCCAGGGCATGATCGCCAAGCAAAAACTGTCCGGGTGCATAGGCGCGCTCCTTTTTCAAGGCGGACAGGGCGGACTCCAGAAGCGCTGCGTCTTTCTGTTCCTCGGCCAGGCGAGCCAGGGCGAACCACGCTTCCGCCGGAGGTGATGGCTTCTTGGTCAAATCAAGATAGAGCTTGCGGGCCTGCTCGGTGCGGCCGGCCATACGTTCGATACCCGCCCGCTCCAGCGCAACCCGGTCGGCCTCCAAACCCACCTGCTCAAGGTGGTCCAGCAGGCGACTGGCCTCCTCCAGATTCCGGCGGGCCAGGGCCAGCTGCAAACGACCCATCAAGGCGCCGCGGTGATCCGGCTCTTTGGTCAACACCTCGGTCAGAATGCGATCGGCTTCATCCAGTTGGCGACCGCGCATAAACAATCGGGCCAACTCCACCTGGGCCGAGGCGTCCGGCCCGTCCAGCAGTTCCGCGGTACGCCGAGCCAGGGCCATGGCTTCGTCGCGCTGACCCGCCCGCACCAGTTGGGAGCCGACTTCAAAACTCAACATGGGATTGCGCACATCGCCGCTGACCTGACGGAGGAAGGCCGGACTGACGCCTTCCGGTCGCCGCTCCACCTGTAATTTGACGCGAGCGGTCAACTCGGACTCCAGCTCCGCATCACCCTCCCGCTGGGCCTGTGCCAGAAGATTCAGGGAGGCGCTGACGTTGTCCGGCCAAAAAGCCAGGGCCTGCTCATAGGCCTGCCGGGCCAGCTCGGGCTGCTTCTGGTCATCCAGGGCCACCCCCAGATCATTGGCCAGGCGGCTGCTCCACCGCTGCACAAACTGATATTGAAACTGGCCCGCGTCGCCTTTGACGAATTGATCCTCATGAAAGTCGCCCCGCTTCGCCCACGCGGCACGGTGCGCCGCCAACTGCTCCTCCGGACTTTCCGTGGGCCGGCTAGCCCGAATCACATAAAACGCCTCCGCCGGCACCACGAACAATCCGGACACCGGCACCGTGTGAGGCGAGGTGAGCACGGCCACCTGTCCGGTCAGGCTGGCGGGATGGTTCATCCATTCCTGAAGGAGCGTGCGCAGGCCCAGATGTGCGGCATTTTTCAAGCCGGGTTCGCTCATCAGGGAGGCCAGATACTCCGCATACGCGGGCGTGTCGTTGCGGGCGTTGATGAGATGCAGGGGAACCTGGGCCTGGCGCGCGGCGAGTCGCAAGGAGGCGTCCATGGTGCCGTCCGTGATGAGAAAGACGCGGCCCTGCAAGCGGGACACCACTTCGTCGGCAAAGCGCACCACGGGCCGTAGTTCATCCACCGTGATCGCCCGGTGATTGGTCACCCCGGCGCCCAGAATGACGAGCAGCCACAGGCCGGCCCAGATACGACGCGGCCATTTGGACGTCCGGCGGGTGGCCAGTCCGTAGTAGTAGCCCAGCAAATGCCCGAACCAGATGGCGGCCACCAGGTAGGGCGCCACCACCATGATCTGAAAACCCATCAGTCGGCCGGGTGAACCGGGCAGTTCAAACAACGTGGCCACGCCCAGCGCAAATAGAATGATGCGGAACGAGTAGACCCCGATGCGGCTGAACAGATCCGCGGGCTCGTCCATGGGCCGGAACACCACGAACACCAGCGGCAACAAATTGGTCCCGATCAGCAGCAGCCAGCCCACCTTGGGCACACTGCGCAGCAATTCCAACCCGTAGAGTTTGAAATAGGACTGCCACGCGGCCAGCAGCGTCGCCGGCTCCCCGCCCCCGGCCGAAAGGTGGGTACGGCTGATCGCGGCAAAGGGCACCATCACGGCCACGGCGGTGGCAAACAGCAACAGCACCGCCAACGGGACCAGCAGGCTGCGCAGCTGCATGTTCTTCCAGAGTTGCCAGATCCACCACAAAAAGAAGCAGGGCAGCAACAGGGCCAGGGTGGGATATTCGGCCAAGCCGAGTCCGAAGGCCACAAACGAGGCCAGCACCAGGTTGTGGCGCGGCCGGTGCAGGTAGAGCAGAGCCGGCCACAAGGGCAGCAGCAGGAGCAGAGCATCCAGGATAAAAAAGTCGCCCTGGGTGGCCACGGTCAGGATGGGATACGTCACGGCGCCGGTCAGGCCGGCAAACAGGCCGGCCATCAGTCGCGGCCAGCGCTCAACCGACCACCGTTGGGCCAGGCTGCGCTCGCTGGAAAAGGGGATTCGGCGAACGATGGTAAACAGGAGCAGGCTGACCGTGGCGCCGAGCAGGGCGCTCATCAGATTGACCAGATGCGCCGCCTGGCCGGCCGGGAAGCGTGCCGCCAGCGCCATTAAACCTGACCACAGGGGGCGCACCGGCAGGCGAACAGGCTCCAGCCCGAAAAACGAACTGAGCATGCCCGCCCAACGTCCGGGTACCGCAAATTCCGGCGCTTTGAAGCTGTAGAAAATCAGGACCGCACAGAAAAGGACCAGCCCCACCGTTTGTTCCACGCCCCAGCCGGAATCCGATTCGGCCTCGTATTTGGTCGTCTTGGCTGCCATGTCCCACCCCTTTGCCATAAAACGTGTTATGCTCTAGCAAGGCGCGGGGCGCAATCAAGCACTACCGCAAGGCTATGGGCCATTTTTTCAAGCGAAAACGGCCGCGTCGCACCAACTTCCCGCCGGCCGGGCTGCGGTTATCCGCGCGAAAAGTTCCAACCCATGGGAAATGCCCCGGGGCGAACTTCCAACCCCTGGAAAAAACTTTCGACCGGGACTTGCCAAGCCGGGGTCCTATCCGTATAAAGCGCCGATCAACGAAAGGTAAAGAAAACGAAAGACGAGCCTGTCTTAGGCTTGAACGGGTTATGCAGAACGCATCAAAAGCGGCAATCAAGAAGGATTACCAGGTCCACGACAAGGACACGGGATCCGCAGACGTGCAAGTGGCTCTCCTGACGGCCCGGATCACCGAGCTGACGGGGCACCTGCAAAAACACATGAAAGACCACAGCTCCCGCCGTGGTCTGATCGGCATGGTCAGCCGCCGCCGTCGTTTGCTGGATTACATCAGCAATCAAGACAGCGAACGCTACCAGAAGCTGATTGGCCGACTCGGCCTTCGTCGCTAAGCCTGTCTCCGGTCACGCCGGGCAGAGCGGTCTTTCAAAAAAAGCTGAACACCGGACAACCCGGTAAGCTCCTTGGGCATGTTGCCCATCACTTCGGTCACCGTGCCGGTGACACGACCTCCCATGCCCTGGTGCATCGTCGGTCGGTCACCCGCCCGGTGGAGAGTGTCTTCAAGCTTGCCGCCGTCCTGTGCCTGCTTTCGACAAAAAGGAAAAACACATGAGTACCAAACAAGTACAAGTTCAGATCGGCGGCAAGGCCGTCACCTTCGAAACCGGCCTGCTGGCTCAACAGGCCAACGGCGCGGTCAGCGTGCGGGTGGGCGATACCATCGTCTTCTCCGCCGTCACCGCCACCAAGAAGCCCCGCGAAGGCGTGGATTTCTTCCCCCTGCAGGTCGAATACCGTGAAAAATATTACGCAGCCGGCCGTTTCCCCGGCGGTTACTTCAAGCGCGAGGCCAAGCCCAGCGAGCGCGAAATCCTGACCGCCCGCGTCACCGACCGCCCCCTGCGCCCGTTCTTCCCCGAGGGCTACCGCAACGACGTTCAGATCAACAACATGTTGATGAGCACGGACGGCGAAAACGAGTCCGACGTGCTGAGCGTGCTGGCCTCCAGCGCCGCCCTGGTCATCTCCGACATCCCGTTCTTCGGTCCCATCGCGGCCGTCCGGGTGGGCCGCGTCAATGGCCAGTTCAAGCACAACCCGACCCACGCCGAGATGCAGAACAGCGACCTGAACCTGGTCTATGCCGGCTCCCGCGATCTGCCCATCATGATTGAGGGCAACGCCAACGAAATCTCCGAGGCCGACATGGTCGCGGCCATGAAGTTCGCCCACGAGGCCATGGCCCCGCTGTGCGATGCCCAGCTCAAGCTGCGCGAACTGCTCGGACTCCCGGCCAAGACGGTCACGGAAGTCCCGGTGGACGCCTCCCTGCTGGAACGCGCCCGTACCGCCATCGGCGCCGACTTCAAGGCGGCCCTCCGCATCAGCGGCAAGCTGGAACGACAGGACAAAATCGCGGCCCTCAAGGAAACCCTGAAGGCCCAGATGGCGGATCTCACGGAAGAGCAGTTCTTCCAGTTGTTCGACGCGCTCGAAATCGACACCACCCGCCGCCTGGTCCTCGAGGACAAGGTGCGCATCGGCGGTCGCCGCTTCGACGAAATCCGCCCCCTGGCCGCCCAGGTCGGACTGCTGCCCCGCGTACACGGTTCCGCCCTGTTCAACCGCGGCGAGACCCAGGCCATGGCCACGGTCACCCTCGGCACCTCCGATGACTCCCAGGACCTGGACGCCATCGCCGGCGGACCGG
>CAYTVN010000044.1:0-14895 GCA_964441655.1 uncultured Verrucomicrobiota bacterium | reverse complement strand
GGTCCCTACATGCGGCCCATGGCCCTCAATGTTCCACTGGCCATGGTTAGTTCGTTGCTGGTCTCCTTTGTCATTACGCCCTGGGTGTCCAGCAAGCTGCTCAAGGAAGGCGCGCCCGATGCGCATGGCGACGCGTCGACAGACCTGAAGCAGTCGTTGGTCTACCGGCTCTACGCCCGCATCATGCGGCCGTTTCTGGCCTCCCGCGCCCGCGCCCGGGCCCTCCTGTGGATCACGGGCGGCCTGTTCGCGTTGTCCCTGGCGCTGGCCCTGGGGGTGGTGCCGTTGAAGATGCTGCCCTTCGATAACAAAAACGAGTTTCAGATCGTGGTGGATATGCCGGAGTCGGCCACGCTGGAAAAAACCGACCGGGTCATCCGTGACCTGGAAGACTATCTGCGCACGCAGCCCGAGGTGACGGATTTTACCACCTACACGGGGACGGCTTCCCCCATGGATTTCAACGGCCTGGTGCGCCACTACTACCTGCGGCGCGGCGCCCACGTGGGCGAGGTGCGGGTGAATCTGCTGCACCGCACGGAGCGCGAGGCCAGCAGCCACGAGATCGTGCTGCGCATTCGCGCGGATATCGAGGCCATTGCGCAACGGCACGGGGCCAACCTCAAGCTGGTCGAGGTCCCGCCCGGCCCGCCCGTGCTGTCCACGGTGGTGGCGGAAATTTATGGCCAGCCCCGCCATTCCTACGCGGACCTGATTCAACAGGCGGAGGCGGTGGCCGGCCGCATGCGTGTGGAAAAGGGGGTGGTGGATGTGGACACCTCGGCGGAGGCCGACCAGCGACAGCTGACCTTCCGGGTGGATCGTGAGAAGGCGGCCCTCAACGGTGTGGCCACCGAGGATGTGGCGCGCACGGTGGCGCTGGCGCTCCAGGGTCTGAACGCGGGCACTCTTCATGCGGAAGGCGAGCAGAACGAACTGGCCCTTGTGCTGCAGATGCCGCGCGCGCTGCGCTCCGGCGCATCCGACCTGGCCCGCATTCCGGTCAAGGGGCGCGGGGGCGACCTGGTCCAGCTGGGCGAACTGGGGCGGTTTGAGGAGGGCGTGGTGGAGCGCACCATCTTCCACAAGAATCAGGAGCGGGTGGTGTATGTGACCGCGGAAACCGCAGGGGTGGGGCCGGCCTATCCGGTCTTGTCGCTCAGTTCCTGGTTTGGGAAGAATCCGTTGCCCGAAGGATTCCGCCTGGACTGGCGGGGCGAGGGCGAGTGGAAGATCACGGTGGATGTATTCCGCGATCTCGGGCTGGCCTTCGGCGCGGCGCTGCTCATCATTTACATGCTGCTGGTCTACGAGACCGGATCCTATGCGCTGCCCGGCGTGATCATGCTGTCCATTCCGCTGACCATGATCGGCATCATGCCCGGCTTCTCGCTGCTCAACCTGATCGTCGATCGGCCGGTGGGCGGCTTTGACAATCCGGTCTTCTTCACCGCCACCGCCATGATCGGCATGATCGCGCTGGCGGGCATCGTGGTGCGCAACGGCATCATCCTGATTGATTTCATCCGGCACGCTTTGGCCGCCGGGTCCGGGGTGGAGGAGGCCATCCTGGAGGCCGGGGCGGTGCGCCTGCGTCCTATCGTCCTGACCGCGGGCACCACCCTGCTCGGCGCGTGGCCCATCACGCTGGATCCCATATTCAGCGGTCTGGCCTGGTCACTGATCTTCGGGCTGTTTGTATCCACGGCTTTCACCCTGGTGCTGATTCCGGTGGTGTACGGCCTGTTGTATGGAGGAAAGAAACATGAATCCGTTGCTTAAATCCGTGGTGGGCGCCGTGGTGGGCATGGCGGTGGGCTATGTCCTGTATCGATTTGTCGGCTGCAAAACCGGTGCGTGTCCGCTCACCGCCAATCCATGGGTGGCCATGGCCATCTGGGGCCTGATGGGCTTGCTGCTGGGAAGCGGAAAATAAGTTCTGAATCCTGAATCTCGGAGTCGTTCCATGAAAACAATTATTGTTGGGGGTGTGGCCGCGGGCATGTCGGCGGCGGCGCGTTTGCGGCGCCTGGACGAAAAGGCGGAGATCGTGGTGTTGGAGCGCAGCCCCTATGTGTCGTTCGCCAACTGCGGCCTGCCCTATCACATCGGCGGCGTCATCAAGGACCGCGACCAGTTGCTGCTGCAAACCCCGGCCACCCTGAAGGCGTCCTTGGACCTCGACGTGCGCACCGGGCACGAGGCGGTGGCCATCGATCGCCGGCGCAAAACCCTTTCCATTCGCGAGGTGGCGGGCGGACGTGCCTACGAGGAGTCGTACGACAAGCTGGTGTTGTGCCCGGGCGCCCAGCCCCTGCGGCCCCCGCTGCCCGGCCTGGATCATCCGGCCGTGATGGTGTTGCGAAATGTGCCGGACATGGATGCCATCAAGAAGCGAGTCGATGAAGGTGCGCGGCGCGCGGTGGTGATTGGCGGCGGCTACATCGGCCTCGAGATGGCGGAGAGCCTGCGCGAACGCGGGCTGACCGTGGACCTGGTGGAGATGCAGCCGCAGTTGCTGCCTCCGCTGGATCCGGAAATGACGTGGCCGCTGGAAGAACACGCGCGGCAGCACGGCGTAACTTTGCATCTGGGCACCGCCGCCGCGGCTTTTCGTGATGCCGCGGGCGCGGTGACGGTGGAATTGCAGAACGGCACCGCGTTGAGCGCGGATCTGGTCATCCTGTCCGCGGGTGTGAAACCCGATACAGCGCTGGCCCGGGCTGCCGGGCTGGAGGTGGGACCGCGGGGCGGCATCCAGGTGGATGAATACCTGCGCACCAGTGATCCCGACATCTACGCCGCGGGCGATGCCGTGGAAACTCCGCATCGCGCCCTGTCCGGCTCGTGGTTGATTCCACTGGCCGGTCCGGCCAACCGCATGGGCCGCACCGTGGCGGATAATCTCGCCGGCCGGCCGACCCCCTGGAAGGGCGCCCTGGGCACCTCCATCGTAAAGGTATTCGACATGACCGCGGGTGGCACGGGGGCCAATGAGAAGACGCTGCTGCGGGACAAGGTGCCGTATCACAAGGTGTATCTGCATCCCGGCCAGCACGCGGGATATTATCCAGGTGCAACACCCTTGCATCTCAAGGTGTTGTTTGCCCCCGATTCCGGAAAATTGCTGGGCGCTCAGGTGGTGGGTTTTGACGGGGTGGACAAACGGATCGACGTGCTGGCCACGGCCATGTGCGCCGGATTGACCATTGATGATTTGCAGAACCTGGAGCTGGCCTATGCGCCGCCCTACGGCTCGGCCAAGGACCCCGTCAACATGGCCGGCTTCATCGGCAGCAACATGCGGAAGGGTGATATCGCCGTGTGGTACGCGGAGGATTATCCGGCGCGCACTGCGGACGGCGTGGTGTTGGATGTGCGCGGCGCGGGTGATTTCGCCCTGGGCCATGTGCCCGGAGCGGTGAACATCCCGCTGCCGGAAATCCGGAGCCGGGTGAAGGAGCTGCCCGCGGGCAGGCCCATCTATCTGTATTGCAAGGTGGGTTTTCGCAGCTATCTGGCCCTGCGCGCACTGCGCCAGCGTGGGCACGAGGTCAAAACCCTGGCCGGCGGTTTCGATACCTTCAAGGCCTGGCACCGCGGGAAGTTGAACGATGTGGAGCAGAAAAGAGCCGAGGAACCATACGTAGAGGAAAAGACGGCCCCGGCGCCTGCTGGTCCAACCGGCCATGTAGTGTCACTCGATTGCCGCGGCCTGCAGTGTCCCGGTCCCGTCATGAAGCTGACCGCCGTCATGGCCGGGCTGGCCCCGGGCGATGAGATCGCCATCACGGTGTCGGACCCCGGATTCAAGGCGGATGGTGCGGCCTGGTGCCGGGCCCACGGTCACACCCTGCTGGAGCTGCGCGCCGAAGGAGCGAGCGTCACGGCCCGCATTCGCAAGGGCAGCGCGCCTGCGGCAACCGGGCCTGTGCCGCTGGCGAAAAAACAATCCATGGTGGTTTTCTCCGGCGATCTCGACAAGGCGCTGGCGGCCTTCGTGATCGCCAACGGGGCGCGCGCCATGGGTCTGGAGGTCACCATGTTCTTCACCTTCTGGGGGCTGAATATATTGCGCAAGGAGCAGGCGCCCGCCGTGGCCAAAGGGATGCTGGACCGCATGTTTGGCCTGATGATGCCGCGCGGGGTGGCGGCCTTGAAACTCTCCAAGATGAACATGCTGGGCCTCGGCACGGCCATGATGAAACACGTCATGCACAGCAAGCAGGTGGAAAGTCTGCCCGCGTTGATGGAGCAGGCGCGTCAGTCCGGCGTGCGCATGGTGGCGTGCACGATGTCCATGGATGTCATGGGCCTCAAGCGCGAAGAGTTGCTGGACGGCCTGGAGCTGGGCGGGGTGGGCACCTTCATCGGGGAGTCGTCTGAATCGCGCGCCACCTTGTTCATCTAGAAAAGGAGCAGATTATGACCCTGGAAAATGCCATTCGCGTGCTGGCGGGTTCGTTGGTGCTGATCAGTCTGGCGCTGGGCCGCTGGGTGCATCCCGGCTGGTTTTTTCTCACCGCCTTTGTCGGTGTAAATCTGATCCAGTCCGCCTTCACCCACTTCTGCCCGGCTGAGATGATCTTTAAAAAACTGGGCCTGAAGAGCGGTGGCAGCTGCGGGCTGAAGTGATTCGGAGGCGGCGTTACCGGCTGGGCAGTACGGGCAGGGTGCCGCGCGGGGCGGGCAGGGCCGGGAAGCTCATGGTCCGCACCTCGCTCGCGTTGCCCACCACGTCGGCGGCCCGGAAGCGCAACTGGTAGCTGGTATGGGCGCCCAACTCGATGGGGCTCTCGTAGGTGGTGAAGGCGCCATCGTTCAGCGCATAGTCCAGCTGGTCTACGCCGGTCTCGTCGCTCGCGGTCAGGGTTACCTTGAAGGCTTTGACCAGGTTGGTGTGCGGATAATTTGGGCTGACGGCCACGGCTATGTCTGGGGGCGCCGCATCCACCACCACCTTGATTTCCACCGGCTGACCCGCTTCCCCATCGGCCCCGATGCCGCGGGCCTTCAGGGTGCGCGGTCCCGCTTCGTCCAGCGTGATGGGTTCCGTGCGGGCCTTGTATGCGCCGCCATCCACGCTGTATTCCACGTCCACCACACTCGAGTCGGCGTCGGGTTGGGCGGCGAAGGCGTAGAGCGGACTCACCACCTGGGTGCCGGCCTTGGCCACCGGTGGTCGGGACGGGTTCAGGGTGAGGGCGAGGTTGCGCAGGATGGTCAGGGCGCGCGCCTCGGTGGACGGTCCCTGTAATCCATCGGGATTGATGCTGGAGATTCGCCACTGGTAGTCACCCGGCGCCAGGGTGGCCGAGGTCCAGCGCGCATAGGTCACTCGTTCATCCTGCACGATGCGCGTGAAGCTGGCATCGGTGGCAATTTCGACCCGGTAGCCGCTGAGCTCCGCGATGGGATCCGCCGGGGTCCAGGCGAAGAGCACCTGTTGCTGGGCGGTGGTGGACGTGGCCGAGGGGCCGTCCGGGATGGGGGGCGGCGGCAGTTTGATGGGCGGCGAGGGTGGCTGGTTGTAAGGAACCACCGAGCCAAAATTTTGCGGCAAGGTGATTTTCTGGCCCGCCGAGTTCAGGGCCACTTCCCCTTCCAGCACGGCCACGCGCACCGCCTTGGCCTGGTCGGAACCCACCCGGAGCTCCGTGCCACGGATGGCGGTGACTGAACCGTTGGACAGGATGTGAAATTGGGAGTTGGTGTTTTCGCGCGGGGTGATACGGCCCACCATTTCCCCCACCTGAACGTTGAGGCGGGAGGTGCGTTTCTGATTGCGGCGATCGCGGGTCAGTTCCGCCAGCTGGAACTCGCTGTCGGATTGAAGTTGCAGGGTGCTGCCGTCGGCGAGCTTGATGTCGGCTCGTCCATTCGGCCCTGTTTTTACCCGCGCGCCCACCACCAGAATGAGCCCTGGCTTGGCGGGAGACCAGGTGGGATCGCCCGGCTCCGTCCACTCGACAGTCCCGGACAGCCGGGTGAGGGTGGCCTCGTCCGACACCGGCGCCGTGCGATCGGCCTCGTCCACCGCGAGCCCGGCCAGTTTTTCCACCACCGCGGCCTGGGCCTCCGCCTGGTCATAAGCGGCGCGCTGCCGGTTCTTGTGGGCTGCGGTTTGCAGGGTGGCCGCCCGGGTATAGAGATTGCTGGCGAAGCGTTCCGCATCCGCCGCGCGCGCCTGCTCCATGGCTTCATCGGCCGCGGTCAACGCGCGCAGGGCGTCCGTGCGCGTGCGCAGCGGGATGGCCAGGATGCGGCCGGGGGTAACTTCGTTCGGGTTGGCGATGGCGTTGAATTGCAGCAGTTCGGCCGCCGCCTCGGCATGGCCCAGGTATGTTTCGGCCAGTTGGCCCGCGGTTTCGTTGGTTCCCACCACGTGCAGCTCGAACGGAGCGGAAGGCTCCGCAAAACTTCCGCGGGCGAGCAGGGCGATGGAGATCAGGAGGGCCAGATGGGCCAGGTTTTTTGTGCTCATAGAGTTTGCCATCATACCAGTATGGGGTGCGTTGATTTAGTTTTCTTTTTCACGATGGAGGGGTACGAGGACGTGAATGGCCACCCCGTCACGCGTTTCGAACCACGGCGATTCCACGTCCAGCGTACCGCCGTGGGCTTCGGCGGCCAGGCGGGCCAGGGTCAGGCCGAGCCCGGTACCACCGTGGGCGCTGGCGCTGGTCACCTGGTGGAAGGGTTGGAACAGGGATTGGCGCGCTTCGGGGGTGAGCGTGGCGCCGCGGTTGGCCACGGTGAGCCGGACCGCCTGCTGGTGGCGGGCGGCCAGCAGCGTGATCTCGGCGCCCGCGGATCCGTGCTGCAGGGCGTTGATGACCAGGTTGCTGAGCAAGCGGACCAGCAATAGCCGGTCGCCCGCGAAGGTGGCTGGCGTGTCGGGCGCGATGCGCACGGCCAGGGTGGAGCGGGTGATCGCGGCGGCCGCGGTGTAGTCACGCACCACTTCGTCCAGCAGCGCGGCCACGTCTACCGCATCCGCGCGGATGCGCAGTCGGCCTTCTTCCATGCGGCGGATATCCAGCAGCGAATTCACCTCCACCAGCATGCCTTGCAGGCTGGCTTCGGCCACCGCGACCAGAGGGTGGGCCGCGCCGGAGGGACTTCGCACCTGCCGGGCCACCGCCTGCAAACTGGCCCGGCCCGCATAGACCCGGTTGCGCAGGTCGTGGACCAGCAGGTCGGTGAAGCGTTGCTTGGACGTTTCCAGCGCCTGCAGGGCCAGGCGGCGCTGGCGCTCCTGAAACCAGTAGAGCACCAGCAGGCCGGTGGCGCTCACCAACCACGACAGCACGGGCCCGACCAGGGGCAGCATCCAGCGCCCGGTTGCGACGGCCAGCAGGGTGGCCCCGAGGTAGGCGATGGGGAACAGGATGGTGATGATGAGGAAGGCGCGTGGTCGGCTGGCGCGAACACTGAGGGGCAGGGCGGCCAGCAAGGCCATGAGCAACCAGCCCACCCACGGGGCGGCCTCGCGATAATATCGGCCCGTCAGCAGATTGTCCGTGGCCACGGCGGTGATGATGACCCCCGCTTCGCTTTCGCTGACCGGGGTGACTTCGCGGTCCTGGGGCAGGCCGGTGGCCAGGGATCCGATGAGGACAATGCGACCGGCGAAGCTGGTGCGCGACAGGGCGGGAACCTGCCCCTGTTGTTCTTCGCGCCAGGCCGTCATCACATCGGCAATGGAGATCATTTCGGGCCGTTGCGCGAGCGGACAAAAAAGGAACGGATCCGGCCGGTTGCTGACGGTCATCGTGCCGCCGGAAAAAAGCGTGGCCAGTTGGGCGGCCAATGATGGTCGTTCACCGGCGGGGGAGGCGTGGCGCAGGTGGTGGTGGCGCGCCACCCCGTCCGGGTCCGGGGTCACGTGCACATGGCCCAGGGCGGTGAGATTTTTCCGCAGTGCTTCGTAGGGTTCTATCCACACCTTTGTCTGCTGGTCAAAGAAGCTGGCCCCGACCACGCGGCCATGGGCGGCGGCCTGGGTCGCCAGCGCATCGTCACTGCTGGAAAAGTTGGCGTCGGATTCCGGGAACAGAATGTCGATCCCGATCACCGAGGCGGCCGAGGCGTAGTCGAGCACGGTGGCGAAGAGGGCGCGCGGCCACGGCCAGCGGCCGACCGCAGGCTGCAGGCGGGCCAGGCTTTCATCGTCCACCGCGATGATGGTAATGGGGGCGCGGGCCGGTTCGTGCGGGGTGTGCCAGCGCACGCGCAGGTCGTAGGTGCGGCGTTCGATGTCCTGCAGCAGGGTGCGCGGGCTGGCCAGCAGGGCGCACAGGGTGCCCAGGGCGGCGGCCAGCAGGGCTTTGCCGGGCGTGCGCTCACCCCGTTCGCGCCGCGGAGCGGACTTGGACATGGTATCCACTTCCATAGTTCGGTAATCTGTCATGAAACACATCCGGGTTCCACCCTGTAACCGGTGAGGGGTTTCACGAGGCCATGGACCACATACTGCTGATTGAAGACGACGCATGGATGGCGCAAGCCATGCTGGCGCTGGTGGAGAGCTGGGATATACGCGCGGAGCGCGCGGCCTCCGCGGAAGAAGGACTGGCCCTGCTGGAGCAGGGCGCCTTCGATCTGGTGTTGAGTGACATTCGCATGCCGGGCGCGTCCGGCTTCGATGTGTTGCGGCAGGTGAAGGAACGCTGGCCGCAGCTGCCGGTCATCCTGATCACCGGGCATGGAGACGTGGCGGGCGCGGTGGCTGCCATCAAGCAGGGCGCCTTTGACTATGTGATCAAGCCGGTGGATGCCGATCCGTTTGAAGCGACGGTGCGACGCGCTCTGGAGCACGGACGGTTGCGCCGTGAGAATGATTTCCTGCGTCGCGAGCTGGCCGCCGGTTCCGCCCTGGGCCAGCGTATGATTGGCAGCAGTCCGCGCATGCGGGAGGTGTTCGACGTGCTGGACCGGGTGGCCGCCACCGACAGCACCGTGCTGCTGGTCAGCGAAACCGGCACGGGCAAGGAGCTGGCCGCGCAAACCATCCACCTGCGCAGCAAGCGGGCCGCCGGACCTTATGTGACCTGCAACTGCGCCGCCTTCAGTCCATCGCTGCTGGAGAGCGAATTGTTCGGCCACGAGCGGGGCGCCTTTACCGGTGCGGTCAGCCTGCGGCGCGGCCGCTTCGAGGAGGCGGATGGCGGCACCATTTTTCTGGATGAGATCGGCGAGACCAGCCGGGAATTCCAGGCCAAGCTGTTGCGTGTTTTGCAGGAGCGTGAAATTGAGCGGGTGGGCAGCTCGCGCAAGCTGCATGTGAATGTGCGCGTCATTGCCTCCACCAACCGCGACCTGGAGAAGGAGGTGGCGGAGGGGCGCTTCCGGCAGGATCTGTACTATCGCCTGCGCGTGGTTCCCGTGGTGCTGCCGCCGTTGCGCGAACGCGCGGAGGACATTCCGGAACTGACCCGGCATTTTATCGCCCAGTTTTGCGCGCTCTATGACCGGCCGGTGCTGGACCTGGATTCCGCGGCGTCCGATCTGCTGATGCGGCATTCGTGGCCGGGCAATGTGCGCGAGCTGAAACATGCGGTGGAACGAGCGGTGTTGCTGGCCCGGGGCCCCCGACTGACCGGGGCGGATTTTGATTTGCAGGGCCGCCCCCAAGCCGGGGATGTGGACCCCGCTTCGCTGACCCTGCAGGACCGGGTCGATGACGCCACGCGGCGGTTCGTGCTGGAGGCGCTGGAGCGCGCGGGCGGCGAGAAAAAGAAAGCGGCGGAGTGGCTGGGCATTGATCGGGTGACGTTGCATCGCATTCTCCGACGCCTGGGCGTGACACCGGCACCAGGCGTTGACTAGCAGCCCATGGCTGAAGCGGATGGCCGCTTCACCCCAACCCCCCTCCATGGGCTGCCAGCTTTTCTACTCAAATGTTATGTCCAGCGGGCGCTGCAGCAGGTTGCCGCCATGGGAAAGCGGGTCGCGCATCAAGCTGCGGGCCAACGCGAGTTCAAAGGGTTTAAGCATAAAGACGGTATAGCGATCCCGGGCCAGGATGGGAGGGATCACCACATTGAACACGTAGCCCGACATCAGCACGATGGGAAGCGTGGGCGACAGGTCGCGCAAGTGGCGGTAGACCACCAGTCCGGACTCCGTGCCCACCATCAAGTCAAGGAAGGCGACCTTCAGTTTTTTGATCAGGCCGGGTTCTTCCAAAGCGCTCAGGGCATCCGCATTGCCATACGTCTTGATGACGGCCAAATGCTCCTTGTTGGCCACCTTGTGAAGCAGATTGGCCACCGCCTCCACATCATCCAAAATCAATACCGTATTTTTTTCCACCGAGCCCGATCCGCCTGTCATGGCAACCTCCGATCCTTCGCACAGGAGTGAAATTCCTGGGAATGTCGTATGCATGCTCTTCCAAGCTATGCACAAAGGATGCCAAATCGCCGCGCCGCCGCGCGTTGTTGCAGTGGTGCGTTGCAGGTGCTTGTGAATGCGTGAGTAAGACCCATGTGCATAGCAGGGGGCGCGGCGGCGTGGCCGACCGGTCCGGGGTCGCCGGTGTGGCGTGGACGACACACGCCGTGGCGGATGGGACACAGCGTCCGGACGCGCTTGCCACCACGCGGTGCACAGGGTTAACCCGAATAGTGCATCGCAAACGATGCAATGTTCGGGTTAACTGGCGGCATGAACTCGCTATGGCTTTATTTGGGGTTGCCGCTGGTGCTGATTGGCTATGGAATATTCGCCGTGGTGCGGCGTGGATTCCAGATGAAGCAGCTGGTGGCGGATGGCGTGGAAACCAGGGGCGTGGTGACGGCGAAACTGGAATATGCCGGCGGCAGCGGTTCGCGTCGCAGTCGGCGGCGGATCGCCTATTCGTATTGCGATGCCGCGGGCGCTGAACACCGGCATGTTTCCATGGTGACGTCGGATTTTTGGAACGCCCACACCGAGGGCGGGCCGATTGATCTGATCTATTCGCGCAGCCAACCGCAGGTCAGCGCCCCGAAGCATCTGGTAGAACTCAGCCGGGAGGCGCTGGCGAAAGCTGGCAAGATCTAGGTTATGAACAAGGCGGCGTTGATCCGGAAAATTGTGGCCGAGCTGACCGCGCAAGTGGAGCGCTATGCGGACGCCGCGTCCACCGCCCGCGCGGAAGCGATAGACGAGGAAAATCAGGCCGAGGACAAATACGACACGCGCGGACTGGAGGCGTCCTACCTCGCGGCCGGCCAGTCACGCCAGATGGCGGAGACGGCGGACGCCCTGCACAAATTTGGCGCCCTGACGGCCACGCGCGTTCACGCCGCCGATCCCATTGATGTGGGCGCCCTGGTCGAGCTGAAGACCCGCCGCGAACAGAACCTCTATTTTATCGGTCCCAGCGCCGGTGGCACCGAGGTGGTGCACGAAAAGAAAACCGTGCTCGTGCTCACCCCGCAATCGCCCCTGGGCGCCCAACTCATGGGCCGCAAACAGGGCGAGCGACTGAAGATGAAAATCGGCGGGCTGGTGGACGACTACACCATTACGTCGGTGACCTGAACGTGCAGCCGGTATGCCTGCGGCCGCGTTGATCGCGGGGTTGGCCCGGCTCACCCGGTAGAACCGGTGGCCTTCTTTTCCAGCTCGCCCCAGCGCTCATAGGCGTTTTCCAATTCGGGGATGATGTCTTCGTAGCGCTTGCGCACGCCGGCGATTTCTTCGGGCGTCCCGCGATAGAACGCCGGATCCGCCATGCGCACGTGCAGCAGGTGTTGCTCGGACTCCAACGCCTCGATGCGGCCGGGCAAGGCCTCCAGCTCACGTCGCTCCTTGTCCGAGATGCGCTTTTTGGAGGGGGTCGGCGGGCGGGCCGGGGCTTCGCTCTTTTCCACCGGGGTCGGCGTGGGTGGAGATTTCCGCTGCGCTGCCCAGTCGTCGTAGCCGCCCACGTACTCGTTGATGAACCAGCCCGCGTCCGCGTCCAGCCAGGTGGCGGGCTGCTCGATCTGGTATTTCTCAAAGGCCAGCACGCTGGTCACAACGTTGTTGAGGAAGGAGCGGTCGTGGCTGACCAGCAGCACGGTACCCTGGTAGGCGTCCAGCTGCTCCTCCAGCAGATCCAGCGTTTCCAGATCAAGGTCGTTGGTGGGCTCATCCAGCACCAGCACGTTGGAGGGCTGGGCGAACAGGCGGGCCAGCAGCAGGCGATTGCGTTCCCCGCCGGACAGGGTGGCCACCCGCTGGCGCGCGCGCTCGGGGGCGAACAGGAAATCCTGCAGGTAGCCGATGACGTGCCGGCGGGTGCCGTTGATCTCCACGAAGTCGCGCTCGGAGGCGATGTTTTCGATCAGGGATTTTTCCTCGTCCAACTGTCCGCGCAACTGGTCCGAATAGGCGACCTGCAAATTGGTACCCAGTTCGATGCGCCCGCCGGTGGGCCGCAGTCCGCCGGGCTGGCCCGATTCCAGCAGCAGGCGTAGCAGGGTGGTCTTGCCGCAGCCGTTGGGGCCGAGGATGCCCACCTTGTCGCCGCGGGAAAGCAGCAGGTTGAACTGATGCAGCAGCGGCTTGGCGTCGTACCCGAAGCTCACGCCCTCCGCTTTCAGTACCATCTGCCCGCTGCGTGCCGCCTCCTGGATGCTCAGGTTGACGGTGCCCTGGCGATCCCGGCGGGCCTTGCGTTCCGCACGCAGTAGCTGCAGGGCGTGGATGCGGCCCACGCTGCGCGTACGCCGCGCCTTCACGCCCTGGCGCACCCAGATTTCCTCCTTCTTCAGGCGGCGATCTAGGTCTTTCCAGGCCAGCTCCTCGGCGTGCAGGAATTCCTCTTTGCGCACCAGGAAGGTGTCGTAATCGCATTTCCAATCGCTCAGATGTCCGCGGTCCAGCTCCACCACCCGGTTGGCCAGACGGCGCAGGAAGGCCCGGTCATGGGTGATAAAGAGAAAGGTCCGGCAGGTGCGCAGCAGGTAGTCCTCCAGCCAGGCGATGGATTCCAGATCCAGATGGTTGGTGGGTTCATCGAGCAGCACCAGGTCGGGCTCGCCCATCAGCGTCTTGGCCAGCAGTACGCGACGCCGCGTCCCGCCTGACAACGTTTCAAAGTCGGCCTCCGCATCCAGCTTCAGGCGCGAGATCATCTGGTGGGCGTCCAGCGTGCCCGGGCCGTGCACCATCTCGTCCTCCTCCGGAGCCACGATGTCGATGACCCGGCCCTTCAGGTGGGTGGGCACCTGCTGGGGGAGCCGGCCCACCCGGAAGCCGGGCGACGAGATGACCTGCCCGTGGTCCGGTTTGGCTTCGCCGGCCAGGATGCGCATCATGGAGCTCTTGCCGGTGCCGTTGGAACCGAGCAGGCAGATGCGGTCGCCGCGCTCGATATGGAACTCCACCTCGTCCAGCAGGGGGCGTCCGCCAAAACTCAGCGACGCATTTTTTAGACTCAACAGGGCCATAGGCCGCGCACCATAGCTAGACCCCGGCCGTGATCAAGACTTGCTTGCAGGCGCGCCGCCCCGTAGCGTGCGCCTCCCATGTTGACCCTGGCCAAGTTATCCAAGTCGTTCGGCGACCGCGTGCTCTTTGAGGACGCCTCGTTGCAGGTGAACCGTGGCGACCGCCTGGCCCTGGTGGGCGCGAACGGCGCGGGCAAGTCCACCCTGTTCTCCATCATCCTGGGCGAGGACACGCCGGACGAGGGTTCCGTTTCCATCGAGCGGCGCGCATCCCTCGGCTATCTGCCCCAGGAAACCGCACCCGCGGGCGAGGAGACCGTGCTGGAGCTCGCGACCTCAATCACCCCGGAGGTGGTGGAACTGAAGCGGCGCCTGCGCGGCTTCGAGGCCGGGCACGATGCCGAGTCCGAGGATTTTCACGAGGTGATGGCGCGATTCGAGGAGCTGGGCGGCTACCAGCTGGAGCCGCGGGCCAAGACTATTCTGCGCGGGCTGGCCTTTCGCGATCGCGATTTCGAGCGCCCGGCCAAGGCCATGAGCGGGGGCTGGGTCATGCGCGCCTACATCGCGCGCCTCTTGGTGCAACAGCCCGACCTGCTCATGCTGGACGAGCCCACCAACCACCTCGACCTGGAGGCGTTGCGCTGGCTGCAGGAGTATTTGAAGGGCTATCCGGGCGCCATCCTGCTCATTTCGCATGACCGCGAGTTCATCAACCAGCTGGTGGGCAGCATCGTGGAGATCCGCCAGAAGCGCCTGCTGCGCTACCGCGGCAACTACGACGACTACCTGGTGCAGCGCGAGGCCCAGGCCGAGCAGTTGCAGGCGGCCTACGAAAACCAGCAGAAGAAAATCGAGCAGCTGCAGACCTTCGCGGACCGCTTCCGCGCCAAGGCCAGCAAGGCCGCACAGGCCCAGTCCAAGCTCAAGCAGATCGAGCGTATGGACAAGATTGAGGCCCCCGAGAACGAGGGGCGGGGCGTGTCTTTCCGGTTCCCGCAGCCGCCGCGCAGCGGACGCCGCGTGATGTCCCTGGTGGACATTCACCACGCGTACGGCGCGACCGAGGTGTACCGCGGGATGAATTTCGAGCTGGAGCGCGGCCAGCGCCTGGTGCTGCTGGGGCCCAATGGCGCGGGCAAATCCACGCTGCTCAAGCTGTTGGCCGGTGCGTTGCCGGTACAAAAAGGCGTGCGCGAGCTGGGGTTGAACGTGAAGGTTGGCTACTACGCGCAATACCGGGTGGAAATGCTGAATCCGAACCACACCGTGTTGCAGGCGGCCAGCGACCTGCCGCAGCCGGTGCCCGAGCAGACCATCCGCACCGTGCTCGGTTCGTTTCTGTTCACCGGCGATGATGTGTTCAAGTCCGTCTCGGTGCTGAGCGGCGGCGAAAAAAGTCGGCTGGCGCTCGCGCGTCTGCTGCTCGATCCGCCGAATCTATTGCTGATGGACGAGCCGACCACCC
>CAYTVN010000043.1:0-15194 GCA_964441655.1 uncultured Verrucomicrobiota bacterium | reverse complement strand
CGGATAAGGCGGAGGACAAACTGCTGCATGCCGAAATGACGCATGCCATTATTGGCGCCGCCATGGAAGTGCTCAACGAGTTGGGGCACGGTCTAAACGAAAAGCCTTATGAAAACGCATTGATGGTTGAATTCGGGTTGCGAGATATCCCCTGTCGGCAGCAACCTTCTTTTGATGTTATGTACAAAGGTCGAGAGGTCGGCTTGTATATCCCCGATCTAATCGCATTCGACACTGTCATTGTTGACACCAAGGTTGTTGATTATATCTCAGATCAAGAAAGAGGCCAAATGATCAACTATCTCCGGGTCACCGGGCTTCGAGTTGGCTTGATCATCAATTTCTCCAAACCAAGGTTGGAGTGGGAACGCATCGTCCTCTAAACATCCGTGTCAATCCGTGTTCATCCGTGGTTGTGAACTTATGAAAATACAACGTGCATTGTTGAGTGTTTCGGACAAGGCGGGGCTGGTGGAGTTTGCCCGCGGGCTGGCGGGGCTGGGCATCGAACTGCTCTCCACCGGGGGCACGGCCAAGGCGCTGAAGGCGGCCGGGCTGAAGGTGACCGACGTGTCGGAATTCACCGGGTTCCCCGAGATGCTGGACGGACGGGTCAAGACCCTGCATCCCAAGGTGCACGCCGGTTTGTTGTACCTGCGGGGCAACGCCGAACACGAAGCGGTGATGAAGCAGCACCACCTGTCCCCCATCGACCTAGTGTGCGTGAACCTCTATCCCTTTGAAGCCACGGTCGCCAAGCCGGACGTCTCCTTCCACGACGCCATCGAGAACATTGATATCGGCGGCCCCACCATGCTGCGCTCGGCGGCCAAGAACCATGCCTTTGTCACCGTGGTCACCAATCCCGCGGATTACGCGCGGGTGTTGGAGAGCCTCCAGGCCAACGGCGGCGACACCACCCCGGAGCTGCGCCGCGAGCTAGCCTTCAAGGTGTTCGCCCAGCAGGCCCGCTACGATGGCGCCATCGCCGCCTACCTGGCCAGCCAGGGCGCTGCGGGCGGAAAAGCCGCGCCGTTCATCTGCGTGCGCGATGGCGGGGAAACCCTGCGCTACGGAGAAAACCCGCACCAGAATGCCGTGTTTTACCGTGACCCGCTGGCCAACGAAGCCTGCATCGCCCACGCGGAAATCCTGCACGGCAAGGAGATGTCCTATAACAACTTCCTGGACGGCGACGCCGCCCTGGAAGCGGTGCGGGAGCTGGTCGGCCGGCCCGGAGTGGCCATCATCAAGCACAGCAATCCCTGCGGTTTCGCCACCGGTAAAACCCTGGCCGAGGCTTTTGAAGCCGCGTGGGCGGGCGACCCGGTATCCGCTTTCGGCAGCGTGATCGCCGTCACCACAACGGTGGACCTGCCCACCGCCCAACTCACCGCCAACCGGTTTATCGAGGTGCTGATCGCGCCCGACTACGAGCCGGCCGCCCTCGACTTTCTGCGGGCCAAGAGCAAGCAGCTGCGCATCCTGAAGCTGCACCGTCCGCTGGAAGCCGGGCGCCCCGGGCAGGCCATCCGCCAGGTCAACGGCGGACTGCTGGTGCAGGATCGCGACCTCGGCCTGTCCGAGCAATGGATGACCCCCACCGCGGCCTCCTTCCCCGAGGACAAGAAATTGCTGGCCGAATTCGGTATCCGCGTGTGCAAACACGTCAAGTCGAACGCCATCGTGTTGGTGCGCGAATACGAGACCGGCCAATTCATGCTGCTCGGCATGGGCGCGGGCCAGCCCAACCGGGTGGACTCGCTGCGCAAGCTGGCGGTGCCGCGTGCGGAGGAAAATATCCGCGCCTTATTCGAGAAAAAAGGTGCGTACGGCACCACGGCCAATGCCTTCCGGGACCAGGTCCTGGGCGAATGCGTGCTGGTCTCCGACGCCTTCTTCCCCTTCGCGGACAACATCGAGCACGCCTCGGCGGCCGGAGTGCGCTTCATCGTTCAACCGGGCGGCTCCAAGAAGGACGAGGAAGTCATCGCCGCCTGCGACCAATACGGCATCGCCATGGCCTTCACCGGCATGCGCCACTTCCGGCACTGATGTTACAACCACAGATGGACACGGATTAACACGGATGGGTTGGCATAAAATTAGACACAGAAATCCATCCCAATCCGTGTGCATCAGTGTTCATCCGTGGTTAACTTTATGAATACATCCCTCAAAGCCCGTGCCCTGGCTGCCATGCCGGGCGGCGTCAACAGTCCGGTCCGTGCGTTCCGCTCGGTGGGTGGCGATCCCATTTTTGCCCAGCGCGCGGAAGGGGCGTTTCTCTACACGGTGGATGGGCGACGGCTCATTGATTTCTGTCTGTCCTTCGGTCCGCTGATCCTCGGCCATGCCCACCCCGCGGTGGTGGAGGCCATTGCGCAGGCAGCCGCCCGCGGCATGAGCTATGCGGTGACCACGGAGGCGGAAATCGAGCTGGCGGAACTGCTGAAACGGGCTGTGCCGTCCCTGGAGCGCGTTCGCCTGGTCAGCTCCGGCACCGAAGCGTGCATGACCGCGATCCGGGTGGCCCGCGGGTTTACCGGACGCGACCGCATCCTGAAGTTCAGCGGGTGCTACCACGGCCATTCCGACGCCATGCTGGTCAAGGCGGGCAGCGGGGTGGCGGGCGTGGCCTCGGCCTCCTCCGCGGGCGTGCCCGAGGGTTGTGCCAAGGACACGTTGGTCGCTCGTTATAATCACCGCGAGGACGTGGAGGCGCTGGTCCGCGAACACGGCGACCAACTGGCCGCCATCATCGTGGAACCGGTGGCTGCCAACGTGGGACTCATTTTGCCCGATCCCGGTTTCCTCGCCGTCCTGCGCGAACAGGCGGATCGCTGCGGCGCCGTGCTGATTTTTGACGAAGTGATCTCCGGCTTCCGCTTCTGTTTCGGCGGTTACCAGAACCTGTGCGGCGTAAAGCCGGACCTGACCTGCCTGGGCAAGGCCATCGGCGGCGGCATGCCGGTGGGCGCGGTTGGCGGGCGGGCCGACATCATGGAACGGCTGGCCCCGCTGGGCGATGTGTACCAGGCGGGCACCCTGAGCGGGAACCCGGTCTCTGTGGCGGCGGGCCTGGCCAATCTGCGCACGCTGGAAAAGCTGAATCCGTTCGCGGAGCTGGAGCAGCGCACGCAACGACTGGTGAACGAACTGACGTCGGCCGCCGCTGCCGCCGGGCTGAAGGTCCAGATCCCGCAACTCGGCAGCATCTTCTCCATCTTCTTCGCCGAACATATCATCCACGATTTCGACGACGTGATGCGGACCAACAAGGATCTCTACGTGAAGATGTTCCACGCCCTGTTGAAGGACGGCGTGTACCTGCCCCCCTCCGCCTTCGAGGTCAGCTTCCTCTCCATCGCCCACACGGATGAGTTGGTGGACCAGGCACTCGGGCTCTGGAAACAGGTCTTAAAGCAGCTCGCCTAGGATTTGAACCACAGAGGGCACAAAGGTGCGCGGAGAGGTATGGGGGGGGGGTGAATTCGACGCCCCGCCCCCATCCGAAATCCGCCATCCACCATCCGCCATTCCGCCTTGCGCCGCCCATCGCCCGACCCTATCCTGACCCTGCTCGCGACACGCGGTACAGAGGTCCCGTGCGAATGAGGAAAACAACATCAGAGCAACCGCCGGAGCCAACCGACCGGCCTATGCCCATAGGCGTCATGACGCCTATCACCCATCACGTATCGCCCGCAAAGCATCATCGAATCACGCAAACAGGTCAGATATTGAATTTGACTGACGCCTATCACCCAGCCAGCTAGCAAAACCAGAATATTTGAGACGCAGAAGAACTGTTAGGCCAGGAGAAGACCACTATGGATACATCGAGGAAACTTGCAGAAGGTATAGCCGGTTGGCTGTTGTATGAATTCCAGTGTAATCGATCAGGCGTATTCAACGAGAGGTATTTATCCACGGCGGTATCCAACATTCTTCTATCGGTTTATGGTGCAAATGTTCACTCAGAATTCTTACACCCGATCCTTGCGCCCGCAAAGACAGGCCCAGGCCGAAGACCGGAAGTAGATTTTGCTGTCGTCAAGACTTGGCCGACTCCACTTTGCGTCATTGAGACCAAATGGGTTGGCCCAACGTTGCTCAGCGCGTCGGACATTATTTGGGATTTGCTGCGCCTGGAACTCATCGCGCACGCGACGAAGGCAGACGCCTTCTTTGTACTTGCTGGACGTACAAAATACCTGCGCAAGCTATTCACCTCCAAAGCATTTCTTGGTGCCCCAACAAGAAATGGGAAACATCGCCCACTCCTCAAACTCGATGCGCGAAAGACTGCCAGATTGCGGGTCGACAATCCCCAGAGGGATAGAGTTGCCGTTTACAAAGACCTCTTCGTGCAATACCAAGATGTACTATTCCCATCACGCATAACGATGGAGGAAGCGCAGCAGTATCCCGAGAATCCGAAACAGTACCAGTACCAGGTGTTCTCATGGCGGATCCTGTCCAAATCCGCCGAACCACGGTTCAAGCCCTCGTCGCATAAAGAATATAGGGCCTAACAAGGTGGTGGAGAGGTACGCGAACCCGCGGCGGGTTCGCGCCCCTCACCACCGACGTTGTGCGGAGAAAGATATGATTCCTGACTTACCAACTGAAGGGATGTACGAGGACGCAAAATCGCTTATAGCGAGAATAGGCATGCCGCTTGTCGCACCCATGCGCCGACGCCTACACCGAAAGGCTCTCCTCGGATACTTCTCTGCCGACTTCGCACATCATCCGGCGCACATTACCGACATCGTGGATTACTATACGTTTTACGAACATGTGGACAATTGGCTGACAGGCAATGGCGTGCTTAATGCGGCGACCTATGGGGAGACACTTCGATTCTGGACTACTCCTCACATCTTCCTGCCATATGAAGCCAAGCTGATGCGGTTTCTCAAGCGAGGAGGCGATGTTCGGCGGATATTTGTAATTGGCCCTGAGGTCCATGATCCGATTCGTTTCTTAGCAATGTACCGCACTCTCAAGAGACACGAAGCATTAGGCTTCCACCCACACGTACTCAGTGTCGTTGATCTTCAACCAGAGGTGGAGCGAATAGGCATCTCATGCGACATGTTTGGGGTCTTGAATGGCAGCATTGTGTACTTCTTCCGATTCCCCGAGAACGATGAGCCAATAATGGTTCGTACCACCGACCGGAAGCAGTCGAACGCAGCCGAGAAAGTATTCGCGACCCTTTGGCGGAAGGCACACACTTCTGACTCCTGGATATCTCGGTGGCACACTTCTATCCCGAAAAGCATTAGGGACATTATCAAGCGTGACATTGAATGCGTTGAGATGCTCTCGGAAGAAAGCAGTACATGAGGAACGCCCAACCACGAGGTTCGGCAACAAGAGAAGGAGATCGCGATGAGTGACCCAAACAAGCATCATAATGACGGAGAACAGGACCGAAGCGAAGGAAAGGACTACAGCCCTCCGCATCATCCGAGGGCACGCGGGGTCGAGTCTTGACATTTGACAAATCGTCGCATGTCATTATTGGTCATGATGTTGCGCGCATATTTCGATTTCATTTAAAAGTTCCAATCGTTGGAAGTCGCCCGCGGGCCAATTTCCAATCGTTGGAACTTTTTGCACCGGGCTCGGGGAATCTTTCGGCGACGGAAGGCCGGAGCTACAGGTGGTGCTCGCGGAAATGGGCGTTGTAAAGCCGATACCTATGTGCCCCACTGTGGTTAAGCGCACCGGGTCGAATTCGGGCAACACGGACGTTGCCCCTCCGGGTGCTTATTCCGGCCATCCGCGTGCATCAGCGTTCAGCTGCGGTTAATCCGGCTCACGGCGTCTCCGGGTGCTACGCGATGATTCAGCCCAGACCGGCGCGTTCCACCAGTTTCTTCCACTGGCGGCGGACATCGTCCTTCAACTTGTCCTCGTCAATGGTGGTGAGTTCGCCGTCCTCGTAGAGAATCTCGCCGTTGACGATGGTCATCAGCACATCAGAGGCCACGTTGGAATAGACCACGTTGGTGGCGGGGTTGGTGGACGGAATGGTGTGTACGCTGTCCTGGTTGACCAGGATCATGTTGGCGCGTTTGCCCACCTCGAGCGTGCCCATTTCCTTTTCCCAGCCCAGGGTTTTCGCGCCGCCCTCGGTGGCCATGCGCACCACATCGGTGGCGGGTAAAGCTTCCGCGCCCAGCCGGATTTTCTGCATCAGGCCGGCCTCGCGCATCTCCATGAACTGATCGAGCCGGTTGTTGCACGGGGTGCCATCCGCCCCGATGGACACCGTGATGCCCATGTCGAGGTATTCGGGGATGGGCGCGATGCCGGAGGCCAGCTTCAGATTGGCGGAGGGGCAATGCAGCACCTTGGTCTGGGTATCGCGTAAAAGATGCCGTTCATCGGCCTGGGTGTGCACGCAGTGAGCCAAGCATACGTCAGACCCGGAGAGGCCCACGGAGTCCAGATAACGGATGTTGTGCATGCCGGTGCGCTCCAGCACGAGGTCGATTTCCGCGACCTGTTCGGAGGCGTGGGTGTGCAGCAGCAGGCCGCGCGCCCGGGCGTGATCAGCGGCCTTGCGCATATTCTTGCCCGAGCAACTGAGGGCGAAGCGGGGGGCCACGCCGATCTTGATGCGGTCGTGCCCGCCCCAGGTATCCACCAGTTCATCCACTTCATCCAGGGCGTCATTCACATCCACGGACAACGGTTTATAGCCACCCGTCATATCCATCAGGCAATGACCGACGACGCCCATCAGGCCCGCCTGATGTACCGCCTTCACCGCATGGTGGGTGTGGCGCACGGTTTCGATGGAGAGGAAGGCGGTGGTGCCGCCGCGGATCATCTCGGCGCAGGCCAGCAAGGCGGAGGCGCGAATCGAATCCGGATCGTGGGCGGCCTCCAGTGGCCAGACCACGTGGCGCAACCAGGGCAACAGGGGCATGTCCTCACCCGCCCCGCGAAAGATGGTCTGGCACAAATGGATGTGACCCTGGATGAGGCCCGGCATCAGGAGCTGGCCATCGGCGTCCACCGTGACGTCGGCGCGGGCGGTAAAGCGGCCCACTTTGGCGATGCGCCCCTTGCGTACCAGCACACTGCCCCGTTCCAGCACCGGCTCGCCGGCCGCCGTCCATACGCGGGCATTCTTGATCAGCAGATCTTTTGTCATGACGTCAACTCCCCAGGATGCCACATCCTCATAGTGTATTTACTTGAGCGCCCCATTTTTATCCATTAGGAATCACTCACTATGACCACCTTTCTCACCACCTCGCTTCGGCTGGCCGCCGCGCTGTGCATGCTCCCGCTGCTCACCGGATGCCTGGCCACCTACGGCGTCCAGGAACAGCAGACAGCCCAGCAGGAAGATATCGCCATTCTTCAGGAAAAAATCCGCCGCCTGGAAGGCCACCTCGAAGGCTACAACCTCGCCATCGAACAGTTGCAGCGGGCGGTGGAAATACTCCAAGCCCAACCGCATGGCCCCAGTACCGCCGACCTGGAAGCCGTGCAAACGCGTCTGGCGGCATTTGACGGACAGATGCGCAACCTGGATGCGGCCCGCCAGCGCGACCGCCAGGAGATCATCGACACGCTCTCCTCCAAGATCGCCGCCCTGGTCGCCTCCTCGGGCGGCGCCCGCTCAGGCACGGCCAAGCCCGCGGCCAACCAGGGCAAACGCACCGCCACCCAGGAAGGCTATGAACACGTAGTGGCCCAGGGCGAGACCTTGTCCGCCATCGCCGCCGCCTACAACGCGCGAACCAAAGACATCATCGACGCCAACAACATCGCCAATCCTTCGAATCTGAAGATCGGCCAGAAACTTTTTATCCCCGCGCCCTGAGCGACCCCCGGCTTCCCCACATGAACTGGTACCTGCGCAAATCGGATAAAGCGGTTTACGGTCCCGTCACGCTGGACCAGCTGATGGCGTGGGCGGCCAGCGGGCGCATTGTGCCGAGCGATGAGGTATCCCGCGACCAGCAAACCTGGCAGGCGGCCCCCACCTTGCCGGAGCTGCGCATGGAATGGCTGCTGGACCTGGGGGATGGGGAACGCTTTGGTCCGGTCCATGTCATGGCGCTGGCCGAGTTGGCGCGCGACGGTACGGCGCCTCCCCATCAAGCGGTTCAGCACATCAGCAACGGGACGGTGTGTACGGTGGCAGAGGCCGTGCTGCCCGCGCTGCTGGCCCAGACCACGCCGGAAGCCGTGGATCAGGTGGCGCATGCACGCGCCGCCTTGTCCCAGGCCCAGGCGCACATTCTCGCGCTGGAAAATCGGCCGCCGACGCCGGACCCCGAGTTGACCAGTCTGCGGGCGGCCCTGACCCGCGCCGAAAAACGCATCGCCGAACTGGAACAGGCCGCGCGGCCGGCGGCGGACTCCGAAATCCAGCGCCTACAGAAGGAACTGGAACGGGCCACGGCCAGGATTTCGGAACTGCAGGCCAAGGGGAACACCCTGGACAAAATTCAGATGGCGGATGGCACGGTGGACGCGGTCACCCTCCTGCAATCGTACCGCGAACTATCCCACAATTACGACCGGCTGCTGGGCAAGCTGAACGACAAGAGCGATGAACTGGCTGCCGCGGAGGTTGCGCATGCCCGGGTGATCAAGGACCTGAACCTGCAATTGGACAGTGCCCACGAAGTTGCGCAGAAAGTACGGAGCGAACTGGAGGAGTCGCGCGCCCGGCTGACGGCGCTGGAACACACCCACGTGGACGTGGTGCGCTCCTACCGCGATTTGAACGACCGCTACATCCGGCTCCGCCAACTGCAAACCGACGCCAGCGGAGCCGCCACCACCCCGCCCCCACCCGAGAAGTCCAAAGTACGATTGGTGTAACCAACCACGCCATCCGCCCCGGATATGCCACCGCTCAGCCCCACTCTCACTGCGGACGAGCAAGCCCGCTACGGCCGGCACCTGCTGCTTCCGGAACTGGGCACCGCCGGCCAGCTCCGCCTGAAAAAGGCCTCCGTGTTGGTGATTGGATTGGGCGGACTGGGTTCACCGTGCGCACTCTACCTGGCCGCCGCGGGTGTGGGCCGTCTGGGTTTGATGGACGGCGACACGGTGGATCGATCCAATTTGCAGCGCCAGGTACTCTATGGCGAAAGCGATGTAGGCCGGCCCAAAGCTGACGCCGCGCGCGACCGCCTGCACAGCCTGAATCCGCTCATTGAATTGGACGCCATCCCGGAGCATCTGACCGCGGCGAATGCCCGGACTCGCATGGCCTCCTACGACATCATCGTGGACGGCACGGACAACTTCACCGCCCGCTACCTGATCAACGATGCCTGCGTATTGCTGGGCAAGCCCGACGTGTACGGTTCGGTTTTCCGCTTCGAAGGCCAGGCCTCGGTTTTCTGGTCGGCGCGCGGACCCTGTTATCGCTGCCTGTACCCGGAGCCACCCCCGCCGGGAGCGGTGCCGGATTGCGCGGAGGGCGGCGTGCTCGGCGTTTTACCGGGCGTGATCGGGCTGGTGCAGGCTACCGAGGCCATCAAATTGATCGTGGGTGCGGGCGATTCACTGGTGGGGCGTCTGGTACTCTACCATGCGCTCGGCCTGCACTTCCGCGAGATGAAGCTGACCCGCGATCCGGCCTGCCCGGTGTGCGGTACACATCCCACCATCACCACCCTGACCGAAATTGCCAACCACTGCGCCACCACCAACCCGGGAGCCTCTCCTGCCGCCATGAAAGAAATCACCGTCGTTGCCTTGAAGAAAGAACTGGAGTCAGGTCGCGATCTGTTCCTGCTCGATGTGCGGGAACCCCGCGAATACGCCCTGGGGGCCCTGCCCGGCGGCGTACTCATCCCGTTGGGCGAACTCCCCGCCCGCTGGAAGGAAATCCCGGCTGACCGCGAAATCGTGTGCTACTGCCGGTCCGGCGGGCGCAGCGCGCGGGCGCTGCAGTTCCTCGAGCAAAAAGGCCTCACGCGCCTCCGCAACCTGGCGGGCGGCACGCTGGCCTGGTCGGACCAGATCGACCCCACCCTGCCCAAGTATTAGAGCAGATCAAATTGATCTGTAGCCGTGATTTTTCATCTCGCAAAGGCGCTTCACCGGGGGATGGAGAAGCGTTGCAAGTTTCATGTTGCAGGTTGCAGGTTGAAAGAGACTCGATACCGAAACCCGATTCCGACCCCGACGCCGATGGGCTTCGTCACCTCCGCATCGGGGTCGGTATCGCTATCGGAATCGGGATCGAAAAGGGCTGACACCCAAATTTCTTGGCGTTCTTGGCGACTTGGCGAGAAAAACAAGAAAAGGTAGGAAGGCACTTTCGAAATTCCACCCCTGCGGCCCTGCGAGAGGCTATTGTACAGTGGTGTTCATTACGCTCTAGCGTCTCGCCGCCGCTCTCGCCGCATGCGCAGCGCGAAATCTGCTCATCACGCCTTCAGCAGCGCCTGCGCCACCGGGTCGGCGGCAAGATAGGCGTCCAGCCCCTCCTCCCACGTCGGCATGGGTCGGCCGGCCAGCGCGGAGTAGCGCGTGGTGTCCAACACGGAATAAGCCGGACGCAAGGCGGGATAATTCAAGTCGGCCGTGCTCAGTTTTTCAATTTGAATGCCGGGCTTGACCCGCTCCACGATGGCGCCCGCGAATTCCCACCACGAGCAATGGCCGCGCGCGGCCACATGGATGATGCCCGCTGGCGGCTTCACCTCGACCAGGCGCAGCAAGGCATCGGCCAGATGAGGCGTAAAAGTGGGCGACGAAATCTGATCGGCCACCACCCGCAGACCGGTCTTGCCCTGCTGGAGCTGGTTCAGAATTGCGCGGATGAAGCTGCGTCCACGCAGGCCAAACAGCGATTGCGTGCGCACGACCACGGCGCCCCCGAGGGCGGACAGGACCTGGCGTTCACCCTCCAGCTTGCTGGCCCCGTAATAATTCAAGGGTTCCACCGGATCGCCTTCCACGTAGGCCGAGCCTTTGCGTCCATTGAACACATAGTCCGTGCTGAGATGGATCAGGGGCAATCCGCGCGCCGCGCAGGCCCGGGCCACATTGCCGGCCCCGTCGGCATTGATGCGCCAGCAGATATCTCGCTCTTTCTCCGCATCATCCACCCGGGTGAACGCCGCACAGTTAATGACGGCATCACACGCCGGGAATGCCTCCGCCAGCCCTGCGGCCTGCGTGATATCCAACTCGGGAAGATCCAGCGGAATGGGCGTCCACCCCTTCCGCGCGCACGCGTCCACCAGATCACTGCCCAGCATGCCCTTGCCACCCACGAGTGCGATATTCATGGTCGTCCTGTCGTCGTAGGGGTTTGACTAGCGCGGCACCGGTTGTTCGGGGGCGATCACCGGCTCCGGAATAGTCACCTTCAGCAGCGTGCGCGGCTGGGCATCCTCATCCTGCAACTCGCCTTGGTAAAAAATCTGCACCCGGTAGCCTTCGTAGATACGCTTCTGGCCCGTGCGTTGCTGCTCCTCCAGTCGGTAGCCCTTCTTCAGAATATACGTCGCGGTCAGGGAGCGTGATTCCCCGCCCTGCCAAGGCCCTTCCGGCTGCAAGGGTTTATCCGGCACCGTGCCACCCGTCGGCTCCACCAGGCCGGTGCCGATGATCCGGTCATAGAAGGTTACCCGGACCTCCACCTGATCCACTTCGATTTCACCTTCGCCGGGCCGGGCCTTCATATTCACCCGCACCAGCCGCATCTCGTCAAACTCCTTGCCCTCCGGGAATCGTTCGCGATCCACAGACATGATGCGCAGGCGTCGCGGCAGCTTCGAGGGGATCGGCCGTTCATCCAGCGTTTTGCGTGTTGTACTCACCGCGACCTCCGCCTGGGCCAGGCGCTGGCGCACCGCCGCCGCGGTGGCGTAGAGGGGGGTGCCCTTGCTGCGCTCCATGATGAGGGCCCATTGTTCGCCCGCCTTGTTCAGCATGGCGCGCTTTTCATACAACTTGGCGCGTTCAATGTACGCGGGCAGAAAGTCGGGCGCCATGACTTGAATGCGCTCCAGCAGTTGGTCCGCGCCGGTCAGATTGGAACGGGCAATATCCTGCTGGGCCAGTTCCAGCAATTGCTTGGCGCGTTCCACCAGCGGATCGCTCTCCACCGGCCGCGACGGGACTTCCTCCGGCACGTCAATCAAAGGCGGCGGCGCCTCGCGCACCGGGAACTCATCGCTCTCCACCCCGGCCACCGCACCCGTGACGGAACGTTCCGGCGCGACCGTCTCCACCCGAGCCACCTCACCCGTAACCACCGCCACCGTGCCCGTCGGGTCAGCCGCCGGCGAATCCATGCCTCCCAACTGCTCCCGCAAGCCCGCCACTGCGGCCCGCAATTCCGCCACCTCGGATTGAACCGACGCGGTGGCGCCCGTGGTGACGCCCTCCTCGCCCGTCGCGCCTTCCCGCAAGGCAAGGGCTCGCTGCAAATCAGGCTCCAACCCGTTGGTGGTGAGCCCGGCGTCGGATGCATTCGCAGGCACCTGCACCGGCCCGCGGGCGAACTGTATGAACATGAACAGACCCTGCACAGCAAAGACCAGGCCGATGGCCACAAAGGTCAACACCTGCACCTGGCTGACCCGGCGACGACTGCCCCCCGCCGCAGCCTCGATGAGTTGGAATTCGAGCTGGGTGCGGCCGATTTCGATGCGATCGCCGGGTTTCAGGCAGACTTCCTGTATCACCTGCCCGTTCACCTCGGTTTTGTTCAGCGATTCGAGATCCTTGATCCAGACCTCGTCCCCGCGCTGCTCCAGCACGGCATGCTGATGCGAGACTTTTTCATCATCCTGCAGGTCCAGCTGGCACGACGGATCACGTCCGATCAGCAGGGAGCCCTGCTGAACGGCCACCCGCCGTCCCTTTAACGCGCCATTTAGAAAGATGAGCCGGTACATACGCGGGGCACACTATAGCCGCCCGGCGCGGATTGACACAACCTCCGGCTGCGCCATTGCGGACTTGCGCATCGCGACCGCCCCCCCTAGACTCGTGCACAATCTTAACTAGGAGATTCGTTCATGCCTCCGACCGTCTATCGTCCGCCGCAGAGACCCGTGACCGCGCCCACCGCCAAGAAGATCAACAGTTCCCTCATTGGACTCATCGTAGCCGGCGTGCTGGCCGTGGTCGGCCTGGCTGGCACCGGCCTCATGTGGAGCGGCAAGTCCGCCGAGCAGGCCAAGGTGGCCCAGTTCAAGGATTCCGCCAGCGCGCTCGCCACCGCCCTCGGTGTCTCGCTGTCCGCCGACACCAATACTCCGGTGGACTGGACCACCGCCTGGGCCACCCTGGACAAGGCAGCCACGGACCAGAAACAGGCGCTGGCTGATGCCCAGGCCAAAGTCACCGCGCTGGAGCAGCAAGTGACGGACCTGGAAACCAAGTCCACCGAAATGGCCACCGAAGTGAAGACCAAGGCGGACGCCCAGACCGCGCTGCTCAAATCGACCAGCGACGAGTTGGCGGCTCTTAAAACCTCCAGCGCGGAGAAAATCGCAAGCCTGGAACAGGAATTGGAAGGCGCCAAGCAGGCTCTGGCCGACGCCCAGGCCGCCGCGGAAGCCGCCGCCAGCCAGGTCGCCGCGACCCCCGAAGGTACGGTTCCGGCGGACGGCGCGGTCACCGAACCAGCCGCGGTTCCTGCCGATGGTGCGACCCTCCCGGAAAGTTCGACCGAAGTAGCGGCCGCCGCCACGGGCGCAGTCGCCGTCGGTGCGGTCGCCGAGGGAACCGGTGAAGCTGCCGCCGGAGAAGAAGGTGCGGTCATGGAAGACCCGGCCCAGGACGGTCGGTTTTCCTTCCCCGAGAAAAACCAGACCCTCAAGGAAGCCTCCTATGATGCGGCGGGCAAGATCCTCAAGATCACCCTCGCCAATGGCACGGAACTGGTCTATCGCGCCGTTCCCTACGACCTCTACGATGCCCTGATCACCGCGCCCGTATCGGAAGTCTTCTTCCGTATGAAGATCGTAGGCAACTTCCCGGTTGAACCCAACGACAAGCAAGCGCTGCGCGCCTTGCGCTACCGCTAGTCGACCGAACCTGCCGACTTTCACCGCCCGCCGGACCCGTCCGGCGGGCGGTCTCGTCTTGACGCCCCCCGCCCCGGCACCCCATTCTGCGAGCCCTTATGAGCGACCCCAACGACAAAACCAGCAAAGCCTTCATGGAAACCCTGACCTCGCTGTGCAAGCGGCGCGGGTTCATCTTTCAATCGTCTGAAATCTACGGCGGTATCAATGGTTTCTGGGACTACGGCCCGCTCGGTTCCGAGTTGAAACGCAACGTGCGGGAGCTGTGGTGGCGCTACATGACCCGCCAGCGCGAGGATGTGGTGGGCCTGGACGCCACCATCATCATGCACCCGAAAATCTGGCAGGCCTCCGGTCACGTGGATACCTTTGCCGACCCCATGGTGGACTGCAAAACCTGCAAGGGCCGTTTCCGGGCGGACCAGCTCAAGGACACCCCCTGCCCCCAGAAACCCAGCAAATGCGTGGCCGAATGCCACGGCGAAAAGACGGAGCCGCGCCGCTTCAACTTGATGTTCAAGACCTATGTGGGCCCGGTGGAGAGCGAAGACAACGTGGCCTACCTGCGGCCGGAAACGGCCCAGGCCATCTTTGTGCAATTCAAGAACGTACTGGATACCGCGCGCCAGAAGGTTCCGTTCGGCGTATGCCAGATCGGCAAAGCCTTCCGCAATGAAATCAATCCGCGCAACTACACCTTCCGTTCCCGCGAGTTCGAACAGATGGAGCTGGAATTCTTCATCCGGCCCGACGAGGCGGTGGAGCTGATCTGTGGCAAGGTGACATCGCTGGCCGACCAGCCGGACTTGACCGGCGCCCCGCAGGCCGGCTGGGGCTGGGAAGTCTGGCACAAATATTGGGTGGAGCAGCGCCTGTCGTGGTACCGCTCCATCGGTCTGCCCATGGAGTCGCTGGTTCAGTATTGGCAGCCGGCGGACGAGCTGGCCCACTACGCGCGCGCCTGCGTGGACATTCAATTTGCCTTCCCCTTCGGCATCCAGGAGCTGGAGGGCATCGCGGCCCGGAGCGACTTCGACCTCACCCAGCACCAGACCCACAGCGGCAAATCACAGGAAGTGTTCGACGAAGAGCTGAAAGCCGCCGTGGCCAAGCTGGATGACGCGGCCAAAACGGCCTTCACCG